>CAXSCV010000018.1:0-40399 GCA_964235895.1 uncultured Chthoniobacterales bacterium
ATCGCCCTCGCGCGAACGGGTCAATTCGACTGGGCGATTCGCGCCTTTGAGGTGGCGGTGGAACTAGCCCCGAATTTCTCGTTCGCCCACCGGTGCCTTGTGCACCTCTACCGCCGAGTGAAGGGGAACGAGCCGAAAGCACGCGAACATTTTGACCGTCTGCAAGAGTTGCATCGGCGGCGGGAGGCGGCACTCGCCGCGGGCGCTCAGCAAAGCAAGACCTCCTGATTCGACAAAGCGCCGAGTGCTTTGCGCTATCGAGCGGCTCCATATTTTTCGAGGCGGCTGGGGAAGGGAGCCATTTTCGCTGTCGTTTTCTTCCTTTCTTAAAGGAATTCCGTATTTCTGATATTGGCGGCACAAAACCAGCTTTACTGATAATCATGATAACGCTCAATATTCGGAGAACGCTCGTTCTCCCTTCCTTCCTCGCCGCCATTGGAGCGGCCTTACTGGTCCCAAGTCCGGCGCAAGCCGCCACGGGAGATATCACGGTCTCAGCTCCACCAAATGTCGTAACTGTCGGAACTAACGGTGTCAGCACTAATGTGCCTACGGGGCTTCTCTCCCCGACCGGCGTGGTTCAGGATCCCGCAGGCAATTTGTTCGTCGCGGACAGCCTGACCAATTCGATCACCAAGTTCGCCGCTGATGGAACTCAAACTGTTCTGGCCACGGGCCTGAACAACCCACAAGGCCTTATCTTGGATCCGAACGGTAATCTTTATGTGGCCAACTCCGGCGGCAACACGGTGCTAAAGATTACTCCCAGCGGCACCCAAACCACGGTCGCAGCCGGGCTGAGTAATCCGCAGGGATTGGCTCTCGATCCTATGGGTAACTTGCTTATTTCCAACGCGGGCGACAACAGCATCGCGAAAGTAAGCACGAATGGCACCAAGAGCGTGCTCGTCTCCAGCGGCTTGAATTCGCCACAAGGCATCGCTCTTAATGCGAATGGCGACCTTCTCGTCGCCGATGCGGGTAGTAACTCCATCATTCAGGTAAGCCCCGACGGCACAACGAGCACGCTGGCAACTAACGGCATTAGCTCTCCGCAGGACGTGGCCCTTGATAGCCTGGGCAATCTGCTGGTAGCTAACGGAGGAACAAACTCCATTCTTAAAATTGCGCCCGACGGGACAGTTACAACCGCGGCCAGTTCACTAGGCAGTCCGCAGTACCTCGCCACCACGCCGGGAGTACATCAAATCTTGAACATCAGCACCCGCGGTGGAGTTGGCACTGGGGATGATGTGCTTATCGCCGGCTTTATCGTGCGTGGCACTGCTTCCGACGGCATTGGTTCGACTCAGGTCCTGCTGCGCGCCATCGGACCGTCGCTCAACAGCGCTGGCATCGCCAGCCCGCTAGCTGACCCGACCCTCGAGCTGCACAACAGCGCGGGCACGACGATCGCTACAAATAACGACTGGAAAGACTCACAGGAACAGGAGATCCAGGCTACGGGACTTGCGCCAAGTAACGATCGCGAATCCGCGATTCTCGTTAACCTACCCGATAGCACTTACACCGCCGTTGTCCGGGGGCAGAATAATTCCACCGGCACTGCGTTGGTCGAAGTTTACAAAACTCAATAAACGAATCGGTTCAGTTGCGCAACCCGGCGCGTCGCAAGGCGCGCCGGGTTTCTTTTGTACATAGAAGTCTTCGGCTCCTGGGAATTTCGGCAAACAGCCGAGTCAATTCTCCTACGAAGAAAGCATCCAACTTCCCCAGCGACTTCGTTCCTTTGGAAACAACAAACCAAGGAAGCACAAATAAATGAAGGCATTAGTCTGGCATGGCAAAGGCGACATTCGTTGCGACACGGTTCCCGATCCCCAAATCGAAGATCCGCGCGATATCATTATCAAGATCACTGCGACCGCGATCTGCGGCTCGGACCTGCATCTCTATGACTCGTACATGCCTACGATGGAGGATGGAGACATCCTTGGTCACGAACCCATGGGCGAGGTAGTCGAAGTTGGCCGGGGCATCACGAAATTTAAAAAGGGCGACCGCATTGTTGTGCCGTTTACCATCTCCTGCGGCACGTGCTTTTTCTGCCGAAAAGAGTTGTGGTCCTGCTGCGATAATACAAATCGCGATGCCGAGAAAGCCGCCAAACTCATGGGCCACGCGCCAGCCGGTTTGTTTGGTTACTCTCACCTTACCGGACATTATGCCGGAGGGCAGGCGGAATACCTGCGCGTGCCTTTTGCTGATGTAAATCCCTTCAAGGTAGAGAACGATTCACTAACCGATGAACAGGTGCTTTTCCTCTCCGATATTTTTCCCACCGGCTACATGGCTGCGGAAAATGCCGACATTGAAGAAGGCGATACCGTGGCGGTTTGGGGTTGTGGGCCAGTCGGGCAATTCGCCATCCAAAGCGCATGGATGTTCGGTGCTGGGCGGGTGATCGCGATCGATCGCGTGCCCGAACGGCTCGAGATGGCCGCGAAACAAGGCAAGGCCGAGGTGATAAATTTCGAAAAAATCGACGGGAGTGTTTATGACCGCTTACAGGAAATGACCAGCGGTCGGGGGCCCGACCGTTGTATCGACGCCGTGGGCGCGGAAGCGCACGGTACCGGCGCTTTCGATGCCGTTCTGGATAAAGCGAAGGCGGCGGTTTTCCTTGCGACCGATCGCGCCCATGTTTTACGGGAAGCCATCTGGTGCTGTCGCAAGGGCGGCACGATCTCCGTGCCCGGCGTTTACATCGGCTTCGTCGATAAAATTCCTTTCGGCGCTTTCATGAATAAAGGTTTGACCATGAAAACCGGTCAAACTCACGTGAAGCGCTATAGCGAGACGCTCCTCAACAAAATTGACTCGGGCGAAATCGATCCCTCGTTCGTCATCACGCACAATCGCCCACTCGAAGAAGGTCCCGAACTTTATAAAACGTTCCGCGATAAAGAAGACGGTTGCATCAAGGTTGTCCTCAAGCCTTAGCCGAGGAAAGGCCGCCGCCGAGAGGTCCGAAACCCAGGCGGCGCGCGATTAGACCATATCTATGAAAATCAAAAATCTTGCGTTTACCCTCGGAGTCACCGCCGCTTTGGCCGTGCCTTTCCACATCGCCTCCGCGGCGGATAAAGAAATGAAACCGACCGCGATGGAGAAAACTTTTATCATGAAAGCAGCCAACGGCGGCATGATGGAAGTAGAAGCGGGCAAAGTTGCCGCGGAAAAAGGGGACAGTGAAGAAGTAAAAGACTTCGGCAATCGCATGGTCAAAGATCACTCAAAGGCGAACGACGAATTGAAGGACGCCGCCTCGAAAATGGGCGTGACGGTTCCGGATAAACTCGACGCCATGCATCAGGCCAAGGTCGACAAACTTTCCGGCATGTCCGGCGCGGCTTTCGACAAAGCTTATGTCAACGCCATGGTGATGGATCATAAAAAGGACATCGCGGAATTTGAAGCGGCCGACAAAAAGGTGAAGAACGAGGACCTGAAAAAATTCATCGAAGACACGATTCCGGTGATGAAGGATCATCTCGCGACCATCGAAAAATTCGACCAAGCGAAGAAATAACCTCGGTCGAGTGCGCCTTTAACGGCGCGATTTTACAAGGCCCGCCAGCGAACCTGGCGGGCCTTTGTTTTGTTACTTATCTTAGCTTTCCTTCCTGCGCAGAGAGGCCGAACGAAGTTCTAGGGATAACCCGCTTCTATTAACTTAATTTTGGCCTAACGAATTGAGCCTCATGACGAAAAACGCGATGGGTCTCACGCTCCTGGCGGGATTCTTTGCCTTCGGCGCAACCGCCTGTTTTCTCACCACGCTGACGCTGCTTTTCCCCGGCAGCGCGCTCGATGTTCTCTGGCGATTGAATCCGGCCGCGGAGAACGGATTTCGAGGCATCGGTCGCTGGGCCTTTCTGCTAATGGCTGTCGTTGGAACGGTCTGCACTCTTACCGCGATCGGTCTGGCCAAACGCTTGCGCTGGGGACGAATTCTGGCCATCGCGCTATTGGCGGCCAACCTCGTGGGCGATCTGGGCAGCGCCATATTCCGGCACGATTACAGTGCGCTGATCGGCCTGCCAATCGGAGGAGCGCTCATCCTTTACCTTATGAGCGACCGCGTTCGCCGATCTTTTTCCACGTCGTCGATGTCTCGTTAGGCCGGCTCCTCGAAAATCTTCGCCCACCCGCGTCCTGCCACCCGCGCCCCTCGCGTTTCGCCGGTTGTCGCGCCGATGCTCTGTGCGAGTATCGGCCAAGATGAAGAACTGGCGACCTCTCGCGGCTCGCTCCGCCCCTCTCGCGATTTTCCTTTTGTCGATGACGCAGAGCGGTTGTTCGCGCAAACCCAGCGGTCCGCCGCCGAGCGCGGGCCCGGACGTTCTCGTAACCGAAGTGAAACAGGAAGACGTTCCGATTTACGATGATTTCGTCAGCACACTCGATGGTTCCGTGAATGCCAGCATTCAGGCGCGCGTGCAGGGTTACCTGACCTCGCAGAATTACAAAGAAGGCACGGCGGTTAAGAAGGGCGATCTTCTTTTCCAAATCGATCCGCGTCCGTTTGAGGCTGCGGAGGCGCAAGCGAAAGCGGCGCTCGCGCAAGCGGAAGCATCGCAACGTCAGGCCGAGCTGACGGCCAATCGCAACCTGGAGCTTTTTAAAACGCGCGCGATCAGCGAGCAGGAACGTGACAACACCGTGCAGGCCGCCGCCGCCGCGCAAGCGCAAGTCGAAGCGCAACGCGCCGCCGTCGAGGTGGCCGATTTGAATCTCGAATACACCGCGATCAAATCGCCCGTCGATGGCGTGGCAGGTTTGGCCAAGGTGCAGGTAGGCGATTTGGTCGGACCGAGCACGGGCATTCTCACGACCGTTTCTACCGTCGATCCGATCAAGGCTTACTTCACGATCAGCGATCAACGTTTCACCACCTATTCGCAACGTTACGCCGATCCCGCGCAACGCGCCGAACATGAGAAGCAGCTCGAGTTCGAATTAATCCTGGCCGACGGCTCGCATTATCCGCACAAAGGCGAACTCTTTGCGCGCGAAAATCAGGTCGATGTCCGCACCGGCTCGGTCCGGATCGCCGCGATTTTTCCGAACCCGGGAAACATTTTGCGCCCAGGGCAATTCGCGCGCATTCGGGTGCGCACCGACGTGGAGCACGGCGCCTTCCTCGTTCCGCAGCGCGCGGTCATCGAGCTCCAGGGGACGTATCAAATCGCGCTTGTCGGACCGGACAACAAAGCGCACATCCAGGCGGTAAAAATGGGACGGCGCTTCGGCGGAATGTGGATCGTGCAGGAAGGCGTGCATGCCGGCGATCGCGTGGTCGTCGAAGGCGTGCAGAAAGCGCGGAACGATTCACCGGTTAATCCAAAACCGTGGTCTCCGCCGCCCGCCGCCTCGCCCGGCCCGAGCGCCAGCACTCGTTAGGCGCGCACACCCATGTCGAAGTTTTTCATTAATCGCCCGATCGTTGCGATCGTCATCGCGATCCTCATGACCATCGTCGGCACGGTCGCGATGATTCAACTGCCCATCTCGCAATATCCGAACATCGTGCCGCCGGAAATTCAGGTGCGCGCGAATTACACCGGCGCCGACGCGCAGACGATCGAGCAATCCGTGGCCACGCCGATCGAGCAGCAAATGAGTGGCGTCGACAAGAGCAACTACATCCAGTCGGTCAACGCCAACGGCTCGATCCGTATGACGATCAATTTCGACGTCGCGACCGATCCGAACACCGACCAGATCCTCTCGCAGCTCCGCGTTTCGCAAGCCACTTCGCAGTTACCGCAGGACGTGATCAATGCCGGCATCACCGTGCAAAAATCGACGACCGCGCCGC
Organism: uncultured Chthoniobacterales bacterium; assembly: GCA_964235895.1. Lineage (GTDB taxonomy): Bacteria > Verrucomicrobiota > Verrucomicrobiia > Chthoniobacterales > UBA10450 > JACCTI01. Next base: position 5,849 of record CAXSCV010000018.1, read on the forward strand.
TCATGCTCGTCTCCCTCAATTCGCCGAACGGCACCTACAACAACATCTTTCTCGCCAACTACGCGAACATCAATCTGATCGATCAACTCACGCGCGTGCCCGGCATTTCGAACGTGCAGGTCTTCGGCGCCGGCCAATACGCGATGCGGCTTTGGGTGAAACCGGATCAACTCGCGAAGTTGAATGTCACCGTCACCGACATCATCAACGCGATCAAAGCGCAGAACACGGTTAACCCGGCCGGCCAGATCGGCGGCGAGCCCGCGCCGCCCGGCCAGCAATTTACCTATACTGTGCGCTCGCCCGGTCGCCTAACGAGTGGTGAAGAATTTGGCGAAATCGTTATCCGCGCGAATCCCGACGGCTCGGTTTTGCGCTTGAAGGATGTCGCGCGGATCGAGCTCGGCGCGCAGACCTACACGCTGGCCGGTCGACTCGATGGAAAACCAGCGGCCATCCTTGCGCTTTACCAACTTCCCGGAACGAACGCGCTCGATGCGGCCAAAGGAGTGAAAGCATTGATGGCACGCGTCGCCAAACAATTTCCTTCCGACATGACCTATGCGGTTTCGCTCGATACCACGCAGGCCGTCACGGCCGGCATGGAGGAAATCATCTACACGCTGCTCGAAGCGCTCGCGCTCGTCATCCTTGTCGTCTTCATCTTTTTGCAGGGCTGGCGCGCAACTTTGATTCCGCTTTGCGCGGTGCCGGTTTCGTTGATCGGCACCTTTATGTTGTTCCCGCTTTTTGGGTTCACCATCAACACGCTCGCGCTCTTCGGTTTGGTGCTGGCGATTGGTCTGGTGGTCGATGACGCCATCGTCGTGGTCGAAGCGGTCGAGCATCACATCGAAGAAGGCATGTCGCCGCGCGACGCAACTTTGCGCGCGATGGAAGAAGTGTCGGGGCCGGTCATCGGCATCGCGCTCGTTTTGTCGGCGGTCTTCGTACCGACCGCATTCATTCCGGGAATCACCGGGCGCTTGTATCAGCAATTCGCTCTAACCATCGCCATCTCCGTCATCCTTTCCGCATTCAATGCGCTCACGCTCAGCCCCGCGCTTTCCGCGATGTTGCTCCGTCCGCGCAAACCGGCGCGCGGACCGCTCGGCTGGTTCTTCGGCAAGTTCAACAAAGCGTTTGGCCGCACCACCGAGCACTACGTCAGCACCTCTCGGCTCGCCATTCGCAAGAGCGGCGTGAGCATGGTTTTACTGGTCGTCTTCGCGATCCTTGCCGGCTTTTTTGGCTCGCGTCTTTCCTCGAGTTTTCTGCCGGAAGAAGATCAGGGTTATCTCTACGGATCGCTCGCCTTGCCTTATGCCGCATCGATGGAACGAACCGGCGACGCCGCGCGAAAAGTCGAAGACGCGCTCCTGAAAACACCTGGCGTAAAACATGTCACGAGCGTGCTCGGCTTCAGTTTGCTCAGCACCGTGCAAAGCACCTTCAACGCGTTCTTTTTTATAACCTTCGACCCGTGGAGCGATCGCACTCGGCCTAACGAGCAATACGCCGCTCTCAAGCAAAACATCAATCGCAGCCTCGCCGCCATTCCCGACGGCATCGGTTTCGCTTTTCCGCCGCCGTCCATTCCCGGCATCGGCACTTCCGGCGGCGTCACTTTCATGCTCGAAGATCGCGCGGGCAAAGATGTGAATTTTCTCGGCGACAACCTGAACATCTTTCTCGCCGCCGTGCGCAAACGTCCGGAGATCGCTTCCGCCACCACCACTTTTCTACCGTCGGTTCCGCAAGTCTTCATCGATGTCGATCGCGACAAAGTGCTGAAGCAAGGCGTCGATCTCACGCAAGTAAGCCAGACGCTGCAGACATTCATGGGCGGATATTTCGTCAACTATTTCAACCGCTTCGGACGCCAGTGGCAGGTCTTCGTCCAAGCCGAAGGCGAGTATCGAACGAAGGCGGAGAACGTCGGGCTCTTCTTCGTCCGCAACAGCAACAACGACATGGTTCCGCTCAGCTCCGTGACCAATGTGGAATCGCGCAGCGGTCCCGAATTCACCATGCGTTTCAACCTTTATCGCGCCGCGCAAATCAACGCCAGCGCCGCGCCCGGTTTTAGCGGCAACCAGGCCATGAAAGCGCTCGAAGAAACCTTCGCGCAAACCATGCCCCCGGAAATGGGCTACGACTATGCGGCCATGTCGTTCCAGGAAAAGAAAGCGCAGGAAGGCGTCTCCCCCATGCTCGTTTTCGGCATGTCGTTGCTCTTCGTTTTCCTAATTCTGGCTGCGCTTTACGAAAGCTGGGCCCTGCCTTTCAGCGTCTTGTTAGGCACGCCGATCGCCGTCTTCGGCGCCTTCCTCGCGCTCTGGTCGCGCGGAATGGAAAACAATGTTTATGCGCAGATCGGCCTCGTCATGTTGATCGGCCTCGCGGCCAAAAACGCCATCCTCATCGTCGAGTTCGCCAAGCTCGAATATGAACGCGGCAAGCCGTTGCTCGAAGCCGCGCTGGAGGGCGCGCGCTTGCGTTTGCGACCGATCATTATGACTTCGTTCGCCTTCATTCTCGGTTGCGTTCCGCTCTGGCGCGCGAGCGGTTCCGGCGCGGTCGCGCGTCGCGTCATGGGCACGACGGTCATCGGAGGAATGCTGGCCGCGACCTTGATCGCGATCTTTCTCATTCCAGTGACCTATTACGTGATCGAGCGATTCGTCGAGCGCCGCCGCGCGCAACCGAGCGCCTAACGACTAAACAAAGAGTCTGGTCTCCCCGCCGTAGCCCGGCAGATGAATCATCTTCTCGAAGCGCAGTCCGAGTTTCTCCAGCAGCTTCATTGAACTCGCGTTATCCGGCGCGGTAATCGCGACAATGCGCGGCAACTTCAGCGCGCTCTTACCATAGTCGAGCACCGCCGCAGCCGCTTCGTAAGCGAAACCATTCCGCCAAAATTTCCTTCGGATGGAAAAACCGACGTCCACATCCTCGAGTCCATCGCGCTTCACCAAACCGCAAATGCCGATCGGTTCGCTCGAAGTCTTTTCTTCCACGAGATAGAATCCGAAACCGAACTTTTCGTAGCTCGGCAACATCCGGTTAGTAATGAACTCCGCGGCCTGTTCCTTCGTCCGCACGCCGCGATCCGCCACGTAGCGGATGAAATCCGGATCGTTCAAAAGCTCGAGAATCAACTCCGCGGCGTCCGTCGTGAGTTGGCGCAGAACGAGCCGTTCCGTTTCCAGGATTTTCACTCGTTAGGCAAAATTGGCTAACGAGTAAATCAATCGCTCAGCTCGACGTTCCAGTAAGCAAGATCGACAAAGTGCCGCCAGCTTTCGTGATGTTGCGAGGAGAAGGTGACCTGGACGAAAGGCCGCCACTTCGGCCGCTTCGGTTTGCGAATGAGCGCCATCTGCACCTGGTGCGGAAGCCGATTGCCTTTGCGCGTGTTACAGGGAATGCAGGAGCAGACCACGTTTTCCCAAGTCGTTAGGCCGCCTTTATCGCGCGGCAAAACGTGGTCGAGATTCAATTCGCTGCGATCGAAAACATTCCCGCAATACTGACAAGTGTTGCGGTCGCGCTCGAAAACATTGTGCCGGGTAAATTTCACTTCCTTCTTCGGCAGCCGATCGAAGAGAAGCAAAACGATTACGCGCGGGACACGAATTTTCCACGCGATGGTCGTGACCATTTCGTGCTCAGGTTCCGGCGCGAGCGCAGAAAAATCGAGCCAGCTATCGAAGTCGTGCGTCAGAAAATTATTCTGCGGATCGGCTGAGACGACCTGGGCGTGGCCCTGGTAAAGCAGGGTAAAAGCGCGCCGCGCCGAGCAGATATTTACCGCCTGCCAAAGGCGGTTCAGGACGAGCACCTGACTATTAAGAACGGTGTTCAGAATTGGCGCGACCGATAGCATTCGGACTTTTCACTGTCAACGCTTAGCCGGTTTGGTTTTCACGAAATTCCCCGGCACGCGCTTCTCATCGTCCGGCGCGGCGCCCGCGGAATTGGCCAGATCCTGCTCCTCGTTCGGCAGGAATTTCTTGAAAAGATTTTTGTCGATCGACTTCATGAACGCTTCGTGCGGCGAGACGACTCCCTTTTGTAATAACGCCCAAATCGCGTCGTCCATAAACTGCATCCCCTGCCCTTTTCCGGACACGATCACGTCCTGCAATTTCTGCGTCGCGCCTTCACGGATGATGGCGGAAACGGCTGCGTTCGCGATTAAAATTTCATTCACGGCAATGCGGCCGCCGCCGGCCTCCGGCGTCTTTTTCAGCAGCAATTGTGCGAGCACTCCGCGCAGCGAATTCGCCAGCATGGTGCGCGCTTGCGCCTGTTTGTTCGCAGGAAAAACATCGACCATGCGATCGACGGTTTTGCGCGCGTTGTTCGTATGCAGCGTTCCGAAAACGAGCAGCCCGGTTTCGGCTGCGGTCAGCGCGAGCGAGATCGTTTCCAGGTCGCGCATTTCGCCGACGAGCACGATGTCCGCGTCTTCGCGAAAAGTTGTCGTTTATGTAATCGATTAACGCCGCCAGTGTGGTCGACTTGCCGGAACCGGTCGGGCCCGTGACCAGGACGAGCCCGCCGCGCAGGTGCCCGAATTCGCGCACAACCGCAGGAATTCCGAGCTGCTCGAGCGTGGCGATCTTTGTCGGAATCAATCGAAAGACCGCGCCGTAACCGTTGGCTTGCTTGAGAAAATTGCAGCGAAAACGCGAGGCGGAATCCATCTCGTAAGCGAAATCGAGATCGCCGCGTTCTTCGAACAGTTGCCAATTTTGCGGACCGGCAATTTCGCTCAACATGAAGGCGGCTTCCTCGCGCGTGACCGGTTCTTCGCGAATCGCGGACACGTCGCCGTGCTTGCGCATTTTCGGCGGCTGACCTTCGCCGATGTGCAGATCGGAGGCGTTTTCCTCGACCAAGATTTCGAAAAATTGATCGAGATAAGCCATTCGTTAGGCGCCGACGTGTTGTCGCATCATCTGCTTTTGCTCGGCGCGTGCGTACGCTTCATCGCCGCTGATTATTCCGCGGCCATATAAGTCAATCAGCGCATCGTCCATCAACTGCATGCCTTGTTTTTTTCCGGTCTGAATGATTCCGGGCAACATGTAGGTCTTCGCTTCGCGGATCACGTTCGCGACCGCCGGCGTGTTGGTCAGTGTTTCCAAAGCGAGCGCGCGACCAGTGCCGTCTTTGTTCGGCACGAGCTGCTGGCTGATGATTCCGCGCAAAGATTCGCTGACCATGATGCGAATTTGTTCCTGTTGATCGACCGGGAAAACATCGAGCAATCGATCGAGCGTGCGCGAAGCATTTCCGGTATGCAGCGTTCCCAAAACCAGATGTCCGGTTTCCGAAGCGGTGATGGCTAACGAGATCGTCTCCAGGTCGCGCATTTCCCCAATCATGATCACGTCCGGATCTTCCCGGAGCGCGCCGCGCAAAGCCGCGCTGAAAGAGCGCGTGTGCGTGTGCACTTCGCGTTGCGTGATGTGGCAACCTTTCGGTTCGAAGATGTATTCGATCGGATCCTCGAGCGTGATGATGTGCTCGCGCCGCTCGATGTTCACCTGTTCGACCAACGCCGCGAGCGTAGTCGATTTGCCGCTGCCGACCGAACCGGTCACGAGAATGAGCCCATTCTGATAACGCGTGAGCAATTTCAAATGCTCGGGCAACCCAAGCTCGTCCATCGTCCGCACTTTCGTGTTGATGATGCGAAAAACGAGATCGGTTCCGAGCCGTTGCCTAACGACACTGGTGCGGAAGCGGCCGAACTCGGTCGCGTAGGCGAAATCGGCGTCGCCGCGTTCGGCGAGTTGCGTCTTCTGATTCTCCGGCAAAAAACTTTCCGCGAGCGCGGCCGTTTCCGGCGCGGTCAAGCGTGGCGCGTCAGGCCAGATCGGTTGCAGAATTCCCTGCCAACGCCAAAGCGGCGGCGCGTTTACGCCAAGATGAATATCGGAGACACCGGCCTGCTGGCCGAGCGAGAGATATTGATCGACGTGCGTGAGTTCCTCATGCGCGACGGGCAGCGAGGCATCGAGTGAATCGGCGGCCATGATGACGTGGACCGAGATTCTGCGCCGCGCCGCGCAATGACAAGCCGCTTCGCCGGTTTTATTCGCAATCGCAAACGACGCGGAAACCGAGATCGTTGCAGGAATAATTCAGCGCGTTCGAGCCGCGCGCGGTCGCGCGCAAACTATTGAAACGCGACTTCCAACTTCCACCGCGATAGACACGCTTGTTGCCGGAGGCCGCGCCGCGCGGATTCGCTTTCGCACTGCCGCGATAATTTTCGAAGAGATCGTGGCACCATTCCCAAACGTTCCCGGCCATGTCTTCCAGGTCGAACGGACTCGCGCCCGAGGGAAACGCGCCAACCGGCGAACTCTCCGCAAACCCGTCGTCGATCTCGCGATCGCTCCAGGCAAAAACGGTGTTGCGATCGGCAAAATTTCCCAGGTCGCCGCGGCCGTCGTGATTGCCCCACGGATATTTTCTGCCGTCGGTTCCGCGAGCGGCGTACTCCCATTCCGCTTCCGTGGGCAGCCGATATTTTTTGCGTTCGCGCGTGCCGAGCCATTGGCAAAATTTTATCGCCTCGAGGCTGCTCACATAAATGACCGGATGCCGCTCGCCCGCGCCGGAAGCGCGTCGCCGCGCATGGCTCGGATCGAAGGCTTCGTATTCGCCATTGGTAATCGGGAAACGCGACATGTAAAAACGCGCGACCGTCACCGGCGTGAGCGGGCGCTCGTTAGGCGCGGCATCGGACGCTTCGCTGCCCATGGTAAATTTGCCCGAGGGCACGAAAAGCATCTGCATGCCTAACGAGTTCACGAAGGGCGGATGACCTTTTCGTTCGGCCGCTACATCGATGACTTCTTCGACCGCGGGCGCGGCTGCTGTTTTCGGCGCAGCCGGCGGAGTGACGACGGTCGGCGCGCGTTTCGGTGCCAGTGCGGGCGCGGGATTCTCCGCGTTGTCGGCTTCCTCTAAATACAAATCGACCAGGTCTTCCGCGTCGCCGGGATCGAGCCCAAGATTCTCCGCCATATTAATGAAGGCGTCGCGCGCGTCGTCCGTCATCTCGTCGCTTCCGAGACCGGAAAGGCGGAGCATGCGCATGAATTCTTCGTTCGGAGCGGAGGCCGCGTGGCCTTGCCGTGCGCTGGCTCGGCGGGGCGCGGCGGCAGGCGCGGGTTTCGGAGTGGCCGCGCGTTTCGCACCGCATTTTTTCAATTCCATCTCGATGAAACCGCGCATCTCATCACTCGTTAGGTCATGTTTGAAACCGAAGCGCAGGAGATTTTTTTCCTCGTCCGGACGCAACACGCCGTCGGCCAAAGCGAAGGCCAGATATTTGTGAAACTCGGCGATCGTCTGCGCCTGAGCCTGCGCGGCTAGTTCCTTATCGACCTGCCGGCGACGATGCGGATCGAGCAACTCGACGCGCGCTTCGGTCAGGAAACGAGAGGATTCATCGAGACCGGGCCGCAACATCTGCGCGAGCGGATTGCTCGGCTGATTTTTCAGCGGCAGTTTTTTTTGCCACCAGCGCAGGAGCTCGCGGCAATGCGTCTCGATCGTCTCGTTGGTCGGCTGCTCGTCGGGATCGAGACAGAGGCGCTCGTAGAAATTGGTCGACTTATATTTGCTCCATCCGTCCCACTTGTTCGGATCGTCCGGCAGTGGCAACGGAAAACTGGCGTTCACGCTGACCATCTTTACGAGACATGCAGAGCGGCCAGGCTAGCCGTGGCTTTCGCGATTTCGTGCGGCGCCAATCCCGTGTTTCGTTCGATTTGAATTTTCGTTTCGTTGCCGGCCGCGTGCACCGCGACTTCCAGGACCTGGTTCGCGTTGTATTCGTAAACCAACTCGACCGGCGAACCTTTCGGCAAAAAGGGCGGCAACTCCACATCGCAGGTGCCGAGCGGCGTGCACTCTGCCGGAAGCGTGCTCTCGCCTTCGACGATGCGAACGACCGCGCGCGGCATGTTCGCGCTCGCGGTGCCGAAGAAATTTTTCGAGATCGCGGGAATCGCGCTCAATTTGCTGATCATCGGGAAAACATATTCTTCGTGCTGACCGTCATCCCAGAGCACGACGCCGAGCGTGTGCGAAGTGATGTTCGTCACCTGCATGAGCCTTCCTTCGCGCGAGGAAAATTGCTGCCGCGTATCTTCCGGGAGCACTTTTTCGCCCGAGACAGTTTCCTCATCGAGCATGAGCAGAATCGCCTGAATGGCCGCGCCGATCGCGACCGCTTCGTCCGGATTCACGTCATCGACCAACGGCACCGGCGAAAGCACGGTCAACATTTCGCGGATCATCGGCATGCGCGTCATGCCGCCGACGAGCAGCACTTTGTTGATGCCGGACCAATCGAGTTTCGCTTCCTGCATGACCATTTCGCAGATGGTTTTGCATTTCTCCACCAGGTGCCGCGTCCGCCGTTCCAGATCTTCGCGCGTCAGCTCCACCTTGACACTTTTGCCGTTGTAGCTGTGCACGATGGCGGTTCGCGGCCGAGTCGAGAGCTGGATTTTTGCGGCCAGCGCGCGACTCTGGAGGTCCTGGTAACTTTGCAAATCGAGCAATGGATTTTCGCCATGCGCCCGATCGAATTCTTCCGCGACGAAATTGACGATGACGTCGTCCCAATCTTTGCCGCCGAGTCGATGATCGCCATTCGTCGCCAACATCCGAATCGTATCGTGCTCGATCCGCATGATCGTGACGTCGAGTGTGCCGCCGCCGAGATCGAAGACGAAAACGGTTTGGTCCTCGTGCAATTTATCGAGTCCGTAGGCAACCGCCGCGGCGGTCGGCTCGTTGATGATTTGCAGCACATTCAACCCGGCGAGCTGTCCCGCGGTGATGGTGGCGGTGCGTTCCGCGTCGCTGAAGTAAGCCGGAACGGTGATGACCGCGTCGGTCACCGTTTCCTTCAAATATTTTTCCGCATCCGATTTCAGCTTCCGCAAAATCAGCGCGGACAATTCCTCCGCGGAATAAACTTTCCCATCGAACTCGCGATGAAATTGGTCCTTCGATTTTCCCATTTCCCGCTTCACGAAATCGACAATCCGTTCCGGCTCGGCCACGGAATTATTTTTTGCGAGTGTGCCGACGACCGCGGTTTCTTCTTCGAAAAGAATGACCGATGGAGTGATCCGTTCGCTCTCCGCGTTCGGAATAATTTGCGGCTTACCGTAGGCGTCGATGTGGGCGACGGCGGAGAAGGTAGTTCCTAGGTCGATGCCGATTGCTTTGCGTTTAGACATTGCTGGAATGGTGAAGATTGCCTTTCGCCCCAACGTGGCAGCGCGGCGAAACTACAAGTGCAGATTCCATGCCCGGGACCGCGGAAGGATCATCTTGTTCATTTTTTCTTTTTAATTTCTTCCGCGAAAGCAGGCGCATGCTTGCGCGCATCGAGCGCGCGCCGCGCCTAACTAAAACGTTTTGCGACCACTTCTTCCGGGCGCAAAACCTGGTCGCGCCAGAGAAATCCGCGCTTCACTCGCATGACGATGCGGCCGTCATCTTCCGCAAAATCGGCCGGTTCATAACTGACTACGCGATGGAGCGCGCGATCGACCATTTCCTTCGGCTCGATCGGATTCACTTCCATGCGATGCAAAACCTCGACCAACGCGTGGACGGAATTTTGCAAATTCTCCGACCATTGCGCGACCGCGCCTTTGCGTTTTTCCGAACCGGTTCCGGCCACCTGCATTTGCGAAGCCAGACTCGTTAGGTCGTCGAAGAGCACGACCAGATCGCGAATAAACGGCTTCTGCAGAGACTCGCGCAAAAAATCGTCGCGATAACTTTTCAGCTCCTGGTGCAGCGTGTTGAAGAGGCGCTGATTCACGCTCTCGGTATTGCGGAGCGCGATCAGATGTTCGGTCACGCGCTGCAATTGATCGCCCATGTTCGTGCGATCGGCCGGCAGAACCGCGCCCACTTTGGCGAACTCGCTCGCGACAATTTCTTCGAGGCCGCCGATGCGATCGTTAAGCGCGGCGAAATATTCGCGCATCACGGCGCGAGCATCATCTTTCGCAGCCGTCGGCGCGCGCGCGGGAATGATCCGCTCCGCTTCCGCGACTAACTGCTGCATGGTCGAGGCGAACTCGTCCGTCGTTTTGGTTTCCGCGTCGGCCGACATCGTCAGGATTTTCCCCCGTAGAATTTGCGGATCGCATCGACCAAACCAGGCACGTCGTGACGCCGCGCTTCTACATCCACCTTCAATCCGAGATCGCGCGCCGTTTTCGAAGTAACCGGACCGATGCTCGCGACCTGCATTTGCGCCGGCCACGGCAATCCGAGCGAAAGAAAATTTTCCACGGTCGACGAGCTGGTAAAGGTGATCATATCCGCGCCCTCCTCCAGCAAGCGCCGGCGCGCGCCGGTCTCGTCACGCGTCTCCGGCGTGGTCCGATACGCGATGCCTTCGTCGACAATTGCTTCCATGGCTGCGAGTTCCTTGGGGAGCACGTCCCGCGCCTTTTCTGCGCGCGCGAGGAGAATCCGTTGATTTTCCACGCCCAGTTTCTTGAATTCGCGCACCAGCGCCTCGGCCACAAATTCCTCCGGTTGAAGATCGACGTGCAGATGAAAATCTTTCAGCCGCTCCGCCGTGGCCGGACCGATCGCGGCGATTTTCACTCCGCCGATTTCGCGCGCGTCGTCATAAAGTTTGTAAAACAAATCGAAGAACGCGTTCACGCCGTTCGGGCTCGTGAAAACAATCCAATCATAACTGTGCGCGTCCTGCACCAGCTCGGCGAAAGCGCGCAGATCGCTCGGCGGTTCGATCCGAATCGTCGGCAACTCGATCACGTCCGCGCTGGAAACGCGCAGTTGTTTGCTGAGCGCACCGGCCTGGCTGCGCGTGCGCGTGACCACAATGCGCCTGCCGAAAAGCGGCCGATCTTCAAACCAATTCAACTCGCGCCGCAGCGAAACCACCTCGCCGAAAACCGCGACGGCCGGCGCTTCGAAACCGTTTTCCATTACCCGCTGCGCGATATTTTCCAAAGTGCCGACCAGCGTTTTTTGCCGGCCGGTCGTCGCCCAACGAATCAATGCCACCGGCAAATCCGCGCGCATTCCGTGCGCCAGCATTTGCTGGCTGATCGCTTCGATTCTCTCCACGCCCATCAGCATCACTTGCGTGCCGCCGAGCTTCGCCAGCGCGGCAAAATCGATCGAGCTTTCGCTCTTCGCCGGATCTTCGTGACCGGTGAAAAAGGTCACGTGCGAATTGCTCCCGCGATGCGTCACGGGAATGCCGGCATAGGCCGGCCCCGCGATCGCCGAGGTGACGCCCGGCACGATTTCGAAAGACAATTTTGCCTGCGCCAAAGCCTGCGCCTCTTCCCCGCCGCGCCCGAAGAGAAACGGATCGCCGCCTTTTAGCCGAACGACTTGTTGCCCGGCGCGCGTTTTCTCCATCAGGAGCGCGTTGATTTCCTCCTGCGTTTTGGTGTGCGCGCCTGCTTTTTTGCCCGCGAAAATGAACTCCGCTTCGCGCGGCGCCCACTTCAACATCTCCGGATTACAGAGGTAATCGTAAACAATCACCTCCGCGTGCTGGAGCAATTCCTTCGCGCGCAAAGTCAGCAGGCCGAGATCGCCCGGACCCGCGCCAACCAGAAAGCATTTCCCGCTCTTACTTTTCTTCTCCATACATTTTGTGAAATAACGTAGCGGCTAACGACTCCGGTTCTTTTTCGATCAAGCGTGCGCGCGCGTCGGAAATTTTTGGCGCGCGTTGCGACTCTGCAAAAACTTGCGCGCGCAAATTCATCCAGCCGTCGCTCACGCTCGCGAGGACGCCGACCGGCGTCCCGCAATCTCCCTGCAGCAAACGCAAAAATTCCCGCTCCGCGCGCAAACACAAAAGCGACCCGAGATGATTCAGCCTAACGACTAATCCACGCGTCTCCGCGTCGTCCGCGCGAATCTGCAAGGCCACGATTCCCTGCCCGCCGGCCGGCAGAAAATCGTCGATCGGCAGTGTCGTTAGGCAGAGCATTTGTCCTTCGAATTCGATCGCGCTTTTCCGGCAATCGAAGCCGAGCCGATCCAGTCCCGCGCGCGCCAGAATGATCGCGTCCCATGGATTGTCGATCAGCTTGCGCACACGCGTCGGCACGTTCCCGCGGAGGTCGACAATCTGCAGGTCATCGCGTGATGCGCGCAGTTGATGTTGCCGCCGAACGCTGCCCGTTGCCACGGTCGCGCCGGCGGGCAAGGCCGCGAAATTCTCCGCGCTTTTCGCGATCAAAACGTCGGCGACTTCCGCGCGCGGCAAGGCCGCACAAATTTCTAAATCGGACGCGGTTTCACTCGGCAAATCTTTCGCGCTATGAATCGCCAGATCGATCTCGCCCTCGCGCACCGCACGCTCGATTTCGCCAGTGAAAAGTCCTTTGCGTCCCTGCGGCGCTGCACTCGCGTCGCTGCTTTTTTCGTCACCGCGCGTGCGGATAATTTCGATCACGATCTCCACTTCCGGCGAAGTATTCCGCAGCGCTTTCTCGACCAGCGAAGTTTGCGCGCGCGCCAGATCGCTCCCGCGCGTGCCGAGCACGATGCGTCTCACAATTCCGAAGCGCGCAGCGGCGTTTCCGCGATCGCGGGATGCGAAACGCTGGCGTTTTCGCGAGGCGATTCGTGCCGCGCGCGTCGTAGCCAATTTCCAAAATCCACCACGTGTTCGGCGATGATTTGTTCGCCGGCGGCCACTTGTTGACGACGCAAGGCGAGCGATTGCTCCGCAATCGAACTCAGGGAATCGATGTCGTAAAGAAAGACGCCTTCCATCTCGTTCACCTCCGGTGCGACGTCGCGCGGAACCGCGATGTCGATGATGAAAAGCGGACGATCCCAACGCTCGCGCAAAATCGGCGCGAGCTTTTCGCGCGTGAGCAACGGCTCGTTCGCCGCCGTCGACGAAATCAAAATATCGATCTCGCGGCATTGCGTTTCCCAACCGGCAAACGGGACCGCACGTCCGCCGAATTGTCCGGCCAGAATCTCCGCGCGTTCGCCGGAGCGATTGGAGACGCGAAGATCGCTCACGCCGCGAGAGACGAGCGCGCGCGCGGTCCGTTCGCTTGTTTCGCCTGCGCCGAGGACGAGTACTTTGCGCGTCTTTAATTCACCGAAAATCTTCACCGCCAAATCGACCGCAACGGATCCGACGGAAACCGCGCCGCGCGTGATGTCGGTTTGCGTGCGCACTTGTTTGGCAACTCGAAACGCGCGTTGAAAAAGCCGATGCAAGAAAGGGCCGGCGCCGCCGGAATTGCGCGCGGTTTCGTACGCTAGTTTCGCCTGGCCGAGCACTTCTGTTTCACCGACAACCATGGAATCGAGGCCGCAGGCGACGCGAAAAAGATGCTGCGCGCATTCCTCGTTTTCGTAGCGATAGAAAGCGTTTTCCTCTCGCGAATCGAGCGACTCAGCGGCCAGACATTTCGCGATCTCGGCGCTATCGATCGCACGCTCGGCCGCGCCGTAAACTTCCACGCGATTACAGGTGGAAAGCACGATCGCTTCCGCGCAGCCGCTTCGCTCGCGCAAGGTCCGCCCGACAGCCGTGCCGCCAATGTAACGCTCACGCGTTTCCACATTCGCGGTGTGATGACTGAGGCCGACGCAGAAAAGATTCATCGCGTCAGGTCGGTAATTTTTCGGAGACGAATGTGATGCCCCACAAAACCGAAATCGCCGCGGTGAATGCGATCACGCAAAGCGCGGCGACCTGTTTGGGCGCGAGCCGAAAAAGATGCCGACCTTGCAAAATCGCGCCGTAGAAAATCCAGATCACGATGGCGCAGGCCATCTTCACGCGCGGCAAAGGTTCGCCGGTAAAAAATCCGCTGATCAAGCCGGCCGTGTACAGACCGAAGCCGAGCCAAAGCAGGCGGACAATCGCCGCGTACAGATCGGTCAGCGGCGGCAGATGATGAAAAACAGAATGCAACCGATGCGTCTTCAGTTGCCGTTCCTGCAGCAAATACATCAGGCCCGCAACACAGGCGAGCGCGAACGCGCCATAGGCGACGATCGACATCGAAGCATGAAATTCGAGCCACGGATTCACCGCCATTTTCGGCGCATGCGGCGTGTCGATGGGCGCGAAGAGCGCGAAAGATTGAATCAACAAAACGAGCGGCGCGGTGAACGCGCCCATGAGCGAAAGGCGATAGGTCGGGCCGACGACCATGTAGATCAACGCCACCGACCAGCCCATGAAAATGAAGACTTCGAAAAGATTGGTCAACGGGCAGCGGCCGAGCGCTTTCCCGCGCACCCAAAGGAAAGCCGTTTGCAAAACAAAACCGCTCGCGATCGCAAAGAAACTGGAGCGGCCCGGCCGAAAAACGCCAGCGCGAATGAGCAAGGCCGTGCGCACGACGGCGAAAAGAAAACAAAAAGTCGAAGCGACGAGAAGGAAGCGATCCATCGGAGGGAACTTAGTGTAAAGTGCGCGGCTTCCTTGGCAATCTTCCGCGTGGCAGGCGGGCCGTTGACCTTTACGAGGCAGCCGTTAGCATCCCGGCGATGTCTCCCGACGCCACGGAAAATTTGCGCAAAGCCATCCGCGACGTGCCGGATTTTCCGAAACCGGGGATCGTCTTCAAAGACATCACGCCGGTGCTTTGCGACGGAAAACTTTTCCGTCTGGCGATCGATCTTTTTCTCGATCGCTGTCGCACGCAGGAGATCGATAAAATTGTTTGCATCGATGCGCGCGGATTCCTTTTTGGCTCGGCCGTCGCCTACGAGCTGGGGCTGGGGCTGGTGCCAATCCGCAAATGCGGAAAGTTGCCTTACAAAACCGAGCGCGCCGCTTACACGCTTGAGTACGGCGAAGCGGAAATGGAGATGCACATCGACAGTGTCTCGCCTGGCGAACGCATTGTTTTGATCGACGACTTGCTCGCGACTGGCGGCACTTCTGCTTCCGCCGCGACCTTGATCAAGAAGGTCGGCGGCGAACTAATTGAAGCGCAATTTTTGATCGAGCTCGAGTTCCTGCACGGAAGAGAAAAGCTCGATCCCGCGCCGGTGATTTCGTTTTTGAAATTCTGAGCAGCTTCCCGATTGGGCGAGCGTCAGGTGTGGTGGCAACTGCATGCGTCGCCGCAACCGCCGGCATCCGCGATTACCACTTCCATGCCAATCTCCTGCAGCGCGAGTTGCTCGTGGATTAATCCCAGCAATTCGATCGCGCGATCGTCCGGCATTTCCATGGAATGCAACTCGATGCGCGCCTTACGGCCGGCCAGTTCCGGATGCGCGCTCAACATTTCGCCATCGAGCAAAAACGAAACGTAAGCGTTGAATTTCTCCTGCAACTGATGGAGTCGCTCGTCCGATTCGTCCCAGGGCCGGTCCTCTTTCATAACCAGCAAAACTTCGCCGGATTTTTCGTCGACCGCGAAAAGATCGATCACGGCCGCATTCGCGAGACCGCTCACCGCCGCGCCGTCCTGCGTTTCCTTTTCCGATTCCATGAAGGCGAAACATTCCGCACGGCCGGGCGATCGTCCACTGCCAGTGCGCTCGACAGCGTCTGCGCGAAAATTTAGCGTTGCGCGATGAAGCGCGGCTTGCTCATCGGCTTCGCGTTCTGCTTTGCGGGCCTCGCTTCAGCGCAATTCACGCCCGCGCTTCTGCAGAACGACAGCTACTGGAACGACGGCAAAGCGGAATACAATATTTACGCCGCCGAGGTCATGCGCGACGGCGTTTCGTATCCTTGCGAAGTGGTGCACGTGCTTGTGCGCGAGCCGTTCGATGCGAAACAACTCGTTAGGCCGGACGGGCCGCCGCGCGCAGATCGGATTGCGGTCTTAAAGCTCAACCAAATCCTGCACATCCCGGCCGGGCTTCTCATTTACCAACAGATGCTCTCGACCTTTTGGCGGGTGGATAACGCTCAACTGCTGAAATTTTCCCTAACGAGTAGTGATAGTTGCGGAAACAATTACAAGGAAGCGCGCCGCAGCGGCGACGGTTTTGTTTATGATTACCGGACCTATTGGGACGGGATGGCTGGCGGCACGGAAAATATCGCGCTGCCGGCGAATGGATATTTTTACGACGAATTACCCTGGCTGGTCCGCACGCTCGATTTTACGAAAGCGAACGCGGCTTTCGAAATCCAGCTCGCCGGTTTGGTGATGAATTCGAAGAAGGACACTTTCGTCTTCCAGCCCGCGAAAATTTCTTTCACCGCGACGGAGCGCGCGATCGATGTCGTGGTCGCGCACGCGAGCGGCACGGATCATTTCACTCTCGATCGCGATGGTCCGCATCTTTTGCGTGAATGGAAAGCCGCCGACGGCAGCCATTTGAAAATGAAACGCAACCTCAAAGTCGATTACACGAAATACAACAAGCCCGGCGATCGCGAGCGCGCGCTAAAAGATCCGATGCTGCATTTGCCCGACTGACGATCCGGATTGCACGGTTTCCGCCGCCGCGTTCTTGTTGTGATGCTGAGGGGCGGCGCAGTGTCGAGGACGTAAGCGTTGAACAAATCCACGCCTCGCGTTACTGAACGCGATATGAAAAAGAAGGCGCAAAGCCTCACTCTCCTCGGTCGCAGTGAAGCGGGTCTGCCCTCTTCGCCTAACGAGGCGAGGCTCGAGACCTTTCCCAGCCCTTCGCGCCGGCCTTACACCATTCGCTTCGAGACGGCTGACTTCACTTCGCTTTGTCCGGTCACGGGCCAGATGGACTTCGCGCAGATCGCGATCGAATATGTGCCTAACGAGTTGTGCGTGGAGAGCAAATCGCTCAAATTTTACCTCGCTTCTTTTCGCAACGAACGCGCCTTTAACGAAGCCGTGACCAATCGCCTCCTCGATGATTTTGTGGCCGCCTGCGCGCCGCGGCAAGCCGTCGTGACGGCGGAATTTTCGCCGCGCGGCGGAATCGGACTAACCGTGCGCGCGGAATACTCCGGCGCGAAATCCGCGCGTAAATCTTCCTCGCAAAACGGCCGATAAGCCATAGCCGCGGGCACGCGGATTGACTTGATTCGGTTTGATTTTAATTTGCCGAACTTCGCGCGCGCACGCGCCGTTCATCGTGAAAAGCGTTCTTTTTGTCTGCACCGGAAACATTTGCCGGAGCCCAATTGCGGAGGGTCTTTTTCGAGAAATGCTCGGTTCACGGCGCGATATCGAAGTCGCTTCCGCGGGCGTACATGCGGTGCGCGGACAACCGGCCAGCACCTATGCGGTGCAGGTTTTGCGCGATGAAGGAGTCGACATCACCCGCATTCGCAGCCAGCCGCTGACCGCGACTTTGATCGACCGTGCAACGCACATTTTTGCGCTGACGGCGGCGCATTTGGAGACAATCCATCTGCTCTTTCCACAAGGCGCGGAGAAGACTTATTTGCTGCGCGAATTCGAGGAACCGGGCACGACGGTATGGCGCGATGTGCCCGATCCGATCGGCTGCGGACGGCATGTTTATCTCGACTGCGCGGCGACAATCAAAAACGCTTTACCGAGCGTGCTGGCGTTCGTAGAACAAGGCGAACTGGCCGTGCCGGCAATCTCGCGCGGCGGCGGAATTGCTTCTTATTCTATGGCTGATTTGTCTTCTCCCGCGACGAGTAATTCGCCCGCTTCCGGCGGCGCAACGCAGACCGGGGGCGGCCTGCGCAAAGTCGATCCTGAAATTTACGACGCCATCCAGGCGGAAGAAAAACGGCAACGCGAAAACATTGAGTTGATCGCTTCGGAAAACTTCACCAGCCGTGCCGTGATGGAGGCGCAAGGAAGTTGCCTAACGAACAAATATGCCGAGGGCTATCCGGGCAAACGTTGGTACGGCGGATGTGAAAATGTCGACGTGGTCGAGCAATTGGCGATCGAGCGCGCGAAACGTTTGTTCGATTGCGAACACGTCAACGTGCAACCGCACAGCGGCGCGCAGGCGAACATGGCGGTTTACTTTTCGGTGCTGAAACCGGGAGACAAGATCCTCGCGATGAACCTCGCGCACGGCGGCCATCTTACTCACGGTCATCCGGCAAATTTCTCCGGCAAATTCTACGAAGTCGCTGCTTATGGTGTGAGCGCCGAGAGCGAGCAGATTGATTACGACGCCCTCGCCAAACAAGCCGAAGACGTGAAGCCCGCCATGATCACCGCGGGCGCTTCGGCTTATCCGCGCATCATCGATTTTCCACGGCTGCGCGAGATTGCCGATTCGGTCGGCGCGCTCCTCTTCATCGACATGGCTCACATCGCGGGACTGGTCGCGGGCGAGCAGCATCCGAGCCCTATTCCGCACGCGCATTTCGTCACCACCACCACGCACAAAAGTTTGCGCGGCCCGCGCGGCGGCATCGTCATGTGCCAGGAAAAATTTGCGAAAGCGATCGACGGCACCGTTTTCCCCGGCATCCAAGGCGGCCCCCTCATGCACGTCATCGCGGCGAAAGCCGTTTGCTTCCACGAAGCGCTCCAGCCCGGCTTCCGCGATTACCAGCGCCAAGTCGTGGTCAACGCCAAAGCCCTCTCCGCCGGCCTTGCCAAACATGGCTATCGCATCGTCTCCGGCGGCACCGACAACCACCTCATGCTCGTCGATCTCCGCCCGAAAGACCTGAACGGAAAGATCGCACAAGAAGTCCTCGATAAAGCGGGCATCACCGTGAACAAAAACGGTATCCCCTTCGACACCTTGCCCATCTTCAAACCCGGCGGCATCCGTGTTGGCACACCAGCCGTGACCACGCGTGGGATGAAAGAAGAAGAGATGCTCGAGATCGCGGATCTGATGGACGACGCGCTGAGCAAGCACGAAGACAATGCCGCGCTGGAAAAAGTGCGCGACAAAGTTCGCGAGATGACGCGCCAATTCCCTTTACCGTCGTAGTTTTCCGCTGCGCGAATTCGCCGCACTTTGTCTTTAGGCAATCAGCGCGAATCTGCGTAACGTCCATCCACTCGATGGCATTCGGCTCCGAACAATCCCAGAGCAATCCGCTGCGCGAAGGCATCGTGGCGCGGACCATGCCGGACTCGTGCACGATCGTCATTTTCGGCGCGACCGGCGATCTGACGCATCGGAAATTGATTCCAGCGATTTATAACATCGCGGCCGATGGCGAGATGCCGCCCGATGTGGCGGTGATCGGTTTCGCGCGACGACCGAAAAGCGATGACGATTTCCGCAAGGAGATGGAGGAGGCGACGCGCAAGTATTCGGCAGGAGGTAAAGGATGATTTGTGGAAGGGATTCGCGCGTTCGCTCTTTTATCATCAAAGCGAATTCGGCGACGCGGAAGGTTACAAAAAGCTCGCGGAACGTTTGGAAAAACTGGAGACGGAACGCGGCACCGAAGGCAATCGCCTTTTCTATTTCGCCGCTGCGCCGGATCAGTTCGAACCGATCCTAAAACATCTCGCGGCCGCCGGTTTGAACAAGCCGCGCGAAGGCGCGTGGGCGCGCGTAATCGTGGAGAAACCGTTCGGCACCGACCTCGCGTCCGCGCGCGAATTGAACCGCGTGGTCAGCGCGGCCTTTCCGGAAGAAGCGACCTACCGCATCGATCATTTTCTGGGAAAGGAAACGGCGCAGAATATTTTGGTGCTGCGTTTTGCGAACGCGATTTTCGAGCCGCTCTGGAACACTCGTTACATCGACCACGTGCAGATCACGGCGGCGGAAACGCTCGGCGTGGAAGGCCGCGCCGGTTACTACGAAGGCGCGGGCGCGTTGCGCGACATGGTGCAAAATCATCTGCTGCAATTGCTTTGTCTGGTGGCAATGGAGCCGCCGACCGATCTGGGGGCGGACAGCATTCGCGATGAGAAAGTGAAAATCGTGCGCGCGCTTCGCCGGCTTACAGCCAGCGATGTGGCGACCGATGTGGTGCGCGGCCAATACGCGGAAGGGGCGATCGCCGGTCACTCCGTTCCCGCTTATCGCGCGGAGGAAAAAGTGAGTCCGACTTCCACGACCGAGACGTTCGTCGCGCTCAAATTGCTCATCGACGATTGGCGTTGGGCCGACACGCCGATTTACATGCGAGTGGGTAAACGATTGCCGAAATCCGGGACGGAAATTTCTGTTCACTTCAAAAAAGCGCCGGGCGTTTTGTTTAACAAAGAAACGCAAACGCTCGATCAAAACGTGCTCGTGATTCGCATCCAACCGGACGAAGGAATTTCACTGCGGATGCAGGCGAAAATTCCCGGCACCAGTTTGCGGATCGAACCGGTGAAGATGGATTTTCATTACGGGACTTCGTTCGGCAAGGCGAGTCCCGAGGCCTACGAACGTCTGCTGCTCGATGCCATGGCCGGGGACGCCACGCTTTTCGCGCGTCGCGATGAAGTCGAGCAGGCTTGGGAATTCATCGATCGAATCGAGGAGGCTTGGGCGGATAAAGAAGCGCCGCTCCCGCTCTGCGAATATCCGGCCGGTTCGTGGGGACCGGAGGAAGCGGATGAATTACTCGCGCGCGACGGCCGAACTTGGCGACGTTTATAAATCGCGCGCCGATTTGTGGTTCTCCATTAGCGGCTAAACGCGCGCGGATTGGGTGAATTTTTCCGACACAAAAGTTTCTTATTGCCAGCGAAAGACGCGCTGCCTTTGATCGGCAACCTTGCGCGCTTCCTTTCCTTTCTTTTCCTCTCGTTTGTTCGTGATCATCGCCGCCCTCGGCGCCTTTTTTTCGGCCGCACCGGCGGAATCGCAAAGGATTATGCGGACGATTTCCTTGAGCTGGAATGCGGCAATCGATCCCAGCATCGTCGGCTATCGACTGACTTTTGGCACGCAAAGCGGCTACTACACGGACGTGATCGACGTTGGAAACCAAACCACCGCCGAGGTGCCGAATCTGGTCGAAGGCACGACCTATTTTTTCGCGGTCATCGGCTACACGGCGAACGACATCGAGACCGAGCCGTCCGAAGAAATTCACTACATGCCGAACGCGGCTTTGATTTTAAATGTCTCGACCCGCGGCGTGGTCTTGACGGGGGATAACGTGATGATCGTGGGTTTCATCATCGGCGGGAGCGGTGAAAAGAGAATGATCATTCGCGCACTCGGGCCTTCCCTCGCCGCCAGCGGATTAAGCGGCACGCTGGACGATCCGGCGCTCGAACTTTATGGACCGGAGGGATTGATCGGGTCGAACGACAACTGGCGGGATGGCGATCCTGATGCGATCAGCGCGCTCGGTTTTGCGCCGACGTATGATTCCGAGTCGGCCATCGTCACAAACCTAAAACCGGGCAACTACACCGCGATCGTGCGCGGAGCGAGCGGCGGGACCGGCTTGGCCCTCCTGGAAGTTTACGATTACGGGACGGTCGTGCCGTAGAAATGAAACGCGCCCAGGAGGACTCGAACCTCCGACCGACGGATTAGAAATCCGTTGCTCTATCCGGCTGAGCTATGGGCGCAACTCCGCCACGCGCTGATGGTTGCTGGATTGTTGACCAGATCGTTTCAATGCGCCAGCGCTCGCATTAACGGAAGGGCTCTGTAAGTTAGGCGGCTTCGAGCTTTATGTCTTCCACGAGCATCAATTACGGCTGGCACCAGCGATTCCGCGAACTTTACGACAAGGCGTTGGTGAAATATCGCAACGATCATCGACAACTCGCGAGTTTCTTCACGCCGCGCGAAGTGGGCGTGCTGCGATTGTTTGGGGCCAAGCCGATGGAACTTTTCGATTTCGCGGAGGATTCGTCCGATCTGGATCCGGAGACGGCGTTGCTGATCACGGCGGCGCGGCGCGATTATTTTGTGGAAGTACAAAACGGCGTCTGGTCGAGCAAGACGATCGACGTCGATAGTTTGCCGGCGAAAGATGCGCAACTTGGCGGTGTGCCCTGGTTGCCGCGGATCATCGAGAAAGCGAAGGGTCGCTTGCGCGGGGAGTTGCCCGATACCCTGATGTATGGCTGCGGCGGCGACCGGAAATTCTTCCGCGCGCATGATGTGCACCCGGCGGATTTTCTCCGCTGCGTCTGGGCGACGAAGGGAAACGAGGAGAAGATTCTCAGTTACATTAAAGGCAAGGCCTAACGAGCGGTTGCCGGCGGCGATCCACTCGTTAGACCTTTTTGCCGTAAATTATTCCGAGTCGGCTGATTTCTGTTTGAGACCGATAGAAGCGGAGTATTGCGTGCCTTCCCATTTCAACTTCAAGACGCCGTCAGCCGCGGTTTTATCGAGCGCGATGGTGAATTGATCGACCGGCTCCTCGAGCTTTTCTTTCTTCATCTCGATCCGAGCGAAGTCCTGCGACTCGTCGTATTTCGTGCCCCACTGGCCGGTTTGCTTGTTCACGATTAACTTCGCGCCGCTTTCCTCCGGCAAGAGATAGAGGGAGTAGGTGCCTGCGGGAATCGAAGTGCCGCCGATCTCCACACTTTCCTTGGTGGTGAAGAGGGTGGCCTCATCCGCGCCCAGCCGCCAGACTTTGCCGTAAGGAACGAGCCCGCCCCAAATCGTGCGCTTCTCCCCAGTCTTCGGGTCCTTCGTATAAGGGCGACCGTAAACGATCGTGACCTCGTCGTCGGCGATCTTCGCCGTGACCGTTTCGTGCGGACTGACGCGCGGTTTTTCGTCGGCGTGAAGCGGCATGGCGGCGAGCGCGAAGGCCGGCAGAATGAACAGGATGGATTTGAGAGATTTCATAAGATGGGAAAGGTCGCTGCCTAAACCGACTCGTCTAGTTGAAAACAGAGACGCGGTTCGGCGGGCTTGTTTTGCCTAACGAGTCGTCGTATCGGCCTGCGGGCAATCGCGGACAAGCGGCGATGCTGAATTATCGAACGAATCCAACGCCGAAAAAGAACGGCGACAAAATTAACGCCGCGCTTGCTGAGTTAGACCGTGCTTTTCGTTGTGACCGTCGCGCCCAAGGGCGCCGGCGCAACCGGCACGTCTTCGAGTTGCATCGAAGCCAGCGGATTTTCCGCGCTCTCGCGCTTCGGAGGCACAGCGGTGGAATGTAATTCCTGGGTGAATTCGTTTTTCGCTTTTTGAAATTCACTGAGCGCCTGTCCCATTCCACGAGCAAGGCCCGGGAGCCGTTTTGCGCCGAAGAGGACAAGGACGATGAGAAGAACAACGAACATGTCCGGTCCGGCCATGTTCATGAGAGAAGCGATGATCATAAGTTTAAGTGGGTCGGATTGGACGACTCACTGATATTTTGAAGGTTACTTAAGTCGGACCGCCGGTGTTATTGAGTGGTGAGGTTGAAGGTTTCAACCAAGGCGACACCGGTGCCGTTCGTGTTATCCGCTCCCGCGACCACGACCGTATAATTGCCCGGTGAGACCGTGACGATGGTGGCTGCATCGAGATTGCTGCCTGGTTGCAGGCCCTGTGATTGAATCTCCGCGGCGTTGGGATCCATCGAATAATTGTCGTTCGAGGTCACCATCGTTCCATTTTCGTCATAAACAGTGAGCATCGGGTCAGCCAACGGATTTGAAATGCCGCGACTCGCGAGGTCGGGACCGCTGGCGCGGACGACTACGCGTTGATCGCCCGAGCCGCTAACGATGAGACCGCCAATGAGCGATTTATCGCCGGGCTCAACCAAGCCGCGCGCGGAAATGTTGGCCAAACGGCTGCCGTTCCCGCGATCGACGTCAAAGAGTTCCAATAGACCGATGCCAGTCGTCCGATTCACCCCGCTGAGGATGGCCGTGTAGGTGCCAGCCGGCAACGTCTCGATGAGCGCCGATTCTTTTTTGTTGCCCGGCGCAAGTCCTAGGTTCTCGATCTCGTCCGCGTTCATCGTCGACATGTAGTCGTCGTTTTCCGCGATCGGTGCACCTTGCGAGTCGTACAACGCTATCATCGGATCGGCCAGCGCACCCGGCACCTTGGTCATGCTCGGCCCGATACCGCGCAGGACGATCTGTTTAGTCGCCGTTCCGCGAATGATGAAACCGACGATGCCCACGTTTTCATCCACACCCACGTTCAATCGCGCAGAGACGTTGCCGAGCGTGCCCGCACCTTCCGCAAAGGCGAGGCCAGAAACGCTGCTGATGTAGGGATTGAAGTTCAGCACCGTCGTGGAAACCGGCGTGGCCGCGCCCGTGGCGGTATTGATTCGATAAAGACGATCGTTGATCGCCGCGTAAAGATCTCCATTCGGCGAACCTGAAGTCGCCGGCCCGAAGGTCATGCCCGCGACCGGACTCTTCACGTCAATGCCCAGCGAGCCAACGGCCGTAGCCTGTCCGGTCGTCTGGTTAATAGTGTAGAGTGTCGAATCAGCCTGCCCGATCCCATAGAGCGTTCCATTGGCGTCGAAAGCCAGCCCATCGATCGGCACACCGGTTGTGCCGAGGCGCACCGAAGTCCCGACGTTGGTCGTATCGTCGATCGTGAACATGTAGAAGTCGTTCGTTGGCACATTATTGGAATCCAGCGCGGAGACGAGGAAACCCACGCCGTCCGCTGGACGGAATGTGAGATCGCCTTCGCCTTTCAAGCCAGTCGTTCCAATGTTGATGTCACGCGTCAATTCACCGCTGATCTTGTTGATTTCGCGGATGGAGTTCGTGAGCTGATCGAAGGTGTACAATCGGCCGTTCCGTGTGGCGATGCCGTACGGATTAGCAGCTTCACCGAGTGAGCCGACGACGCGTCCCACACCGGTGCTGGCATCGACCGAAACGAGTTGATTGCCAAATAAGGTAATGCCAAAAAGCGTGTCTCCTCCGACTTGCCCCTGGCCCTGGCCGAAGCACGTGCCGCGGGCCAGAAATGCCAGCAGCAAAGCGACCAAAGTTCGTGTTAGATTTTTCATGTTTTTTGTTTTCGAGGCGTGCTTTGGGAAAGGTTATTGCGTGATGATGCCGTTCATTCCGTTCGGGAAGAAGAGCCCGTTCGCGGCATTGACCGCTCCGTAAACGATGTTTAAGCCCTGTCTCGTATTGCGTCGGAAAGCGCGCGAGTTCTCGTCAGTCGGCGCAATGTTGGCGTTGCCATTGCTATCGGTCACGCCTTGATCATCGTCGGTTCCCGAGAGCATTGCGCGAAGATCGGAGATCTTCTGTGCCTTCTGCCGCGCATCCGATCCATTAGTGAAAATATTCACGCGCAAGTTCGCCGCATGATAGGCCTCGACCGCGAGAATCCCGGCTGCGCTTTCCAGTAAATCCTTGTCCGTGAGGAGACGAGCCGCGCCCGCATAAAGCGTCACGCCGACGTCCTCAAAAATGAATCCACCGAGAAGAAAACTCACATCGTCCTGGAAGGGATCGAATGTGGAACCGATTCCCGCAGCTTGCGCCAGAGTGTTGAAACTGTTTTGCAAATCAATCGCGGGACGCGCCACCGGTTCCCCGCCGGCGGTGGATATGAAATCCCGCAAGAAGGTTACGTGCGTGCGTTCGTCCTTTGCGATCTCCTGCGCATACTGAGCGATGGTGTCGCTGCTGAAGTTCACTTTAGGATTGCTTTTCACCGTGACCGTTCCAGGCGTGCCGGAACCGTTCACCCCGACGTTGTGCGCTTCGAGACCGGTGCCATCGACCGCATACGAATAAAATTCCGCCTCGAGATATTCGAGATTGAGCGCGAACTGCGCGACCGCCACATCGAGATTGTTCCCCGACTGCTGGCCAAAAGCCGTTTTGCTCAAAGCTCCAAGTGCGGTGAGGCCGATCGCGCCGGCGCCCAAATTACGTAACGCCTGACGGCGTGAGAGACTGCTTTTTCCGAGTTCGTTCAATAGTGGAATCATAAGGTGATGGTGGTTAGCTGCTTGTTTGCTGGTCTTTTCTTTTTGGGTGAATGGATATGGTCGGTGTCCTTGGGATCGCGAGGCCTTGAAAGCGCAGATGTATAATTCTTTGATTTCGGTGAAATCCCTACATCAGGCTCAGTTCTCCCGTCACAGTTCTTCGACCGCGAACGCTCCGTGGATTCATCGCATCGCGTTCTCGCTGGTATTTCTTCTCGCGCTTACTCCATTCGCCGATGCAAAGGAACTCGAGTTTCGGCCGGAAAAATTCTTCGCCGGTCATACGCGATCGAGCGGCGTTTTCACGAACACGATTGGCCCGCGCGAACAACGCTTCACTACGAATTGCCACGGCCGCGTGCGCGGCGGCGTGCTTTTGCTCGATCAATATTTTCATTACCAGGATGGCCACACGCAACAGCGGCATTGGGAGATTCGCCGCGTCGGCCATCACCGTTATGTCGGACGCGCCAATGACGTCGTCGGCCAAGCGCGCGGAGAAGTTTCCGGCGCGCGTTTTCATTTTCGTTACGTCGTCGCGTTAAAGAAAAACAACCCGCTCTTCGAAGTTCATCTCGAGCAAACCATGACGCTGCGCCGTGACGGCCGCGTGGAAAATCGCGCGACCATCCACAAGCTCGGCATTCTCCTCTCGCGCGTCCGCGAAGAATTCCGGCGCGTCGATTAAATCGTCGGCGCCAGCTCCGCGAAATTCAGTTTCCGGCGCAGCTCCCAACGCAGGAGCAAGAGATTGAAGGCCGCCTGCAAAACCTGCGACACGACCGAGAGATACCAGACGTGCCAGATACGGAATCCCGGCATGCGCGAGAGCAGTACGGCCGGCAGCGCGAAGAGTAAAAGGCGCGTGCTCGAACTGAGCAACGGCGGCAGCGTGTTTCCGATTCCTTGAAAGACGCTCGAGCTGCTGAAGACAATTCCCACGGCCACGAAATTAAGCGACGCGATCGTGATGTATTCGCTCCCGAAGGCGACCACTTGCGGATCGGCGGAGAAGGCGCGGATCAATGTCGACGGCGCGATGCGCGCGATGGCGGTGAGCAGAAGCATGAAACCCGAAGCCAAGCCGATCGCCGCGAAGACAGCGTGCCGCACGCGATCCGCGCGACGGCCGCCGAAGTTTTGCCCGACCACCGGCGAGACGGCGAAGCTCAGCGCCAACACCGGAAGAAACATCGCCTGCATCACGCGCGCGCCCACACCGAAACCCGCCTGCGCGGCCGCGCCGAACGGCCGGATGATTGCGTAAACAACCACGATGAAAACCGACAAAAGCGCGAACTCCGCGCCTGCCGGAATGCCGACCTTCAACAACGACCACCAGATCTGCAGGCGCGGCCGCCATTGCGAAGCGCGAAACCGCAGGTAGTGAAATTTCTTCTCGAAATAAATCACCATCAAGACGTCGCCGATGAGAATGGAAATGAAGGTCGCGAGCGCCGCGCCGCTCACGCCCATGCGCGGCCACGGCCCGATTCCAAAAATTAAAAGCGGCGCGAGCACGATGTTCAGCACCACGCTCAGAACTTGCAGAGCGACCGCCGGTTTCACGATGCCGGTCGCGCGCAAAGCCGAGCCGAGCGCGACCAACGGGAATTGCAAGAGCAGCGCGGGGATGAACCAAAGCAAATACGTCCTGGCCAGTTGCGCCGTCGCGGGATCGGCGGCTAACGAGTCGCAATAAAGATCGCGCAGACAGAACGCGATTACGCCAAACCCGAGCGCGATCAGCACCGACATAACGACCGATTGATTAAACGCCAACTCCGCGTGCGGCTGATCTTTTCGGCCGGTGGCCTGCGCGATCAACGTCGTCGTTCCGACTCCGAGCGTTTGCGTGACCGCGAGCACGATCATCATCAAATTTCCCGCCACGCCGACGGCCGCGATCGCTTCTCTGCCCAATCTTCCGACCCAATAAAGATCCGCCAGGAGATAGAGCGTTTGCACCAGCATGCTCACGGCCAGAAAAGCCGCCATGTTCAGCAGATGCCGGACGACGGAACCTTGCGTCAGATCTTGCATGGCGGCTCTCTAATTCTTCGTCGCGCGAATGGCAATTCGCTTTCGGCTTTCGTTCCGCGGCGTTCTCCTTTTTACTCGGCCCATGAAACGTTCCTTTTCCCTCGGTTGCATCGTCGCGCTTTTCTGTTCATTCGCGGTCGCTTCGGTCAATGCCGAAGGCACGCGCGAAGACAAACGCCTTCAGCAAGGCAAGATCACGAAAAACGAAGCGCAACATCTCGTCCTGAAGAAATTCCCCGGCGCCACCATCAACAAATGTGAACTCAAGACCGGCAAAGATGGAGCGAACTGGTCGGTCGAATTGATGAAGGCCGGGAGCAAGGAAGTGATGCATCTGCAGGTCGACGGCCGCAACGGTCAGATCATGCCCTAACGAGTCCTTAAGCTCTCGTTAGGCAACGAATCCGCTTATTCGAAAGCTCGCTTGGTCGAGACCGGCGGGTTTTTCGGTTTCTGTCCCCAGACATGAAACGTGTAAGTGAAAACGACGTAACCAAGCACCTGGTGCGCGCTGTCGTTCGTCACGTAAACCGCCGGATTGAATTGAAAATCGCGCGTCACGTTACAGGTGAATCCCGCGGTCACGGAATTTTCTGAACCGCTTTGGAAATCAACCTGCGCGCGCCAGGTTTTATTGAAATCGTAGGCATAACCGAGGATCGCTTCCGTCCGCGATCCGGCCTGAATGGCGCCGACGATAAACTTGTGATGCTCCGTGTAGTAGCCGCCTTCGATGAACGGCTGCGGATCGACATCACTATGCGGCGACCAGTTGACGAAGCCGATCGAAAGCAGCCACGGCTCCTTCGTGAGCAGGCCGATTTCCGTGCCGAAAATTAACTCGTTAGGCTGGAAACCTTTGAAGACCGCGACCTCGGCCCAATTGACCAAACCGAGTTCCGCCTGCACTTCGTACGGATTCGCGATGCGCTCGGCTTGCGCCTGAAAACTGAGCGAGAGATCGCCCGGCGCCTGCAAGTCGGGCGTCACGATCTGGCTCAAACCTTTCGTGGTCGCGCCGGCGGTTTGATTGAAAACGAAAATCGCCAGCAGAAGAAATACGAGACGCGCGCAACGCATGCGCGGGATGTTTCACGGGAGCGTCGAAATTGACAAGCCCGGAGGCCGCGCGCTTACAACGCGCTCCGCACCGCGCGCCGAACTGCTTCGGTCGCCACGCCGTAAACCAAGTGCGAGACCAACGCATAAACATGAGTCGACGCGGGAGTTTTTGTGGGGCCCTCGCCGAGGCCGAGTGCGGGAATGATCGCGTTATCCGCAGCCATCCAGACGCTCGCTCCAAACGCCAAACCTTCGCCGATGGTGGCCAGCGGAGACAGTTCCGCCGCGACTCCGTAAACCGCGCCCGAGGCCGCGCCCATCGCATAATGAACCGCCTCGCCCGCGGCCGCCCGTTTCTTTTTCGGAATCTTCTTCCCTGTCAGACTTTGCGAAATCGCCTGCGCCGCTTTCACCGTCGCCGGTTCTTCCTTCGCGCTCGATTCCTCGGATTGCTTTGCTTCATCCGATTTCAATTCCTCCGCCGTCCAACTCCAAAACGCCTGGAATTGTTCCATCAAAAAAGAAGCGAGCACGCCACCGGCCACGCCAGCCACCAGGCCTTTCGTCAAATCTGGTGCGCGCATTTTTGTCAGGCTCCCGCGACGCGCGATTGATTCGGCAGAAACGCCAGGATCAGCGCGACCGCGCCGACGACAACATTCAGCAACGCCACCGCGCGGTTCACATTCAGAAAACGCACGATGATTTCATTCGCGCCCGGGACAAACCAAAGCGCGCCAACCGCCAGCAAGAGAACTCCAAGAAAAATGCAAAACCCGCGCGCGCGCCCGCGCATTCCAGTCACGATCCCGACCGCGCCGAGCAAAATATGAATGATCGCGTGCGTCGTATTCGTGGTCAGCACGCCCATGACCACAGGACTCGTTAGGCCCCAAAGTCCCTCAATCAACAAAAATGCTCCGATAAAAATGGCGAAAATGTTCATGAGATTAGTTTCGAAGATTAAACGAACCGAACCCGCGATTCAGTCGCTTCGCCGCAGCGTTTGTTTGCGTTTCATTGACCCAATACATTCTCAAAGTCTTAAGCCGATTTGTCGTCGTAGTAATGCTCGCGAACTTTGCCGGCCCAGCGCTGAAACACTTGGCGAAGAGCAGATTTGTCCGTGCCCGCGATCTGCGGCGATGGAATGGGATGCACGAAGACGTCGGAAACGCCGTTGTCAAAAACCCCGCCGGTGATTCCTTCCTCACGAAAGACCAGGATGGGGAGGCGCAGTCCAAATAATATCCCAGATTCGAGATGATTCCACGAAGTGGGAAACGGCTGCGGGGTGGTAAAACGTTTCTCGCCCGGCGTTCCGGGTTTGAGCACGCCGCTGTCAGCTCGGAATTGTTCGAAGCCAAGAATTATTCCGCCAGAACAATGCCGAGCGATCAAGAGCACTTCGCGCAGCGGAAGTTCGGTCGGGTAATCCGAGCGTCCTAGTGCGCGCGGCTCGAGATCGTTATCGTCGAGCTGGTCGATGATCACCGTCCGCGCGGCTTCCTGCGAAGGTGAAAGGCTCGTCGGCGAGGAAACGAAAACCGGAATTTTCATCAAGCGGGGAGCGTGAACGCTTCGGACGATCTTGCAAAGCACTCATCTCGCTTCCTGACTAGTGAAAAAAGGAACTTTGCGCACGGCGGATTTCCCTCTCGCAAACATTCCGAGCTCCCGCTAAATAAACGCGCCCTATGTCCTCGAACGCGCAGCCCTTCTCCGTCGTCACCGGAGGCGCGGGTTTTCTTGGTTCGCACTTGACCGATCGCTTGCTGGCCGAGGGCCACAAGGTGATCGCGATCGATAATCTCGTGACCGGCAATCTCGCGAACATCGAGCATCTCGCCGGAAACGAAGATTACCGCTTCGTGAAACATAACGTCTCGGATTTCATTTTCCTCCCGGAGGAGAAGCTCGATTTCGTTTTTCATTTCGCGTCGCCCGCGAGCCCGATCGATTACCTGGAGCTGCCGATTCCGACTTTGAAAGTCGGCGCGCTTGGGACGCATAACGCGCTCGGTTTGGCCAAGGCGAAAGGCGCGGCATTTTTTCTCGCGTCGACCAGCGAATGCTACGGCGATCCGCTGGTTCATCCGCAGAAGGAAGATTACTGGGGGAACGTGAACCCGATCGGGCCGCGCGGCGTTTACGATGAGGCGAAGCGTTTCGCCGAAGCGATGACCATGGCCTACCACCGCTTCCATAAGATGGACACGAAGATCGTGCGCATCTTTAACACCTACGGCCCGCGGATGCGTTTGCGCGATGGGCGGGTGGTGCCGTCGTTCATCGGCGAAGCGCTGACCGGCGCGCCGATTTCAGTTTTTGGCGATGGCTCGCAGACGCGCTCGTTTTGTTATGTCTCGGATTTGATCGACGGAATCTTCAAGCTTTCGCAATCGGATTTCCACGAGCCGGTCAACATCGGGAATCCGCGCGAGATGACGATCAAACAATTCGCCGAAGAGATTCAGCGCATCACCGGAACGAAGTCCGAGATCATCTATAAGGCGTTGCCGGTGGACGATCCGAAAGTGCGACAACCGGACATCACGCGCGCGAAAAAAATTCTCGGCTGGGAACCGCGCGTCGCTTTCGAAGAGGGGATTGTGGAGACGATCGAATATTTTCGGGGCTGCATCGCTCGCGGGCAATTTGGCGAGCGCATGGGAGCCGGCGCGTGAACCGCGGCTTCGCGGCGATCGCGTGGACGATCGGCTGCGTGTGGGCGCTTTGGTTTTCGCTCGGGGCCAGCGCGCAAACACCGCGTGAGACCGGCGATTTTCAACTGACGAAAATCAACCGCTCGTTAGTCCAA
This sequence comes from uncultured Chthoniobacterales bacterium, assembly GCA_964235895.1. Classification (GTDB taxonomy): domain Bacteria; phylum Verrucomicrobiota; class Verrucomicrobiia; order Chthoniobacterales; family UBA10450; genus JACCTI01. The sequence continues at coordinate 37,570 of CAXSCV010000018.1, forward strand.
ACACCCATCTTCGAATTCTCCGGCGGACAGGATTTAAGGGAAGACGAGCGCGATCGCTGGCTGGTCGTCGAAGCGGAATTCAGCGCCGCACCCGAGTTCACTGACGAGCTGAGTTTTCGCTATTTTGTTTTGATCAATGGCAAGTTGTTGAGCGGCGAAGTGACGCACGTGAATATCGCGGCCGGGCGAGAAAATCGCTCGGTCATGTATGTCTCGCCGCGCGCGCTCGCGCGACTGGTCAGCAATCGCATCGTCATCGAAAATTCCATCCAGAACATCGCGGTGCAGATCGTCCAGCAAGGCGTGGTGAAATCGGAACTGAGCATGGGCCGCGCGCACCCGCAGTGGTTCGCCGATCTCCCGAAAACGAGCGGCTTTTTATTGAACAAAAACGAAACTCCCTTCGCGCCGCTTTACTGGGATCATTACGAACAAATCAAAACGCCCGGTCGCTGATTTTTTTGTCGCATGGCTGCTCCGACACGTCTCGTTAGTCTGAATCTCGGTTCGCAAACGATCGGGCTGGCGGAGTTCCGCACGCAGCCGAATGGCGGCGTGGTCCTGCTCGGTTACCGGTTACGCGAAATCCTCGCGGAAGCGGGCAACGAAGCGGCGCGCAATGCGCAAATCGCCGACGCGCTCGCGGAGATGAAACGCGAGCTCGGATTAAAAAATAGCGCGGTCAATTACTGCGTGGCTGCGCAATCCGTCTTCGCGCGTTTTGTGAAATTGCCCGCGGTGGAAGAGGAAAAAATCGAGCGCATCATCGCCTTTGAAGCGCAGCAAAATGTGCCGTTTCCGATCGAGGAAGTGGTCTGGGATTATCAGCTCGTCGGCAGCGGCGCGGAGGAACAAATCCAGGTCGCACTGGTCGCGATCAAATCGGATTTGCTCGAAGGCGTGAACGCCGCGGTCGAGGAAACGGGCCTGCGCACGACGCTGGTCGATGTCGCGACCATGGCGCTCTACAACGCCTTTCGTTACAACTACAGCGAGCTGAACGAATGCGCGCTTTTGGTCGATCTCGGCGCGCGCACGACCAATCTTTTATTTATCGAACCGGGGAAGATTTTTTCCCGAAGCGTGCCGATCGGCGGCGGCTCCATTTCGGCCGCGATCGCGAAGGAATTTGGGGAGTCGTTAGGCGCGGCCGAGTTCCGGAAGAAGCGCGATGGACTCGTTAGTCTGGGCGGCGCTTACGCCGAGCCGGAGGACGCGGAGGTCGCGCGCGTGGCGAAGATCGTCCGCAGCACGATGACCCGGCTGCATGCGGAATTGGCGCGCTCGATCAGCCATTACCGCGCGCAGCAACAAGGGAGCGCGCCGGCTCGTGTTTTCCTTTGCGGCGGGAGCGCGAGCCTGCCCTACATGCGCGAATTTTTTCAGGAGAAATTGCAGTTGCCGATCGAGTTTTTTAATCCGCTGCGCAACGTCGCAGTCGCGGAGTCGGTCGCGAGCGCGGAGGTCTCGCATGCCGCGCACTTGTTAGGCGAATTGGTCGGCCTCGCGCTGCGCAGCGCGAGCACTTGTCCGATGGAATTGAATCTGCGCCCGGCCAGCGTGGTCCGCGCGCAGGCGCTGACGAAGCGGCGCCCGTTTTTCATTTTGGCGGCGGCCTGTCTCATCCTCGGATTGCTCGGATGGGGTTGCTATTATCTGCGCGCGGCCAGCGTGGAAAACGAGGGAACCACGCGCCTGGCGGCGAAGGTCGACGGGATGCGCCGGATCGAGACGCAGGTGAATGCGGTCCGCAAAAAAAACGGCGCCTTGGAAGATGTCGCAACCCCGTTGGCCGCGACGGTGAACGATCGCAGTTTCTGGCCGGAAATTATTGAAGATTTGAACGCGCGCCTGCCGAAGGAAAATATTTGGATCACCGAGTTGGTCGCGCTTTCCGGTGGCAAACCGATTGGCCTAACGAGTGCACGCGCGGGCCGGCTCGAGCCGACACCGAGTCCGACGGCCGCGCATTCGCCGGCGAAACCCGGAGCCACAACGAGCGGGCCAGCGATCGATGCGATTTTTGTGCGCGGACTTTACTTGTTCAACCCAAAGCAACAGGAAGTGGTGGTCGATTATTTCCGGAACCTGGTCAGCTCGCCCTGGTTCGCGATCGATCCAAACAACCAGGCGAAAGTGATCAAACCGACCACGCCGAACAACAACGAATGGGCCTTTCCTTACGAGCTGCGTTTGGAATTGAAGAAGCCGATCAAGCTGCCATGAAATGGATTCGGCCTAACGGATTTCCCGCGACTTTCCCGATCGTTTTCGGTCTGGTCGTAATCGCCGCGCTCGTCTTTCTCTGGCGCGCGAAAAGTGGATTCGACGACGCGCAAACTCGCTTCAACGAAAGCGCGACCGAGCTGAATCGCTTGCAGCATCTGACGCCGTTTCCCACGGAAGTGAACCTGGAGAAAATGAAAACGCAGGCGACCGATTACGCGGCCGCGTTGGAGAAACTGAAAGCAGATTTGAAGACGCACGCGTTACCGGTGAAAGCGATGGCGCCTAACGAGTTCCAGGCGCGACTGAATCAGGCGCGAGCCGAGCTCACGGAAAAAGCGCGCGCCAACAAAGTGAAATTGCCCGAGCCGTTTTTCCTCGGCTTCGACGAGTTCGCAGCCGCACTGCCGGACACGGCCGCCGCGCCATTGCTCGGCCAGGAACTGGCGCAGGCGGAATTGCTCCTCAACCTGATGATCGACGCGCGCATCGACGCGGTGATTTCGTTTCGGCGCATTCCGCCTAACGAGTCGATCGTGGCCGCATCGCCGACGCCGCCAAGCGCGCGCAAACCGGCGGCGGCCGCGCCGGCGGCTCCGCCGTT
>CAXSCV010000018.1:40409-56375 GCA_964235895.1 uncultured Chthoniobacterales bacterium
AGCGCCACGTTGGTCCCGGCCGCCACCGCCGCGGCGGCGACCAGGTTGCCGCGGAACTGGATCTCACCAAGTGCGTTGACCCGAAACTGCGGGGTCGCGGCGCCGGCGGTGACCGCGCCGGCGGCTCCGCCGTTACTCGAGCGGAAATCGATCGAGATTGCCTTCCATTCCAGCCCGGGCGCCCTGCGTCGCGTGCTCAACCAGATCGCGACGAACGACCAGCAATTCTACATCGTGCGCACGCTGCAAATTTTGAATGAGAAAGAGAAAGGACCGGCGCGCGAAGCGGGCGGCGCGAACGCGGCCGCGACACCGACGCCGGCGAACGCAGCTTTAAATTTCATCGTCGGGAACGAGCATCTGCAAACTTCCGCGCGGATCGAAATGCTCCGGTTCGCTTATTGAGATGAACTGGATACGCGCGAACTACGATCGGCTGGCCATTCTCGGCGGCGCGCTTTTTTTGCTACTCTGCGCATTCTTCATTTGGCGAAGCGCGGCCAGCTTTAACGAGAACTTCACCAGCCTGAATGCCGGCCCGCCCAAGCCGGCCGCGCCGACGGAAAAGGCGCTCGAGCTGGCGGCGGCTGCGCAAAAATTAACGCGGCCGCCGCAGTGGACTTTCGGCGGACGCTCCGGGCTTTTCGTTCCGGAAAAACATTTCATCGGCGCGAACGGCATGCCCGCGACTTTGCAAAACACGCAGGTCCATCCGCCCGTGCCTAACGAGTGGTTGGATCAGTTCGGTTTGCCAATTGCCGAGGCCGACGTGCTGACGCAGGACGCGGACAGCGACGGCTTCACCAACCTGGAAGAATGGCAAAATCACACCAACCCAACCGACAAGGAATCGCATCCGCCCTTCATCGCGAAGCTGAAGTTGAAGTCGTTTAATCGCGAACCGTTCCGGCTCGTTTTCGCTTCGCGCACCGGCGAAACCTTCGGCATTAACACGAGCGATCTGAAGGAGCCGACGCAGTTCCTGAAAGCAGGCGAATTGATTCGCGGAACGAAATTCAAGATCGTGAAATTCACCGAGAAATCGGCGCCAAACCAATACGGCACCGACGTCGATGTCTCGGAATTAACGATCGAAAACGAGGAGACGAAGGAGCAACTCAATCTGGTGAAAGAGAAGATCATGATCTCGCCGGAATCGGTCGGGACTTTCGTCTATTTGTGGGGCGAACCGCGCGAGATGCAGATCAAGAAGGACCAGGAATTTTCGTTGCCGCCGCAAACGGAAATCAAGTACAAGCTGGTCGACGTTCAGCCGGATAAAGCGGTCATCGTCAACATGCAAAAACCCGACGAGCGGATCGAAGTCGCGCCGTTCATCCCCTAACCAATGAGAATCTCCCGCTCGCTCGTCGCCTTCCTTTTCTTAGCACTCGTTAGTCCAACTTTGCTTCGCGCGCAGAGTGCGCAAACCGTGGCCGAACGCGAAATTGCGCGGCGCGATGCGGCCTTGCCGCGCGGAACGGAAGCAATCGCCCGTGGCAAAGCGGCCATGGAATCGAAGGATTATCTGCGCGCGCACGAAGATTTTCGCATGGCGGTGATGTATTTGCCGGACGCGGTCGTGAGCGGAAACGCGCACGAAGAAGCGGTTGATGGATTTTGCGAAAGCGGGATCAAGGTGGCGGAGTTGCGCGTGCAGGAAGGCAAATACGCGGAAGCGGAAGCGATCTGCCGCGAGCTTTTGAGCGATCGTTACAATCCGAATTGCCGCGACGCCGCGGTCCTGCTGGCGAAGTTGCAGGAGCCCGGACAAATCAACAAAACGATGGGCCCGAAGTTCATCGGGAGAGTCGAAGAAGTCCGCAAGTTACTCATCGATGCGGACGGATATTATAATAGCGGCCGCTACGACCTCGCCTTCAAGAAGTATGAGCAGGTTTTAAATCTCGACCCGTACAACACGGCCGCGCGCCGCGGACAGGAAAAGATCAACCTGCAAAAAACGCATTACGGCGAGGAGGCGTATAACGAGACGCGTTCGCGTTCGCTTTGGCAGGTGCAGAAAGGCTGGGAAAATCCGGTCAGACAATACGGGACCGCGGCGCCGCCAGTGGTCGACGCACTTTCAAAAGATGCGAACGGCACCGCGCGCATTTCCGCGAAACTGAATACGATCATTATTCCGCGGATCGAATTTCGCGACGCGAGCATTCGCGAAGCGATTGATTTCCTGCGCCAACAGGCAGCGGCGAACGATCCCGCGGAGGAAGGCCGCAAAGGCGTCGATATCGTGCTCCGGTTGAATCAAATCGGCGGCAGTTCCAGCAACGCCATCGCGCCGGTGGCCGATACTTCGGCGCCGCTTCCGGGCAGCGAAGAAAACGGCGTCGCCCCGGCCGCGCCAACCGCGCCGGCTCCGATAAATCCCGCGCCGCTCGCCGCGCCCGCCGCGCCGACGATCGCGCCGGCGGATGCGCGGATCACAATTACGCTCAACCAGATTCCGCTCGGCGAAGCTCTCCGTTACATCGCGAGCCAGGCCGGATTGAAAGTGAAAGTGGAACCGTACGCGGTCTCGATCATTCCGATCAGCGAGCAAAGCAACGACATGCTGACGAAAGAATATCGCGTGCCGCCGGGATTTTTCACGAGCACGCTAAACGGTGGCGGCACGCAGCTCGATCAACCCTCACGCACGAGCGCGACGGGGGGCGCTCCCGCGCCGACCGGCACGGGCAAAGACACGCAGGAATCGACCGGCGGACATCAATTAGTCACGCGGGAAACCGCGAAGGATTTGCTGACTTCGCAGGGCGTCACCTTCGCGCCGGGCGCGAGCGCGATTTTCCTTCCGCAAAGCAGCCGGCTGATCGTGCGCAACACGCAGGACAATCTCGACTTGATCGATGCGCTGGTGGAACAGGCCAGCGTCTCGGGGCCGAAGCAGGTCGAGATCGAAGCGAAGTTTGTCGAGATCACGCAGACGAATTTGAAAGAGCTCGGCTTCGATTGGTTGTTAGGCCAGTTCAACATCGGGAACAATCGCGTCTTCGGCGGCGGCGGAACTTCCGGGAACGGCACCGCGGTGGATCCGGCAAATTTTCCTTTCACGCCATCGGGCGGCTCTCCGGTCGGGCAGTTTCCGATCACCGCGGGCAATCGCAGCGGCGGATTGGCCATTAGCGGCAACGCGCTCGACGCTTTGCTTTTTGGCGCGGGCTCGATCGCACCCGCGCCGGGCATTTTCGGATTGAGCGGCGTCTTTACCGATCCGCAATTTCAGGTTGTCATCCGCGCGTTGAATCAAAAGAAAGGTGTCGATCTTTTGTCCGCGCCGCGCATCACGACGAAGAGCGGACAGCGCGCGATCATCGAGATCGTGCGGGAGTTCCGTTATCCGACGGTTTTTTCCGAGCCGAAAATTCCGGACATTCGCAGCGGCAGCGCGGGTTCCGGGGTTTCGGTTTCGCTGCCGGTAGTCGGCCCTTCCACGCCGTCCGCATTCGAGACCCGCAACACCGGCGTCACACTGGAAGTGGAACCGGTCGTGGGACCGGACGGGATCACGATTGACTTAAATTTGGTGCCGCAGGTGGTCGAGTTTGAAGGGTTCGTGAACTACGGCAGCCCGATCAGAACCGTGAATCCGGCGCTGCTCGGGATCGTCTCGCCGATCGCGACCGCATTAGGCGCCGACAGCATCACGCTGACCGATAACGTGATTAATCAGCCGATTTTCAGCACACGCAAAGTGACCACGAGCGTGAGTGTGTGGGACGGACAAACGGTCGTGCTCGGCGGTTTAATGCGCGAGGACGTGCAGAAGACGGAAGATCGCACGCCGATCATTGGCGACATCCCAGTGGTCGGCCGGCTCTTCCGCACGAACACCGAACAACACGTGAAGCGGAACCTGGTTATCTTCGTGACCGCGCGCTTGATGAATCCCGGCGGTCAGCTGGTGAATCCGAGCGAGGAACAGGAAGAAACCGAGGACCTGATCGAGCCGCCGCAACTGCCGCAGGTGCCGATGTATAAGAAGTAGCCGCCGCCTAACGAATCCAAATTCCCATGAAAAAATTCCTTCTCCCGCTTTCTTTCGCTTTCGTTTTTTGCGCGCTCATTTCCGAACCGGCTCTGGCGGGTCGCAAGAAAAAAGAAGTCGCCACGCCCATTCGCGCGACCGTGATCGCCAGCGTCAGCCCGGATTCAATCACCATCACCGAGAATAACGTGAACAAGACTTTCGCGATCACGCAGTTCACCGAGATCACCCTGAAAGGACAGCGCGCGAAGTTGACCGACCTGCAGCCCGGCATGGCCGTCAGCGTCGGCTTGAGCACCGACCCCTCGAAGCTCAGCCGCATCAATGCCGGCGACGCGCCGGTCGAGCGCGGCAGTTCGAAGCGCTAAAGCGCTGGCGCCGCGGATCGCCATTCAGTTCGCGAAAATAAATGGCGGTCATCGGAATCACAGGCGGCATCGCCACCGGCAAAACCGCTTTCTGCGATTGTCTCCGCCAACTTCTGCCGGCCGCTCTTTTCTTTAACGCCGATGTCGCGGCGCGAGAATTGACCGATCGCGATCCCGAAGTGCAGGCGCTGATCGCAGCCGCTTTCGGCGCGGAAATTTATTCCGCCGGGGGAGACTTGAACCGGGCGCGCCTTCGCACCATAGTGTTCGCCGACCCGGAAAAGAAACTCGCGCTCGAGCAGATTCTGCATCCGCGCATCCGGCGTCAGTGGGCACTCGAAGCCGAAAGCCGGCGAGATTCCACGGACCTTTTTTTTGCGGACATTCCTCTTCTCTATGAAACCGGTGGTGAAACTTTGTGCGATCGCGTCGTCGTGGTTGCCTCTTCGCAGCGGCTGCAGTTGCGACGCCTCATGACTCGCTCCGCGCTCGATCAATCCGCCGCCGCGCCCATTCTGGCCGCGCAGATGCCGCTCGCGGAAAAAATGAAGCGCGCCGATCACCTGGTTTGGAATAACGGACCGCACGCGACGCTGGCCGCGCAGGCCGAGTTACTGGCGAATCTCTGGCGGCGATGAAGATGGACGAACAACCTCTGGACACCTCGCCGACTGCCGTGGGCGAGGAATCGAATCCGCCAGCGCCGGAAGTGCAGCCGTCCCCTTTGCCCGCGCTCGATCTCAACCAGCTCCAGTCGCTCGCCCCGAATGAACTGGAAGATGTTTGCCGCCAATTCGACATGCGCATGCACGCGGGCCGCTCCCGGCATCATCACATTCTCGATCTCGTCCGCTACGCGCTCAGCCGCCACGTTCGCGTCAGGGTCACGGGATTTTTCGATCAAGTGGCGGACTCCTTCGCGTTGCTCCGTTTTCCGGCGCTTAATTTCCTGCCCGTGCCCGAAGACGTGGGCGTTCCGCGCTCAACCGCAAATCATTTTCGTTTTCGTCCCGGCCAATTCATCACCGGAACCCTTCGCCTGCCGCGCGATCGCGAGAAGGTGATCATGCTCGACGAAGTGCTGGAGATCGAAGGCCGGCCGGCTGGCGAATGGCAGGAGCCGACCGCTTTCGACAATCTGACGCCGCTTTATCCCGCGGGCCGGATCATGCTTGAAAATGCGGCGAACGAATCGATCAGCGCGCGCGCGGTCGATTTGCTCACGCCGCTCGGGAAAGGCCAGCGCGGTTTGATCGTGGCTGCGCCGCGCGTCGGTAAAACCATTTTGCTGAAGGAAATCGCCAAGGCCATCCGCATTAACCATCCCGAGATTGTCCTGATCGTTTTGCTGGTGGACGAGCGCCCCGAAGAAGTGACAGACTTGCAGCGCGAGGTCGATTGCCAGATTTACAATTCCACCTTCGACGAAACCTCCGTCCGCCACGTGCAAGTGGCTGAGCTGGTCCTCGAGCGAGCCAAGCGCCTGGTCGAGCAACGCAAAGACGTCGTCGTCCTGCTCGACAGCATCACGCGATTAGCGCGGGGTTATAACTCCCTGACCAGCGGACGCGGCCGCACCATGTCGGGCGGCGTGGAATCGAAAGCGCTGCTCAAGCCGAAGAAGTTTTTCGGCGCCGCGCGCAACGTCGAGGAAGGCGGCAGCCTGACCATCCTCGCGACCGCGCTGGTCGATACCGGGAGCAAGATGGACCAGGTCATCTTCGAAGAATTCAAAGGCACCGGGAACATGGAATTGCATCTTGATCGCGCATTGGTCGAGAAGCGTCTCTATCCCGCCATCCACATCCAGCAATCCGCCACCCGCCGCGAAGATCTCCTTTATCACCCGGAGGAATGGGAGCGCGTCAAACTCCTGCGCAAAGCCATGGCCCAGCTTCCGCCGATCGAAGCGATGGAAATGCTCATCGGCAATTTGCAGGCAACCAAGAGCAACGCCGAGCTTTTGCTCGCTGGTTTACGGTGATCGCTTCCAGCGCAGAGTTAGCGGAATTGCTCCCGCAATTAGAACCGGTCGACCGCATCGCGATCGATACCGAAGCGGACAGCTTGCATTGTTACTTCGAGAAGCTTTGCCTGATCCAGCTCAGCCTTCCCGGGAAAGATTTCCTGATCGATCCCTTGGCCGGGTTCGATCTCGCGCCGCTTTGCCACGCGCTCACGCCCAAGGAAATCATCCTGCAAGGCGCGGACTTCGATCTCCGCCTTTTGCGGCGCGCGTTTAATTTCAACGCCACGCGAGTTTTCGACACCGTCGTCGGCGCGCGTTTGCTTGGGCATCGCGAGTTTAGTCTGGCCGCGCTGGTCGAGCGTTACTTCGGCGTCATCCTGAGCAAAGGCTCGCAAAAAGCGAATTGGGCACAGCGTCCGCTTCCGCAAAAAATGGCCGAATACGCCATTAACGACAAGCATTACCTCCTCCCGCTGGCCGAGAAAATGGAAGCTGAGCTGCGCGAGAAAAATCGCTACGAATGGTTCATGCAATCCTGCCAGCGCGCACTCGCGCAGGCCAGCGTCGAGCGCGTGAAAGACGAGGACGAAGCCTGGCGGATCAGCGGTTCCGGCACGATGGGTCCGCGCGCCTCGGCGATCTTGCGCGCGCTTTGGCATTGGCGCGATCAGGAAGCGCGCGCGGCCGATCGCCCACCGTTTCATATTTTACAAAATCATCTGCTCATCCGCGCCGCGCAGGATTTCGATGAAGGCCGCGTCCCCGAGTTTCGTCATCTCTCGCCGCGCCGTCGCCGCATTTTCATGGAAGCAGCCGAGCAGGCCTTGGGTTCGCCGGAGTCGGAATGGCCGCCGCGCCGTCCGCGCCGTGTCGGTCTGCGCCCGACCCAGGAGATGGAAAAAGCCGCGGAAGATTTGCGCAAACGGCGCGACACCGCGGCCGAGCAACTCGGGATCGATCCCTCATTCATCGCTCCGCGCGCCACCGTCGAGTCGCTCGCGATCGATCGCACTCGCGGCGAAACCTTGCTCGTCCCCTGGCAGCGCGATTTGCTCGAAGTTTAGGGAAGATTTGCGCGCGCGATTCCCGATTTGGTGTCGGTAAAAGCAAAAAGCGTCGCGACCAAAGCGAAAGATGGGCGGACAAATGCAAAAGTCAGCGTAACCAAAGCGAAAGTCGACGTGACCAAAGCAAAAGTCAGCGCGACGAAAACGAAAGTCGCCTTGATGAAAAGAAGAATTGCCGCGACCAAAGCAAAAGACGTCCTGGCAAAAGCAAACGTCGAACTGGCAAAAGCAAAAGTCGTCGCGGGGAAAGCGAAAGTCGGGGGGCTGACTTAAGGATTCACCTGGTACACTTCCACCAACGCCACGCCCGTCGTGTTCCCCTTCCCGCGCACAACTGCGCTGTAACTTCCGGGATCGAGGCTGGTTACCAACGCCGCTTCCTTATCGTTCTCCGGCGCGAGTCCGTCGGATCTTAATTCCTGCTGATCGGCCGCGGAGTTCGTCTTCCAATCGTCGTTCGAAAGAATGAGCTGCGAGCCGCGGTAAAGATCGAGCGTGGTGTCGGCCAGCGCACCGCTCACTCCCGCACTCGTTAGGCGCGGGCCGCTCGCGCGGATGACCACGCGTTGGGTCGTGCCCGGCTGGCCATCGGGCGCACCGATGATGAATCCCGCAATCATCGCACCGTTGTCGCCTTGCTCGACTTTGCCGCGGGTCGCGATATTGGCGAAGCGACTCGCGGCCGTGTGGTCGATGTCATAGACCTCGACCAGGCCGACGCCATTGGTGGGCGCGCGCAGAATGGCGGTATAATTCGCCGGCGCGAGCGAGATGACGATGGCGGCTTCGCGCGTGTCGGTCGGGGTCAAGCCGTTCGCCGTCAGGTAAGTGCGATCGGCGGGGGTAAGCGTGCCGTAGTCATCGTTGAACGCGAGCTGCGCGCCGTTTTCATCGAACAAAGTCAGGTTCGGATCGTTCAGCGCGCCGACCACGCCGCGCGTGGCGAGCGATGGTCCAATCCCGCGCAAAACCACTTGCTTATTCGCTTCGCCGCGCAGGATGAAGCCGGCGATCATCACCTCATCGCCGCCTTCGACCGGGCCGCGCGTGGAGACATTCAGGACCTTGGTCGAGTTGTCGGGTGCAGGCGGCGGGTCGTTATCGGTGATAATGACGGCGGCTTGCGTGGGATTGCCTAACGAGGCGTTGCCGGTCACGCTTTCGAGTGTGACCAGGAACGCTTCGGTCGCTTCCGGGATGGTGTCGTCGATGATCGGAACGGTGATTGTTTTGCTAAATTCTCCCGGCGCAAAGGTGAGACTGCCGGAAGTGGCGGTGTAATCGCTGCCGGCTCGGGCCGAGTTATCGCTCGTGAAATAATTGACAGTCGCGGCGAAACCGAGGCCGCCGGAGCGGACCACGGTTAGCGTTGCGTTGCCGCTGTTTTCGCGGGCGGTGTAGGAACTCGCGCTAAACTGAATCGTGCCTGTGCCGGAGTCGTTATCGGAAATATTCACGGTCGCGACCGAACCGCCGGCGGGATCAAGGGAGCCGCCGCTCGGATTGCTCAAGGTCACGAAAAAATCTTCCGGATTCTCGATCAGGTTATCGTCGAGGATCATGACCGAGATGGTTTTCTGCGTCTCGCCGGGACCGAAAGTGACCGAGCCGGACGCTGGCGCGTAATCGGCGTTCATGGTCGCGGTGTCATCGCTGGTCGCGTAGTTGACCGTGATCGGCACATTCGGATCGCCCAGACGCGCGGCGACAATGGTGAGCGTGACCATCGTTCCGCCCGGTTGCTCAACGCCGGCGTAACTGGTCGGATTGAAACGGACGGTCGAGCCGACATCGTTGTCGATGATGGAGATGGTCGCGGTGGCGTTAGTCACGGTCGGGACGCCGTAACGGACTTTGTCGCTGCTCGTCGGCTTGAAAATAATGGCGGTGAACGTCTCGGTATTCTCAACCGTCGCGTCGTCGACGATGTCGATGCTGATTGTCTTGCTCACTTCGCCGGCTTGGAAGACGAGCGAGGGCGGGCCGGTGGTGGTGTCGAGGTCGATGTAATCGGGATTATTTGGATTGTCCCGCGAGCCGGTCGCGGTGCCGGAGAGTGTTTTGTAATTCACGGTCACGGTGTCGCCGGGATCGGGATCGGCGTCGCGATTCAGCGTCACGGTCAAGACCACCGGACCGCGACCTTCGCTAACCGAATAATTCGTAGGCGAAAAACTCAACGTGCTCGCATTCGCCTGCGTCATGGTGGCGGCGAGGAAAAGGATGGCGATGAGTTTTTTGTTCACGAATAAAGCGACGAATTCGCAGTGGGATGAATCGGCGCGGAGGTTCTCAGAATTCGCACGCGTAGGCAATGCAAAGTCGATTTCGCCTGCGTTTACTTTTGCGCATTCGCACCGGCAAGAATGGTTTTGAGATCGCTCACGCTGCCGTCGGTGAAGATGATGAGGTTCCCGTTGCCGTGCACGTCGCCGGCCTCGACAAACCACGGCTGGCGCGGCCATTCGCGCGGCGAAGTCGGTTTGTCGTCGAAGGGTGTGGCGATGTAATCGATCCGCGCATTCTCCGGTTTCGAGTAATCGGGATTGTGCAGAAGGTTCTGGATGGTCGGGCAAATCCAGACCTCGCGGGTTGCGCCGAAAGGGGCAAGGGCGTCGATCCAGGCTTCGGCGAATTCTTCGCGCGGCGTGCTCTCGTCGCCGACAGGAATCTGCGGCCACATGCCATTGTCCTGCAGGTAGTAATTCGCGGCGACGGAAAGATTGCGCAGGTTGGCCGCGCATTTCACGCGCTGCGCGCGGGCGCGGAGTTTCGCCAAGATCGGCAGCGCGAGCGCGACGAGGATCGCGATGATGACGATGACGGTGGCGAACTCCAGGAGCGTGAAGCCGCGAGAGTTCGGGAGCGGCGCGCGCACGCGGTGACGCGTTAGCTGGACGGCGCGGTGTTCGACTGTTTCACGCCGGTGACAATCAACGAAAGATTACTGGCGATAATCGGGTCGCCGTTCGCCGCGACCTGGCCTTCGGAAATGCTGAGCGCGGCCGTCCCGCGTAAGATCGTGGTCGAGCTGCTGAATAACGAAGCGGATTTCGAAGCGGCCACGCTGGCGTCGATCGGACCCTGCGCGGAAGCGGTCACGGGAATGGTGGCGATGCTTTGCGTGCCCGTGGTCGGGTCGGTAATCGTCCTGCTGAGCGTGTAGTTATAGGAGGCGGAGAGGATTCCTTTTAATGAAGATTTATTCGGATCCGCAAAGGCCTGGGCCGTTCCGGTGAAAACGCGACCGCGCGTGAACATCACGAAGACGCCGCTGGCGTTTCCGCTTGCTGGAACGCCGAGCGAAAAGATGCCGACGGAATTGCTCGAGGCGGGATTGGTCGGATCGAACGCGCCCTGCAAAACGCCCGCATAAGTGCCAACGAGGTTTGCGCTCGGCGGATAAACCGGCCCGCCTTTCAGCGCAAAACATTCCGAGGCGGCAAGCACGAAACACATCAGGCCGGCCAGGACGATTTTCATGGGAAGCAGTTAACGGGGCGGCGCGAATGAGGTCAATCCTTTAACGCGTTGCACGGACTGAGAGCGCACGCGTTTGGCGTGCAAAAAATTTTAGCGGAAAGCGCGGCTTCCATGCTTGACGCTCGCGCGCCGAGGCGGCAAGACTTACGGCCCTTTATGCCGGAACGCGTCTTCCCGAAGATCGGGCTCAAATTTTTCCACGCTGCCGCATTGGTCGCGAGTTGTACGATCGGCGCCGTCGCGCACGGGCAGGGATCGGCCGATCAAGCAGTGGAACGCGCGCAACTTTTGCGAAACGAACCGGGCCTGCGCGAAGATCCTTATCAAGCGGTCACCGGCTCAGACGATAGCCATGCGGAGTCGAGCCCGAACGATCCCGATCTGGGCGAGCAGGCGATTTTGCGGCGGCAGGAAGGTTATCGCGCCTTCACGGTCTCGGCCGGTTTGCCGATTTTCTACACCTCGAACGTGGCGCTCTCGCGAACGAACGAACAAGGCGACGCGGTCTTTTCGCCGGCGGTCGGTTTTACGTATTCGCCGCGCCTGACCTCGACCCTTTACGCGAATATTTCCGTCGGCCAGCAGGAGTTTTATTATTCGGAATTCAACGGCTTCGATTTCGGCAGCTTCGATGCGCGGGCCGGTTTGACTTACGTGTTGCCGAAGCTGCACGATCTCAGTTTGCACGCCGAATACGCCTACAATCGCCTAACGACTTCAAACAGCTTCGATGAATTTTTCTCGAGCCACAGTTTCGTTTTGAATGCCGAGATTCCGTTCCGCATCGGCCGCGCGCAGCAGGTTTCGGTCGGCGCGGATGCGAGCTTCAATATTCATTCCACGCCGGATGAACCGGGCCGGCACGACTTCGATGTTTACACCGGTTACGTGGCGAACGTGACGCGCTCGATCAGCCTGAACGCGGTCGCGCGTTTGGCGGTGCGTGATTACACCGATGACGACCGGACGGACGTGAGCGAAGTGATCTCGTTAGGCGCGAGTTATCGGATCAGCCGCTGGTTCAGTCTGATCGGGAGCGCGACCTATGCGCACAACGATTCGAGCCGGGACGTTTTCGATTACGATGTGGTGAATGTGGGCGGCTCGCTCACGTTCGTTTATCGTTTTTAACGAATGCATCGTCGGCTCGCTTTCGCGGTCGGAGCGGGGTCTTGCTTGCTCGGTTTGTTGCTCTGCGGCGCGCGCGCGCACGCAGTCGAAGCCGATGCTGCAAGAGTGACGCGCATCGTCGGCGATGTGAAAATTCAAATGCCGCAAGGCGCGCCACGTCGCGCTTCGCTGAACGCAAACGTGCCGGACGGCGCGCTCGTTCGCACGGGAGCGAATTCACAAACGGAGCTGACCTTTGCCGACCAGACGCAGGTGCGCCTGGCGGAGAAAACAAATTTCACTTTCACGCAAGGAACGCAGCAAATGGAGTTGCGGAGCGGCGCGATGCTTTTGCGCGCGCCGAAGTCTGCGCGCGGCGCGGAGATCCGCGCGGACAAAGCAACGGTGGCGCTGCCGGGCACGACCGTTTTGCTGGAACATAACGCGCGCCATTACGTGAAGCTGGTCGTGCTCGATGGGCCGGCGCGGATGTTTTTGAAAAGCCGAATCGGCGAGTCGGTTTTGGTCGATGAAGGACAACTGCTCATGTTCCATTTGAGCCCTACGCTGAACTCGCTGCCGAATCCGGTCGACGTGGACATCAAGCGTTTGATGGCGACGTCGAAATTGGTCCAAGGGTTTGCGCCGCTCGGCAGCGAAGCGTCCATCGCGGAGAAAATCGCCGAGCAGAAACGGAAGAAAAAGGAAGGCGGCCTGGTCGATACGAACCTGGTCATTTTCGGGCGCGGGACGATTGTTTCCCTGGTTAATCCAGCAACCGTGGGCGAGCAAAAAGTCGCGGCCAAATCTCCCTCGCCTTCGCCATCGCCTAACGAGAAGAAGCGCGCGACGCCGGCGCGGCCCTGATTTTTTTTCGCGGCGAAAAGCTCGCGACAAAGTCTCGACCTTTCGTTGCCGGGCCGGATAGGATGCGTTCGTCATGACGAACATATTTTCCCCCGCCAGCGGAATCAAATTCGCTGGAATCCTCGTTCTCACATCGCTTCTCGCCGGCCCCGGCCTAACGAGTGCGGCCGAGTTGAAACAAGCCCACGTCACGCAAGTGATCAACGACGTGAAACTTCTCCCGCAACAAGCCGCGCCGCGCCCTGCGGTGGTGAACGATCCGGTGCGCGACGGCACGGCCGTGCGGACCGGCGTTGATTCGCGAACGGAGCTGACTTTTGCCGATCTGACCATCGCGCGTCTCGGCGCGAACACCATTTTCAACGTCAACGAAGGCAGCCGAACGATCGATCTCGGCGGCGGCGCGGTCTTGGTGCGCGTGCCGAAAAATTCCGGCGGCGCGAAAATTTCCACCGCTGCGGTCACGGCCGCGATCACCGGCACGACCATGATGGCCGAGTATCATAAGGATTCGATTTTCAAATTCATCATGCTCGAGGGAACAGCGCAGATCACGCGCGCCGGCCATCCCGAAGAGATGGTGACATTGAAGGGCGGCGAAATGCTGGCGGGCAAGCCGGGTGAGCCGCTGGGCAAACCGGTTTCGGTCGATGCGAAGCGTCTGGTCGAGAGCTCGCAACTGATCCAGGATTTCGGGCCGCTCGGCAGCGAAGCGCTCATGGCGGAGGTTTTCCGCGAACAGGAAAACGCGAAGAGCCAGGGCGGTTTTGTTTCGGAAAATGTGCGGCTGGCCGCGAATATCACCGGCGGCAGTTCCATCCTGGATGCGCTCGATCAGCGCACGGCCGCGATCGAAACCTCTTCGCCGTCCTCGAGCCCGACGCCGCAGCCGAGCGCTTCGCCAACACCATCACCATCGCCAACGCCGGGCAACTCGCCGACGCCGACGCCTTCGCCGGGAATTTCACCGAGTCCTTCTCCTTCTCCTTCACCGGGTTCGACGCCGGGCAAACACGGCGCGCTGGTTACGATCACCTCGCCGAATCTTTCGGTGATCGATAGCGGCACGGTTATTCAGACCGATCCGTCGATCGCGCGAAATGGCGAGACCGGTTATGGAAAAATTTATCGCGGACCGGACGATGACGGCACGCCTTCGGATTATTTTTTTGGCGAGACGAACAGCTTCGACACGACTTCGCGTTTCGATTCCTACTTCAGCGACGAAAATCATTTGCCGATCGCGGCTTTTAAATTCCAGACGCTGCAGATCGACGGGAATCCGACTATCTCGACCGGCGATGAAGGCGCGGTCCGGCTCGCGCTTATCAGTATCGGCGCGATCACTTCCGGTCCGACTGGCGGAACGCTGACCTTCGCCGGCATCGAACAACTTTTGCTCGCGACGCAGAACGGCTCGATCACGCTCGGCGCGCAACTTTCCTTTGCGAATCTTCCGGCGCTTTATGTTTATGCGCGCGGCGCGAACTCGAATCTGACTTTCGATTCCGCGGTTTCCGGTTCGCGCGATCTGTATCTGCACGCGCAGAATAATTTGCTGGTGACTGACTCGTTAGTCGTGAACCAAAGCGCGCCCGCGCAAAACTTCGGATTGAACATCGATCTGCGCGCCGGTGGCGAGATTACCGTCGGCGGCGATTTGAATTTAAACACCGAGGCGAGCGACGTGGAGACTGGCGGGAATATCTCAGTGGTCAGCGGTGGCGACATGACGATCGGCGGCAGTTTTCAACTGCAGGCCCTGGCCGCGGAGAGCAGCACGACTGGAACGGGCGGAAATATTTCGGTGAGCAGCGGCGGCTCGCTGACGGCGGGCGATCTAAATTTCGCGCTCGATTTCAATGAGTCGGTCGGCGTGACCAACGGCGTGAATTTGACGCTGAACGTCGCGAACGATCTCACGACCACGCGTGACGGCATCGACATGATTCTCTACACGCCAATCGGTCACACGTTAACCAACGGCGGCAATCTCAGCTTCACTGTCGGCGGCAATGCGAATGTCGGGGAAGGGTCGGCTATGAATCTGACCGTCGTTAACACCGTCTCGACCACCGTTCCGACGGGCGCGAATCTTTTCGCGAACGTCGGGAACGACTTCTCCGCCGGCGACACAACTCTCCTTCTCGATAACAGCGATCACGGCGGGATTGGCACCGGCGGCAATCTGAGATTTTTCTTAGGCGGAACCGTGAGCGCGGGGAATCTCTCGATGACTCTCGATAATTCCGATTTCGGAAATATCGGCACGAGCGGCGGCGTAGCGCTGGCCATCGGCAGTGATCTCCAAGTCAGTTCGCTCAATCTTTTGTTCAACAATCGCGATGGCGGGAACATCGATTCCGACACCGCCGTGAGTCTGACGGTGGCGGGCGCGCTCACGAGCGACGGCGATGTGTCGGTCGGCTATTCGGCGCGGAATGACGGCGGAGGCGGCGGCACAGCGGGCGGCGACATAAACGCCAGCCTAACGAGTGGTAGTATCCTGGCCGGCGGTTCTTTTGCGGAGTTCGTTTCGACCAATGGCGGCGGACAGATTGCCGGGAAAGCGATTCTGGATTTAACCGCGACGAATAACATCAACGTCGGCGGGGACGGACTTCTCAGTATCGAAAATTCCTATTCCGATGCCGCGCCGAACACGGGCGGAATGATCGGATCCGACGCGCTTCTGACCGTGACCACGCACAATTTTTCTTTTGGTGGCGGGCTCGATATTCACATCTGGAGTCACGCCGGCGGAGTCATCGCGGGCGATGCGTTTTTGAAACTCGCGCTCGCGGGCGCGCTCAGCGCAGGCAGCGACGCTTTGATTTATATCAGCACGTCACCGGAGACCGGAGCGCCCGGCTCGATTAACGGGGATGCGCTGGTCTTAATCAATGCGGACTCGCTTTCCGGCGGTGGACTCGTCGACGCCGCTATTCTAAACGGCGGTGGTTTTATCGGCGGCGACGCCGCGATGCTCGTCGCGATTACAGGAAATATTCATTCCGCGGGCGATCTTTCATTCCGAATTTTGAACACGACGTCGCAAGTCGGCGGTCGAATCGGCGGCGATGCTACGATCGATGT
>CAXSCV010000019.1:0-1863 GCA_964235895.1 uncultured Chthoniobacterales bacterium
CATCACCAGCCCGGCGATGGTCGCCGCCGGCGCGGTCGGCGGCATCGTTCCCAAGCTGGCCAAGCCGATCACGGCCGCTTTCCTGGCCGATACCGCGCGGCATGTGCCCGAGGCGATCTCGCACGTCAACGCGGTTTATAACGACCCGCAAAGCAGCGTGCAGGAACGGGCCGAAGCCGATCTCAATCTGGCCGGCCTGCTCACTATCTCTCACGCCCTCGGAAAACACTTCACCCGAAAAGCGATCGCCGCCGCGCCCAAAGCGGAAGCGAAATGGGAAGAGCCCGCGGGCGATCCGGTCGTCCTGAAATCGCTGGCCGATCTTCCGGAAAGCGCCGCTGCCCCCGCAGCGGAGGGCGCACCCGCGGAAGAAGTTCCAGACGCTCGGACTTCGAGCACGCCGCCCGGTCAAATCCCGATCGAAGGCCTGCCAGAGACGATCGCAGAAACCGGCGCGCCGCCGGCGTTGCCCGAAGCGCCGGCCGTGCAGGGCGCGCCGCTCTTCCACGCGGACGATTCGCTCCCCTTCATGACGAAAGTGCGAATGGAAGACACCCTCAAAGCGCAGGGGGTGACGGAGGAGCAGCTGGCGCAGATGACCACTCCGCAGGTAGCGGAGCTAGCTCAACAAGCGCGCGCCAACGCTCCGGGGAGCGCACGCGACCCGCGTGCTGAAGCTGGCGACCCGCCAGCTTCGCCCCCATCTCCCGCACAGACTCCTTCCCGCGAGTCGCAGGAAGGAGCACGCGAGTCGCGTGCGCTCCCCGCCCCGGAAGAGCAACAAGCCGAATCCGAATATCGCGCGCAACTCCTCGATGACGCGCGCCAGGCGCAAGGCGACCAGGGCATGGAGTTGCGCGAGGCGATCATCGATGCCGGCGGTTTGCCCGGAAAATCTTCTCCGCACCGCGCCGCTTTTGCCGGCGAGATCGGCCGCATCGAAGAGGAAGTGCGCAACCCAAACCGGAAGGAACGCATTCCGCTCAACTCCCTTTTCCGCGCCGATGCTCCGGACGTCGACGAGCTGGCCACGCGCCTGCGCGATCGCGGCTTCGACGTGCAAACGCCGGATGATTTATTGAACCTGGCCGAGAACCGTTTCCGGACCGGTCGCGAACAATTCGGCCAGCCCGAGCAGGCGAAGCTCTTCGCCAGTGGAAGCGCGGCGCCTAAGGGACGGCCGCCAATAAAAATCGGCGACGAAATTGTTCACCATGCGGACCCGACGGGGCTGGGAACCATCGTGGAAACGCGCGGCAAAGTGATTGGAAAAGTGGGGACGAAGCTCCGGGTGGAAGTTCCAAACCGACCAGAGGATCAGTGGCTCCAAGGCAAAACTTCGACGGTTAATTTGAGCCGGGAAGGTGTTAAGTCGGTAAACAGTCCCTCCGAGCCGCGCTTGTTCGCCAGCGGTTCTGCCGCCCCACACCAACCCGCGCCGGCGCCGCGCCAGCCCATTCCACCGCCGGCATCGTCGCCCGCCGTCGGCAAAGCCGCGGCGCCGGTCCGTTCCTGGTGGCAACAGCGCACCCTCGGCATCCGTAAGCTGGTCGCGCCGCAGACGATCGATCGCCAGGCGCGCATGGTCGCAAATATCGTGCGCGATTATAATGGCCATCTCGCGAACAAGATTTCCCAGGCGGACGAAGCGCTCGCGGCCATCCCGGTGATGGCGGTGACCGCCTATGCCGGACGCGACGACGAGGACCGCATTCGCGCCGCGGGGGCGGATGCGTATGTGTCGAAGCCGATCAGCCTGGCGCGGTTCATCCAGGTGGTGAACGGGCTGGTGTGAGGGGCAGAGGGCGCGCGAAGGTTCCGAAAGTTCCGGGAAAGCGACCCAAGCGGCGCTCCTCCGGGGAG
>CAXSCV010000019.1:1873-17558 GCA_964235895.1 uncultured Chthoniobacterales bacterium
GATTTCCCAGGCGGACGAAGCGCTCGCGGCCGCGCGGAAAGATTTCGATCGCACACCGGTCCCCTCGAATTGGAAATACGATCCGAGCGAGCCGCTCCCGCGCAATTATGCGTTCATGGCGGAGAGCGAACGCGGCGGCGGCAATCTCTCGGTTGCCGACCAGGCGTTGAAAGCGCAGCTCGACGGCATGTTCGCCGGCGCGGTCAACGAAGTGCACCGGGTGAAACCGACCGCGCTCAAATCGCTCATCCAGGATTATTTCCCGCACATCTGGCAGGACCCAGCCGAAGCGCAAAAGGTCTTCGCATCGATCATCGGTCACCGGCCGCTCGAGGGGAGCAAGACCTTCCTGAAACAGCGCACCCTACATTATATCGAGGAAGGGCTGGCCCGCGGATTAAAGCCGGTCTCGGATAACCCGATCGACATGGTGCTGACCAAGTTGCACGAGGTGCACAAATTCGTCGCCGCCCAGGATATTCTGACCGAGGCGAAAGCGATCGGTGCGCGCAAGTTCGTCTACATCTTCGAGAAACCGCCGGAAGGCTGGACCCAGGTCGACGACCCGAGCTCGCGCGTGAACGCGCCTCCCTTCGTCACCGTGCCGGAAGCGTTCGATGCGCAGATGAAAGCGAAGACGATCGATCTCTTGCAGCGGCTCGGCATACCGAACGAGCGCCTGGCCAAGCTAGGCGGAAAACGCTGGGGCACTTTCGAGACCGGTGGCGGTGGAATCAAAACGAAGTTCGCCGGGCCGCTCAGTGTTTACTGGCACGAGCTCGGCCATGCCCTGGAGGAACGTTATTCCTGGCTCGATACTGTTCTCCGCGGAGAGAAGGCCGGTGGCAATTCACCGGTGGCGAAGGAGCTGCGCGCCCTGGCCGATCTCCGCGCGGAAGGCCAACAACCTAACAAGTCGTTCACCAGCTATATTCGCAACCGCGACGAGAAAGCGGCCGTCATGCTCGAGGCTTATATGCACGCGCCGGGCAAGATGCGCGACGTGGCGCCGCTCGTCTTCGGCCGCGTGCAGAAGTTCATCGCGGCGCATCCGGAGTTGCACCCGATCAATGAGATCCGCCCCTCGCTCGTCATCGGCACCGCCAAGACAAAGATCGATCTCGGCGGGATGATCACGCTCGGCCATTATTACATGCCGGAAGGCGCGGCCACCGTCCTGAATAATTACCTTTCGCCCGGCATTCAACGCTTCGGAATTATCCGGAACATTCGCAGCGGGACGAACATCCTCAGCGGACTGCAGCTCGGTTTCTCCGCCTTTCACGCCGGCTTTACCTCGATCGATGCGGCCGTCTCGCAGTTCGCGCTCGGGTTGCGCTACGCCAGCGAAGGGAAAGTCGGCAAAGCCTTGGAGAAAATCGGCACCACGCCGCTGGCGCCGGTGACGAATTATCTGCGCGGCCGCCATGTGCAGCGCGCCATGCTCGAGCCGGGCTACGGTTCGGCGGAGCTGCAGCAAATCGCCGAGCTCGCGCAAAAGGCCGGGCTGCGCGCGACGGTCGATCCGTTCTGGCGAACCCAGGTCACGCGCAACATGCTGCGCGCGCTCCATGAAGGCGGAGTAAAAGGTTACACCAGCACCATCCTGCGCGCGCCTTTCGCGGCCAGTGAGCAGATGATGCGGCCGATCCTCGAGTATCTCGTGCCGCGGCAGAAGCTCGGAGTTTTCGCCGGCATGGCCGAGCAGGAAATGGCGCGCCTCGGACCGAACGCGGACATTAACGCGGTCCGCGATGTGATGGCGCGCGCGGCCGATTCAACGGAGGACCGCATGGGACAGATGACTTACGACAATCTGTTTTACAACCGGGTCGTGCGCGACGCCGCGCTCCTCGGCTTCCGCGCTTACGGCTGGACCTTTGGAAAATATCGCGCGCTCTTCGGTGGCGTGGCCGACACGCTCGGCACCGTCGGCCGCGTCCGGGAAGGCGGGCCGATCCTCACGCCGCGCATGAGCTACCTTATCGCGCTGCCCATGGTCGCCGGCGCGCTCGGTTCGATCATGAATTATGCCATGACCGGCCAGGCGCCTAACGACTGGAAGGACGCGCTCATGCCGCGGACCGGCAAGCTCGATCGCAATGGCAACTCGGAGCGGCTCTCACTCCCGACCTATCTCAAGGATATGCTGAGCGATTGGCACGATTTTCCGAATACGAAGAAGATGCTCGTCAGCCTGGGCAACAAGCTCAATCCTGCCTTTGATATCGCTTCCGACATCATCAACAACGCCGATTTCTACGGCACGAAAGTTTACAACGAGGACGATCCGTTCCTGAAACAGCAACTCGACAAAATCGCTTTTGTCGCCAAGTCGGCCGAGCCGTTTTCCGTGACCAGCTCGATCAAGCTGGAGGAATCGAATCCCACCCTCGCGCAGCGCGCGCTCCCGTTCTTCGGCTTCGTCCCCGCGAAAGCTTCCCTGGCCATGACGCCGGCGCAGGCCCGGGCGGCCGAGTTCATGCGCGACATGCTCCCGCGCGGCTCGCGCACCGCCGAGGAGGCGGCCAAGTCGCAACTCCGCACCGATCTGGTGCGCGACCTGAAAACGCACGCCCCGAAAACCGCCGCGGATCTCGCTGCCGCCTTCACCAGCGGCACAGTCGACCCGAGCAAGGTCGCCACCATGATCGCCGCGGCCAGTCTGAATCCGTTGCAATACCAGGTGAAGAAACTGCCGGCAGAACAAGCCATGAAAATCTGGGATTTGTCGAACGACCAGGAGCGCCAGCAAATCCGCCCCATCCTCGCCGGCAAATTGATGAACGCGAAAACGCTCACCCCGCAGCAGCGCGCACAATATTTCCAAGTGCTCGTGCGGGCGTCTGGACGTTAGACGCGACTGACCGAACTGTAAGCGTTCCCGCCACCGATCGAGATGACGCGCTCAATCGTCTGATTATCGTTCGCATAAACATGCACCTCGCCCTTGCTCCCGCCGAAACGCTGGCAAGCGTAATCAGTCGCCTGCGCTTGCGTCGGATAAACCGGTTCCACTCCCGCGCATTCGAACGACACCCAATACCCGCGGAACCGCTTCGACGGCCGAACCTCAATCGTCCGCATTGGTCGTATCAAAAATCGTAGGAAACAGGCACTTACCCAAGCAAAAGTCGCGTTTAAGAGTCACTTGCTCTGCCAATTGAGCTAGCGGTGCGTTTGAGCCGGGAGGGATCGAAATTACTCGGAGCTCTGCGCTGCACAATGCGGAACTTCTGAGAGGCGGCCAGGTGCTGAGATGTTTTTCCTCAATCTTTCCCAGGGTATTTGCGCCATCTTGACCGAAGAGATTGAAATCGATAAAAGCGGACATGCTCCGCCATCCTCTCCTCCCGCTCGTTTTCCTCTTCGCCTTTTGTTCGCGGCTCTGTGCGGCCGATCCCAACCTGACCGATGCGGAACGATTAAAAGCGTTGGAGAAAGGAATGCAGCAGTTACAACAGCGCAACGCCGAGCTCGAGAGTAAAATCGAGCGGCTGGAGTCGCGGCAGAGTCCGTTTGCGCCGGTTTTCCCACAGTCCGAGGCGAAGAAAAAAGCTGCGAGCGGCGATGGAAAATCGGTTGTCTTTAGCGCGCCCGAGGAAAAGCCCGTGGTCGATGTTCATCCCGCCGGCTCGGAATATAAGCTGACACTCGGCGGCTACATTCAGGCGAACTTCGAGACTGGCGACGTCTCTGCTTTTGAAGGACGTTTCGGCCAGACCGCCTTGAAGGATCGCTTCCGTCTTCGGCGCGCACGATTGACCTTAACTGGCGATTACACCGAAGACTTCGACTTTAAGGTTGAAGGCGACTTTGAACAGAGCGATGCGAGCATTACGGCCTTGCGCACGGTTAACGTAGGCACGGGCGCCACGACCACTGTGACTAACTCAAACCGCGTCCAGTTTTCCGCGACCGATGTCTTTATTAACTGGCATCATTTCGCGGAAGCCAACGTTAAGGTAGGTCAATACAAGGTGCCATTTGGCTTGGAAAACCTGACGCCCGACACGCAGATTCTGACGATCGAGCGCAGTCTCCCGACCGGTGCGATCGTTCCCGAGCGGCAGACAGGCGTTATGCTTTGGGGTAAACCGCTAACGAATATCCTCCCGGATGAGAAAGACCTGGTAACCTATTATGCCGGAATCTTTAACGGTATCGGCCGCAACTTTACCAGCAATGATAACAACGAGTTCATGTATGCGGGCCGTCTCGAGTTACTCCCGTGGAAAGGTAAGTTACTTGGACAGGAAGCTCAGTTGAAGTTGGGTGGCGACTACTTATTCAGCCGCGACGATAACGGAACCAACATCTCGCCGGCTTTAAACCTCCGGGTAAACGCCGATGGCTCACTGACTTCTTATGTGCTGACGAGCGCGGCGGAGCGGAGCAGTTATAGCTTCGACGCGGCGATTAAGATCGGCCGGTTCGATTTGAGCGCGGAGTATCTGGATGAACATGTCAACGGTCGCGCTGTCGGCGGCGTTGCGCCAATCGCTGATTTCGAACCGAGCGGGTGGTATGTGCAGGGCAGTTACTTCCTCGTCCCGAAGAAGCTGCTAGCGCTGGTTAAATGGGAATCGCTCGATCCGGATCAGTTAGCTAACGATAATCTGCATTCCATTACCGGTGGACTTAACTACTACATCCACGGTGATGGAATTAAGCTCATGGCCAACTACGTCCACACCTGGTCGGACTTTCGCGAAGCCAATCCGCA
The DNA here is from genome assembly GCA_964235895.1 of uncultured Chthoniobacterales bacterium. Classification (GTDB taxonomy): domain Bacteria; phylum Verrucomicrobiota; class Verrucomicrobiia; order Chthoniobacterales; family UBA10450; genus JACCTI01. Next base: position 6,600 of record CAXSCV010000019.1, read on the forward strand.
GTTCGGGGACGATCAATTCGACGAAGTTCTGCTGCGCATGCAGGTCGTCTTTTGAAAAGGCGAGACGACCGGAACTGATCACCACGATTGCACTCGGGGAGTCGGCGAGAATCGTAGATATTTCCCGCGCGTGTCCTGCAGATTGGCTACAATGCGCGGCGGATGAAGTGGTTTCGTTTCTTTTCTCAGCGGCAATGTCCGCGCGGGCAGCCCGATTGTTTCGATGTCTTTAGCCGCGAAGAATTGAACACGCTGGCCGCGCAGCGAAACGAATCGCTCACGGCGTGGAGTTCCTCCGAGGCGGCCCAATCGGTCGATGGCGCGAGCCGCTTCCTGCTCGGTTTCTTGCGAAGCAAAGCCAGGTTGCGCCGCCGTTTTCCGAATGCAATCTCCGCAGTGGCGGGCGGTGATTATCGTCAGTACCTCCTGCGGGATGCCAGGCTCGGTTTGTCGGTGCAGGCGCGGCAAAATATCGAAGCTGCGTTTCAAACCGGACCCGGCCAGCGCGTGCTGGATTTGTTTGTGCATTCGCCCGATCTGCAGATTCGGTTTCGCCACGGTCTCCTGCCCGTAGGCCAGCAGAAATTTGCGCGCTGGCTTTTGCGCGAAGGAGCTGCGCGCTTTGATTTCACAGTGCCGGAGGTTCTTTGGTTTTTGCATTACACCGCCGAGCAAGTTCCGGCCATGATCGCCACCACCTGGCTGCTTAATCCGCTTTGGCAGAAAGCCTTTCCCCTTGGCCTAACGAGAGGTGGCCAGGACCAATTTGTTCGCTGGCTGCATCAGGCCTTCGATGGCTCTCCCGGCATTGCCAACCTGAAATCGCTGCCGTTGCTCCCGGCCGCGGTCGAACCGCTTCTGCGTCATCGGCTCGCGCGCGAAGCGAACCTTTCAGCGGAACCGCGCAACACCGATCGCGTCCATGGCGTCACAGTCATGAGCCACTTCTGTTATCCCTCGGGCATTCGGCAAGCGGCGCTCAACATCAAAGGCGCGCTCGAAGCCGCTGGCTGGGACGTTTCCAGCCGTGACATTCCAACTTCGCCGGGAATGGATGTCGATAATCGCGCACCGTTTCTCGGGCTCGAATTGTTTCCCTTTACCATCACGAACGTCGCGCCCGAGCCGCATTTTCGCGATGCTTATGAACGGAGCGGGCTGCTTCGGCGCGCCGGTGTTTACCGCATCGCCTACTGGGCGTGGGAGCTCGATCAGATTCCGCTTTCCTGGGTTCATCTCGCGCCGATGATCGACGAAATTTGGGCGCCGACCGCCTTTGTCGCGGAGGCATTTCGCCAGCGGATGCCGTTGCCGGTGCGCGAGATTTTGCCGGGATTGCAAATGGGCGAAATCACGCCCGTGAGTCGATCGAGCCTTGGCATTCCCGAGGAGAATTACGTTTTCCTTTTCATCTTCGACATGTCGAGTGAGATGCAACGGAAGAACCCGTTGGCCGTGATCCGTGCTTTTGCGACGGCGTTTTCCAAGCGCGCGGACGTCTCGTTAGTCATCAAAGTCAGTCGCGGAGAAACGAAGCCGGCGGAGTTTTCCTTGCTTAAAGAAGCGGCGCACGGCGCGGGCGCCATCGTGCTCGACGGTGTTTTCCCGCAAGCGGAAGTGAACGGCATTTTACAGATGTGCGATTGCTTCGTTTCGCTGCATCGCTCTGAAGGTTTTGGGTTGTGCATGGCGGAAGCGATGTCGTTAGGCAAACCGGTTATCGCGACCAACTACTCCGGGAATCTTGCCTTCATGAACGCGGGCAACAGTCTGCTGGTTGATTACACGTTGACCGAAATTCTCGAAGACATGCCCACTTATAAAATAGGCAATCACTGGGCCGAGCCGTCACTCGATCACGCGGTCGCGCACCTCCGGTATTGCGATGAAAATCGCGAAGCCGCGGCAGCTCTCGGCGCCGTGGCGCGGGCCGAGATCAGGGAAAATTTTTCGCTCGAAGCAGCCGGACACCGCATGGTTGAGCGACTCGAGGAAGTACGTGCGTCGCTTTCATCCGAGCAGACGCGCGAAGTCGTCGAGAGTCGGAGCGACCGGCCGAAATCCTAGAATCATTTCCAACCGGGCGGGATTTCCCACGCAACTTTGCACCCCGCGTGAGAGCGCAGAATCTTCCGCGCTCTCGATCAGATCACCTCTGAAATCCGCCGCACGCGCCAACACCTGCACGATCTCGCGCAGATTGAGTCCGCGTCCGCTGCACAAATTGAGAATGGTGCCGCCGGCGATTTCGGCCAAAGCCAGCCGCGCCAGCGCATCCATGGCCACATCGACCTGGAGAAAATCTCGCACTCGATCGAGCGAACCGGTGCGAATAGTCGGAGCATCGGCGCGCAACTGCCCGAGCACCGGTGCGGGCATCAAATGCTCCGGCATGTCCGGTCCGAAGACATTGAACAGTCGCACGATCACCACGCGCAAACCGCGTTCAGCAAAGGCGAGGGCTCGCTCGGTCGCGCGCAATTTGCTGCAGCCGTAGGAGCTGAGCGGTCGCGCGGGTTCGTCTTCGTCGATCGGTTGGCGATCCAGCGGAACGTTGCCGTATTCAGCCGCGCTGCCGAGAATGAAGATGGGCGAGTCGCGCAGGCCGATTTCCTCGACTGCGCTTAACAAAGCGGTCGTCGGCAACAAATGCGCGGCTTCGAACAACGACTCGTTAGGCGCGCTCGTTCGGCCGAGAAGATGAAAGATCGCCTCCGGCTGTGTCTCTTCCAGAAGCTTCCGCCACGCGCCAGGATCGCAAACGTCCTCCAGCGCCTCCCGCGAACCCGGCACGACTTCACATCCGAGTTCGCGCAAGCTCCGTTGCAGATGACGCCCGAGAAATCCGGTCGCGCCCGTGATCAGAACCCGTCTCACGCCGGGGCCAGAAATTCCTCGCGATGCGCGGCGAACCACTCGTTAGCCAATTTATGATCTTCCGGCCGCCCGACATCGAACCAGCGACAGGATTGCGTGTGACAACGCACGTTTGCTCCGGCATCGCGCAGTCGCAGGATCAGATCCGGCATGTCGAGATATTCCCCCGCGCGCACCCGCGGCTCGAGCGCCGCCGCTCTGAAAACATAACAGCCCATGCTGACCGTCGCGGTCTCCGTCGGCTTCTCCCGATAATTCGTTAGGCGACCTTCTGCGTCCTGTTCGATCAGGCCAAATTGCGAAGTTGTCCTGCGCGTCGTCACCGCCACCGTCGCGTCGGCCGAGAGTTTTTTGTGAAAATTTTGGAACTCCGAAAAGTCGAGCGTGGTCACCAGGTCTCCGTTTAGAACCAAAAAATCCGCTCCTAAATCCGGCAAGGCCGCGGCGATGGGGCCGGCCGTGCCGAGCGGATTTACCTCGCGCAAATAGCGCAGCGAAAGCCCTAGCTTCTCGCCATCACCAAAGAAGGTCTCGATCAAATGCCCGAGATATCCGGTCGCGACAAACACTTCGCGGAGGCCGTGCCGGCCGAGTTGTCGCAGGAGCAATTCCATGATCGGAATATCGCCAATCGGAAAGAGCGGCTTCGGAACAGTCGTGGTGTAAGGGAGAAGTCGTGTGCCTCGTCCACCAGCCAGCAGGAGCGCTTTCATTCTGCGCTAAACGGCGTAAGCGGCGCCGCGCGCAGGCCGCGCTTGCTTGCGGTAATAAGCGATTGTCTCGTCCAAACCCGTTTCTAGCCTAACGAGAGGTTGCCAGCCGAGACGTTCGCGCGCGACTCGGTTATCGGATCGTAAATTCTCCACCTCGCTGGCCGCCGGACGAACGCGGGCCGTCTCCGTCGTAATCGGTTTGTTGTTCTCCATTCGGTGCAAAATCAGCGCGGCTAAATCCCGCATGCTGATGCTTTCTCCGGTGCCAAGATTGCAGACCAGACCCTCGATCTCCGGTGTTAATCCTGCGCGCAGAAGCCCGTCGCATGTGTCGCTCACATAAGTGAGATCGCGCGTCGGCGAGAGATTTCCCAGACGAATCTGCGGCTCGTGCAACGCCTGCATGATGATTGCAGGAATGATCGCGCGCGGCGATTGGCGCGGACCGAAAGTATTGAATGGACGCACCGTGACCGTGGGCAGTCCGAACGCGCAGTGGTAACTTTCGGTTAATTTTTCCGCGGCGATTTTCGAGGCCGAATAGGGCGACTGCGCCTGCAACGGATGGTCTTCCGAAATCGCTTCATGCTTGGCCGAGCCGTAGACTTCCGACGTGCTGCAAAGGACAAAACGCCGAACATCCTGCGCGCGCGCCGCTTCCAAAAGATTGAGCGTGCCGCTGATATTCGTCGTCAGATAACTGCGCGGCGCATGATAGGAATAAGGAATGCCGATGAGCGCCGCGAGATGAAAAACCACCGCGCAATCTTTCACAAAGCACTGGACCGATTCCGTGTCTTCGATGTTGCTGCGAACGATTTCGAGCCGAGCGAAAATGTCCGGTGCGAGTTGTTCCAAATTGCCCGCGCCGCCGTGCGACGAATAACGAACCAGTGCGCGCACCTCCGCGCCGGCCTCGAGCAGCCGCTGGCAAAGATGGCTGCCGATGAAACCGCCCGCGCCGGTCACGAGAACTTTCTCGCCGCGAAAAGAATCGCGAGCGTCGTCAGGATTCTCCCTGGAGTCGGAGCTGGGCATGCGCTTTTTGTTACTACAAGGCGCCGCGCCGCTTGTCAGCAACCGCTCATTGGAAATTGTCAGCAACCATGATCGCGACCGAAGCGGCGGCGTCACTCTCGATCGTCCACTTAAACGCTTTCGATCAGCACGGCGGGGCCGAACAGCTCATGTCGGATTTGATCGAAACACAACGCGCGTTCGGCCACGAAAGCATCGGATTAGTCGGCCATAAAACCAGAGCCGAATCGCCCACGATTGCCTTCGAAACCGATCCGGACCTGACCCTGCGCGCCGAATTAAAGATGACCAGTTGGCCGGATTATGAATTTCGTGGAAGTCATCGACTCGTTAGGCATCCGGCCGTGCAGCAGGCCGACGTGATTCACGCGCACAATCTCTACGGCGGCTATTTTCATCCGCTTTCGCTCATCGGCCTGTCGCAGTTTCGCCCGCTCGTCTGGTCGATTCACGACATGCAGGCGCTGACCGGTTATTGCTCGCACGCGCTCGAATGCCCGCGCTGGCAAATCGGCTGCGGCGAGTGTCCCGATCTGACGCGACCCGGCCCGCGCCTCGTGCACGACAACACGGCCGGCCTTTGGCGCGACAAAAAAATGGTCTCGGATAACGCGCGCCTTTCGTTGGTCGGCGCGTCGTCCTGGATCGTCTCGCAATTGCAGCGCAGCCTGCTTGGCCGCCATCCGATTTCGTTCATCCCGAACGGCATCGATACCGCAACTTTTCGCCCCGGAAATCGCGTGGCGCTTCGACGAGAACTCGGCTTGCCCGCGGCCGCATTGATTATCGGAAGCCTCGCTCGCAGCGGTGTTTTCTCGCATCCGTGGAAAGGCGGAAGCCATGCGCGCGCGACGATCGAAGCGCTCCGGCGCGATCATCCCAAGATGTTGTTTTTGAATATTGGAGCGGCGGACGCGGAATCGGAACCAGGGATTCGAGCGATCGCGCCGTCGTCCGCCGAAGCGTTGCGCGACGCGCTAGGCGCGCTCGATTTTTTCCTGCATCCATCCATCGCGGATACGGCGCCTTTATCGGTCATCGAAGCGATGGCCTGCGGCTTGCCGGTGGTCGCGTTTCGCATCGGCGGTCTCCCGAATTATGTCACGGAAGAAGAGGGGATTCTCGCGCCGGCGAATGAAACGAATGCTTTGATCGAAGCCGCGCGCGGGCTGGCCGCGGACGCCGCGCTGCGGGAGCGTCTGGGAGCTTCGGCGCGGGAACGTGTCGTTAGGCAATTCGATCGCACGCAGATGGCGGCGGCGTATGAAAAGGTGTATCGCGAAGCGATGAACAGGCATCCCCAGCACTCGTTAGGCAAGGGCCGCGCCTCGTCAGCCGAAGTGGCCGCTTCGACTTTGGAAGAGATTCGTTTGCTCCAGGGAAAAATGCTCGCGCTGGAAAAGAAACTCGCGGAATTCCGCGGCCGGCGCGCCCGGGACGAGGTGGCATTCAGCGAATTGTTTCAGAATCGCTGGCTGCGTTTTGGCCTGCGCCTTGGCCTCGTGCGCGGCGCGCTCAGGAGTTGGTTGCGACTGAAAGAACGGGAAGTCGCGCGCCGTCGCACGCATCAGAAGTCGAGGCCGTAAAATTCCCGCAGCATCGCGATCAGCGGCTCCTGATAACTGTTCGGCGTGATCGCGCCTTCCGTTTCGCTCCGCACAATGGCGCGATCTTTTTCCAGGCGCGTCCCGTACCAGGCATGAAAAACTTCCGCGCCGATCGTCGGAAAATGCGGATGGCCAAACGAGAAACGCGCGTAGCGAAAATGTCGATGATTTGTCGACAAGGCTGGACACGATTCGAGCGGGAGCGCGTTGATTTCTTTGCCGTTTTGCAGAAGCCGAATGGTCGCTTCTTCGCCCGTATCGGTCGCGTCGCCCCGCAATTTTCGGAGGACGATATCGCCGCCCAGATCCGCGCGATGGAAGACCATGAAGTGCGGATGCACATACCAGCCGAAGGGATTTCCGCGATGCTGTCCGACATATTTTGGACCGGCCAAACGGCAGCGATCATCCAGTTTATCGGCAGTCAATTTCAACCAATCGCCGCTCACCGGATGCGCATCCGAATCCATGAAGGCGATAATTTCGTGCCGTGCCGCGCGCGCGCCGGTTTCGGCTGCTTCTCCATGTTCGTGGTCCGCGCCAATTTGGGCGACGGAAATAATCCGGACGTCGCGCTGTTGCGCACACCACGCGAGCGTTCCATCGCGACTCCCGCGATCGATCACGATGATCTCATAATTCCGGTCGCCGATGAATTCGCGCACCTTTTCAATGAGCAGCCTAACGAAGAAGAACGTGTCGTAGGTAACGGTCACGATGCTGACCGGGCGCGGATTCATGGCGCATCATGTTAGCCGCTGCGCCGGGCTTGAGAAGAAGTTGATCGCGCCACCAGCCGACGCGCGCATATAAGCAATTTCGTGAGGAAACCATGGCGAAACGGTTGGCTCGCCGCCGCGCTTCTGCTCGGAAGTTGCGTGCTTTTTTTGTGCGTTCTGCATCGTGCGCAACCATTGGCTGTCAGCGGAGAGATATTGCCTAACGAGTCCTTCCAGGCGCTGAAGAAGGCGAGCTATCGAGTCGTTTTACGCGGACGAATTGAGCGACCGATTTCCGTTGGCTTATGCAATCGCGACGGCGAAGCAATTTCCGGCGTCGTCACCTTGCAGATGCCGAACGGCGATTTCATTCCGCCGCGCTGGCTCATTTTGAAATCGCACGCGAACGCGCTCAACGCGCGGCTTTGTGTCGAGGGCGAATACCGCGGGCGTTTCGAATTACGCCGGCTCGATCAAGGCGCGTCGCGACGACGTTGGATCGCGAGTATTCTCTTCACGTCCCTGCTCGGAGCGGTTTGTTTCGTGCATCGCGCGCGCCTTTCCGCGCAAGCGCTCGCGCTAGCCGTCGCCTACTTTTTTGTTTTGCTGCCGTGGAGCGCGCCAGGGTTTTACTCCTTCGGCAGCGACAATCGATTCTATGTGCCGACGAGCGTGAGCTTGCTTCGCAGCGGCCACTGGAATGTGGACGAGTTCGCCGATGAAACTTCGCCGACAGATTTTCAGCACGATCGCCGGCTGCGAAAAGGAACGGATGGTCATTGGTATAATTTCTATCCGCCGGGCACTGCGCTCGTTTGTTTGCCGATCGTGCTCATCGGGGATTGGTTGAACGATCAGTTTTCCAATCCGCTGGAGCGCGCCGCCATCGTCTCGGATCTCGCGGCCAAGATTATTTCCGCCGCAACGGTCGGGCTCTTTTTCCTGGTCGTGTCCGAGCTGACAAAACGCCGCGGACTCGCGTGGATCGTCACCCTTATTTTCGCTTTCGCGACACCGCAATTCGGCACGCATGCGGGCGCGCTCTGGTCCCATAACGCCTCGGTTTTTTGCGCGACGATCGCGCTTGGTATTTGGGTTTGGCAGCGCGGACGCTTTGCTGCCTGGAGCGCGATCCCGCTGGCACTCGGTTTCGCCTGTCGGCCAACAATGATTTTGCCCGGCCTGGTTTTTGCGGGCGCGCTTTTGTTGCGCGAGCGGAAAGCGTTCGCGGTTTTTTGCCTGCTCTCCGGACTGTGCGGGGTCGCTTTTATTTCCTACTCGTGGAGCGTTTGGGAGAGGTTGCTTCCGACCTATTACGGCGGCGGAAATGTCGCCGGCGGAGGCAATGGTTTCACGGCCTATCTCGGAACACTCGTTAGTCCAAATCGCGGGTTGTTCGTTTTTTCACCGGTGCTTTTGTTCGCGCTCGTCGGCGCATGGCGGACATGGCGCGAGCGCGGCCCGCGCGATATTTACTTAATGGCAACGCTGGTGGTCGTGGCCGAGTGGATCGTCGCCTCGCGAAATGAATTTTGGTGGGGCGGCCACTGTTACGGGCCGCGCCTGCTCTGTGAGCTGGTGCCTTTTGCGACCTTGCTCTTGCTCCCGGCCTGGGAATTTTTGGAGCGGACGCGCGCCCGCAAAATCTATTTCTTCCTGGGAATTTTAGCCTGCGCCTGGGGCATTTTCGCGCAGGTCCAGGCGTTGGCCAATCCGCGCGTGCACGAATGGAACGCCTTACCGGATGTCGATCTCCATCGGGAAAGACTTTGGGATTGGAATGACTGGCAAATCTTCGCCACTCGTTAGGCCGGCGGCGGGCGGGCCCAAAGTTTTTTGCGGACAGCTTTCAGACGCTTTGCATAAGCGCGGGCCGCAGCGGGCTGGCGACTGCTCGTTAGGCGAACCAGCTCGCGAAATTCCTCCAAGCCCAGACTCGTCGGCAGGAAGCGAAAAATCGCGAATAAAGTAGCGCGCGCGGTTTTCTTTTGGCCGAGCGAAAGCGCGTCGATCGTTTCGTGGAGCAAAGTATAACGAGTCTCGCGCAAAAATTTCTCGCGACATGCTCGCGCGCGGGCGGGTTCGCGCGCAGCGCGCGCACGCCGGGTAGCGCGGCCCTGGATGGTGGCGGCAACGACGGCCATGCGCGCGCGATTAGAGGAAAGTTGGCCCGAGCGTTGATCGAACATTCGATAGACGGCCACGGGCGTTTCGACCGCGGTGAAACTCGCGCGCTCGCTCAGGCGCAGCCAAAGATCCCAGTCTTCGACTTCGCGCAGGCGCGGATGGAAAAGTCCGGCAGCGAAGAGCGGTTCGCGCCGGAGCAAAACCGAAAGCGCCGGGATGAAATTTCCGCGGAGCAATTTCCAAAAAAGATCGCCGCGCGGAAGCTCTTTCGGAATCAACTCGTTAGTCGTTTCGCCGGTCGCGCAATCGCCGAGGAAGACGCGCCCGTAGCAAAGCGCGGCCTCGGGATTGGCCTCGAGCGCGTCGACTTGCGGCGCGAGGGAATCCGGCATTCGACGATCGTCGTCATCGAGTAGCGCGATGTATTGGCCGCGACTCGCGCGGATGCCGGTGTTGCGCGCCGCGCCCAAACCTTGGTTCCGGTCGTGTCGGATGATGCGGACATCGCGAAGGTTCCGACAAATTTCCGGCGTCGCATCGGTGGACGCGTCGTCGACGATAATCACTTCCGGATTTTCTCCGGCGGCGAATGCGCTCGCGACCGCGCGCGGAAGAAGCTGCGCGCGGTTGAAAGTGGGAATGATGATGCTGACGCGAGCGTCCGACATGGCGACTCAAGTAAGGCCGGCGAAGCGCAAAAGATTCGCCACACAGCCTTCGCGACTAAAAACCTGCGCGCGCAGACGAGCGGCGGCGCTCATGGTTTTGAAAAGGACAGGATGAGCGGCCAACTGGCGCGTGAAGCTTTTCATTTCGGCGAGTGAATTCCAAAGGAATCCGCTCACGCCATGCTCCACGATTTCGCGTTGTCCGCCGAGATTGATCACCACCGGCACGCAGCCGTGCGCCATCGCTTCGACCGTGCTCAAGCCGAAATGCTCGGCCATTTCCGGCTGCGCGCTGAGATCGTCGTCGAGGCCCGCGGCGTGCCAGAAAATTTTCGCGGCCGCGTAACTTTCCTGGAGCTGTGCGCGCGGAATATTTGCGCGCACTTCCACGCGCCCGGGTTCGGCGAAGGCGAGTGCGGTTTCGAAATAGCGGCGATCCTGTTCGCTCTCATTCAATCCGCCTAACGAGTAGTAGCTCCAGCCCGGCAGATCGTTCCGCAGCTCGCGAAAGGCCAGGAGCATTTCGATTTGTTTTTTTGTGTGCCCGGTGGTGGCAAAGCGACCCACGCTCAAGATGCGGTTTTCCTTTGTCGCTGCTGAATCGGGGAAAATTCCCACCGGCGGATGGAGAAGCTCAGTCTTCACGCTCCAGCGTTTCCGCGCCCAGTCGCGGCTGAAACTGGAGATGGAAAGCTTCACTCCATACGAGGCCATACGGCGTCGCCACTCCCATTTTCCGTAGAGGTAACGGACCAGAGGCCAGGCGAAAAAATCGAAACTCTCGCGGTTGCGCGGCCGCGTTTTTTTCTTTTTCGATTTCTTCTTTGGCGGCGCGCTTCGTCCGTCGTCCAAATGGCGCAGCGGCTCGAACGTCGGAAATAAAATCACCATCACGCCGATGCGCGCGCGACAGAACGGCGGCTTGTTGTGCAGCATGGCGACGAAAAGATCGCAGCCTTCCGTGATCTCGCGACGCCAGGCGCGCGCCAGTCGATAGCGCGTCCATGAATTCAATGCGCGCGCTGATTCATCCGGCTCCAGCGCGTCACGTCGAAAATTTATCCGGCTCAAATCACAACCCGAATATTCCGCCCAGGCCGAGGCGCACGATTCGTCTTTGTGATGAACAATCGTGACCGCGTGCGCGCGACTGAGCGCTTCCGCGATGACCGCGACAAACTGTTCCGAGCCGCCGGGTCCGGGATCGGGC
>CAXSCV010000019.1:17568-54809 GCA_964235895.1 uncultured Chthoniobacterales bacterium
GGCGACTCAGTGTAGAGATGGATCCGCACGAGGGGGACGAGGGGATTCGCGCTCCGATTCGTAGTAGTCGAGCAGCATCGCCATGCTGTCCGTGATGCGGCGCAAATGGACGATGGTGTTTCGCTGCGCGCGGATGTCTGCCTTCATCGTCCGCAGCGTTTGAGAAATCCCGAGCCAGCGCAGAATCGTGCGTCGAAAAATACCCGCGCGCTCGTCGGGTTTCGGATCGGGATGCGCGGCCTGGATTTTTTCGAAAGCCGCGCGCAAAGCGAGCAGCTCCGTGCGCAGTTCGCTCAAATTCGGCCGGCCCGCCGCCGCGTAAGTTTCATTTTCATCTGCGCGAATTCTGTCGCCCCAGCGCGCGAAAAATCGCGCGGTGTTTTGTTGGTCAAAAGCATTGCGGCCCTGCGTGGAGGATTCGTGATGAACCAGCACGCTCGCCGGACAATAGACAACTTTCAGGCCCGCTTCGCGCGCGCGGAAACAGAGATCGAGATCCTCATAACCGTTCACGTAAGCTTCATCGAAACCGCCGAGTTGCTCGAAAACAGCGCGTCGTGTCGCGAGGCAAGCGCCGGTCAAAGCCTGGTATTCGCGTTGCTCGTTCACCCACGGCGCTTCGGCCAAACTCAGCCGATAAACGTGATCGCAAATGAGCTGATTTTTCCCCGCGATTTTTTCTCGCACGATCACGCCGGCATGCTGCACGCGGCCGTCGGGATACAGAAGTTTGCTGCCCGCGAGACCGACCGCGGGATCCTGAGCGAGAAGGCGAAGAAGCGGTTCGAGCCAGCCCGCGAGCGGCACGGTGTCGTTGTTGAGAAAGACTAAAAATTCTCCGCGCGCCTGAGCTTTCCCTTGATTGTTTGCCTTGGCAAAACCGAGATTTTCCCGGTTGCGAAGGACGCGCGCGGCGGAGGATTTCTCCAGTCCATCGAGGAAGGCCGCGGTTCCATCCTGCGAACCGTTATCGACAAAAATTACTTCGCTGGCGGGTCCATTGCCTAACGAGCGCTGCAGCGCCGGCCAGCACTCAGCGGTGCGATCGAGGCGATTGAAACATGGAATGATAATCGAAACTTTGGGTGCAGCTTCCATGTCGCGGATTTGTTAGGCACAACATGGACGATGCGGAATCAGTTGCAAAAATTGCGGCCTTTTCTCGCAGCGCCGCAATGGCAAACGACTCGTTAGGCAATTGTCCCGGCGCGTGATCTATTCTTCCCCGTGACCGCGCAGTTTCCGCGAATTTTTCTTCGGCAAGTCATTCGTCCATTGCGGCGACATCCGCTGCTCGCGTTACTGAACATCGCGAGCGTGGCGCTGGGCGTGGCCGTTTATCTGGCGATTCAAATCGCGAACCAGAGCGCGAATCGCGCTTTCGCCGCCACGATCGATGTCGTGGCCGGGAAGGCTGAATTGCAAATCGCAGGGCCGATCAACGGCTTGCCCGAAACAGTTTTCCCCTCAGTCGCGCAGACGGCAGGAATTTCCGCGGCCACGCCGATCGTTCGCGGGATTGTCACGCTGCCCGATTTGCCTGGCGAATATCTGCAAATCCTCGGGGTCGATATTTTCACGAACGCGCCCTTTCGCACGTTTGAGCTGACGGATTTTCGAGCTGGGCAATTCGATGTGCCGCGTTGGTTAGGCGAGGCCGATGCGATCGCGGTTTCGGATGAATTCGCGCGGATACATCATCTGAAATCGGACGACGTTTTGCGCGCACAAGTGAACGGACTGGAGCGGAAACTGCGCATCGGATTTATTATGCGCACGAGCGACGCCTCCGCGGTCGATCCGCATTTTGCCGCGATGGACATCGGCTGGGCCCAGGAGCTTTTTCAGCGAGGTGGCGTGCTCAGCTCTATTCAATTGCAACTCAAACAACCGCGCGATCGCGCCGCGGTAATGGCGAATTTGCAGCGCATCCTCCCGCCGGATGCGACGGTCGCGACGCCGGCGCAACGCGGCGAGCAGGTGGAAAAAATGCTGGGCGGTTTCCAGCTCAATCTCACGGCCATGAGTTTGGTCTCGCTCCTCGTCGGGATGTTCTTGATTTACAACACGGTCTCCGCCTCGGTCCTGCGCCGTCGTCGAGAGATCGGCATCTTGCGCTCGTTAGGCACGACGCGTTTGGAGGTGCGCCTGCTCTTTCTCGGCGAAGCGCTCACGCTTGGTTTTCTCGGGGTGATTGCGGGATCGGCTGGCGGTTTGTTATTAGCGCGCGCGCTGGTCGGCACTGTCTCGAAAACAATCTCGTCGCTCTACGTTTTGCTGAGCGTTCGGCAGGTTGCAATCGCGCCGTGGATGTTCGTTTCCGCGATGGCGCTCGGATTAGTTTCCGTGGCGGTGGCGGCGTGGTTGCCCGCAGCGGCGGCTGCGAAAATGGATCCGGTTCGCGCTTTGCGCGCAGGCTCGGTCATCGAGCAATCGGCCTCTCTTTCACCGGCGTGGTTTTGGAGCGGATTAATTTTTCTGGCCGGAGCCGTTGCGCTTTCAGTCGTCGCCCTAACGAGTGGTCCGCCGTGGATTGGTTTTGGCGCCGCCTTCTGCGTGCTGATCGGATTTTCCTTTCTCGTGCCGGGAGCGACCGCGCAATTTTCCGCGCTGGCCGATCGGCTGCTGCGTTTCTGTTCGCGACGTTTTCGTTTTCGATCGGTCGAAGCGACTTTGGCGGCAGGAAATCTTTCGCGCTCGTTAGTCCGAAATGCGGTCACGATCGGAGCGCTCGCCGCCGCCGTGGCCATGGCCATCGGGACGAGCGTGATGGTTTTTTCTTTTCGTCGCACGGTCGAATCGTGGATCGATCAAACCCTGATGGCCGATTTCTTGATCGGTCCGGCGTCGAATGAGATCGCGGGCCCATCATCTTTTATTCCGCCGGCGGCCATTCATTTTCTCGAGACGCAACCGGCGGTCGCGGCCGTTGATACTTTTCGCGAAGCCGATCTTTCGATGAATGGCCAGACGATCGCAGTCGCGGTGGTGCGCGGAAACGACCGGCGCAATTTGCGTTTCCTGCGCGGCGACGGGCGCGCAATTATGCAGCGATTTTATCGGGAGCAGTGCGTGCTGATCTCGGAAAGTTTTTCGCGCCGGCATCGGCTGCATGATGGCGATGAATTGGAACTGACAACGCCGGAAGGCGCGCGCCGTTTTCCAATCGCGGGAACGTTTTACGATTACACGCGCGATCAGGGAATCGTTTACATGAGCGCGAAAACTTTCGTCGCCCTTTGGAAAGACGATCGCGTGAACAGCCTGGCCGTTTATCTGAAACCCGATGCCTCGGCCGAAAAACTCAGCGCAGACTTCCGCGCGCAATTCAGCCAAAGCGGACAGTTCATGATTTTGTCGAACCGCGATTTGCGCACGCGTGTCTTTGAAATTTTCGACCAAACTTTTGCGGTTACCTATGTGCTGCGGACGATCGCGGTCGTGGTCGCGGTGGTTGGAATTTGTCTCACGCTCACGACCTTGATCGCGGAACGCTCGCGCGAGCTGGGAATTTTTCGGGCGATCGGCGGGAGCGCGGCGCAGTTGCGCAAAGTGTTGCTTTGGGAATCCGCGCTGATCGGTTTGCTGGCCGCGATGGTGGGTTTGGCTTCGGGACTTTGTCTTTCGTTTGTGCTGACCGGCGTGATCAATCGCGCGTTTTTTGGCTGGACGATTCAACTCGCTTTCCCGTGGGCTTCGCTGGCCGCGACGCCGATCTGGATTGTGGCCGCGGCGATGTGCGCGGGCATCTGGCCAGCCTGGCGCGCGGGCCGACTCGTGCTGACGGAGGCGTTGCGCGATGAATGAAACGCGGCATTTTTCTGCTCGCGCTTTGGTGCGTGGCGGCTGATTGGCGATTGGCCGAGCCGGGCTGGCGTTATGAATTTCCGCGCGATCACCACGCGCACCGCGAGTTCAAAACGGAGTGGTGGTATTTCACCGGCAACCTGCAGGATTCGTTAGGCCGAAAATTTGGCTACCAACTGACTTTTTTTCGACAAGGAATTCGACCGCCGGCGGAACGCGATCCGAAGATGTCGCGCTTCGTGGTCAACGATTTGAAGTTCGCGCATTTCACGATCACCGATGTGGCGGGGAAGCGATTTCGTTTTGAACAAAAGACGAGCCGTGGGGCCTTTGGCGAGGCGGGTTTTGATGAGGGCGATCGATTGGCCTGGATCGATTCGTGGTCGCTGCGTTTGGAGCCGGACGGCGTGTTTCATTTGCAGGCGGAGGCGAAAGACGCGGCAATCGATCTGCGATTGCAAGCGGTCAAGCCGCCGGTCATTCACGGCACGGCCGGCGTGAGCCAGAAGGCGACCGGCGAAGGACACGCGTCGCATTATTATTCGCTCACTCGCCTAACGAGCAGTGGCAAAATGCGTAACGGCGCGGAAACTTTCGAGACGCGCGGCGAGAGTTGGTTCGATCACGAATGGGCCACGAACCAGCTTGCGCCGGAGCAGGTGGGCTGGGATTGGCTCTCGGTGGAATTCGACGATGGGACGGAGCTGATGCTTTACCAACTGCGGCTGGCGGATGGTCAACCGGATCCAACTTCGAGTGGAACCTGGATCGCGGCCGACGGCGCGACGACGCATTTGCCGAAAGCCGCTTTCGTCATGACCGCGACGGATTTTTGGAAAAGCGGAACGACGGGCGCAAAGTATCCGATCGGGTGGCGAATCGAGATTCCAGAGAAGTCGTTGCAATTCGAAGTGCGCGCGGTCTTGCGCGATCAGGAACTGGCGTTGCTCCCGCTGGCTTACTGGGAAGGCGCGCTCGAAGTGAACGGAACGCGCGCGGGCAAACCGAGCGCAGGTCGCGGATATCTGGAGTTAACCGGCTATGCCGGACCGCTGCGCGAATTGCAGCGATGACTCGTTAGGCCTGCGTGTGGCGGGCGAAATGAATTTCGACGCCCTTCGGCAGGAGACGCTTGCGACCGCGTTGGCGCCGGCGGGCAAGAGTGGCGCGGCCGCCTTTCGTGCTCATCCGCGCACGAAATCCGTGCTGCTGTTTTCGGGTGCGTTTCGAGCGCTGTAGGGTGCGTTTCATAAGCCGGAATCGACGCGCTGGGCGACGAGGAGCGGCTACATTAGGATCGACCTGCGGATTGTCAACGTTCGCCGCCGAGTCTCGCGTCGCTCAGGTCGAAAGTTGCCAGCACCGCCTGTTTCTGGAATAAGGAGATGCAATGAGCGAGGTCGTAATCGAGCCGGCAACTTTCGAGGATCTCGATGAATTGTCGATTTTGCTCGGCGAGCTCTTCAGCGAAGAAAGCGACTTTCGTCCGGACAAGGAAAGGCAATTGCTCGGGCTGCGGCTCATTTTCGAGCAACCAAATCGGGGCCGCGTTTTCGTGCTGCGCTCCGATCGCACGATCGTGGGCATGATCAATTTGCTCTTCACCATCAGCACGGCCGAGGGCGGTTTTGTTATTCTTCTGGAAGACCTCGTCATCCACAAAGCCTTCCAGGGAAAAGGCTACGGCTCGAAGTTGCTGCAACACGCGATCGATTTTGCGAAACAGAAAAACTTCCTGCGCATCACGCTCCTGACCGACCGACCGGAATTGCGTTCGCAGCATTTTTTCAAACGCCACGGCTTCACCGAGTCGTCCATGATGCCAATGCGCTTGCTCATGCCGGCGAATGAAGGACGCACGGAACTGACCTTGTAGATTCCGCGCGGCGGAATATTGCGAGTGGCGGATTGCGGAAGGGCAGCCGAGCTTTCCGGCTGATGCGCAGCGGATCGATTCGATTATTTCAGGTCGCGGGGATCACGGTCTTCTTGCACTTCTCCTGGTTCCTGGTCGGCGCCTACGAAGTGACGACGATGCGCGGCCGTTATGGGTCACCGGTTTGGGCAGGGCTGGAATATCTGGCGCTCTTCGGACTTGTGCTCATGCATGAATTCGGGCACGCGCTCGCCTGCCGGCAGGTGGGCGGCCGCGCGGAAGAAATTGTGCTTTGGCCATTGGGCGGCATTGCGTTCGTTAGTCCACCGCCGCGCGCGGGCGCGATGCTTTGGAGCATCGCCGCCGGACCGTTGGTGAACGTCGCACTCGCGCCCATTTTCGAGTTGTCATTTCTGGTCGCGCGTCATAGCGGCTGGATTTTCCAGGCTCCCAACGCCTTCGCGCTGCTCTATTGGGTGCGCACGATCAATCTCGTGATTCTTGTCTTTAACCTGATGCCCGTTTATCCGCTCGATGGCGGGCAGATTCTGCGCGCACTTTTGTGGTTTCCGCTCGGTCCGATCAAGAGTCTGCGCATCGCCACTGCGGTCGGGCTTTTGGGCGGCGCGGCGCTCGCTTTGTATGCGTTTACGACGGGTTCTTTGTGGCTAGGATTCATGGCGTTTTTTCTTATCAGCCAGGCTTGGGCCGGCTGGCAGCGGGCCGGTTTTCTCGCTTCCGAGGAACGCGAAACCTTGCGCGTGCGCGCGGAAGTGGCCGAGCGGCCGATGCTTTAGCCAGCTGGTGGCGCGGTCGAGTCCCAGCTCGCGATTTGACTCGTTAGGCGCTTCTTTAATTCGACACGGAAACCAATCTCATCGGCCGCCCGCGCGACTGCTTTGGCCGAGGCCGGTGGAAGATTCGATTTCGCATACGCTTCCAGTTCCGTGACGCGCGCCGGATCGGAAAAGAAGGTGAACAAACTCGGCGCATAAGTGTTCGCGCCCAGTGCATCGGCCTTCGTGACGAGCGATTTCATGTGCGCTTTTGCGAACTGCCAGGCGAGCTCTGGATGATCGCTTTCGCGCGCGACTCTGGTCACGACATGCAACGCGCGATCGGTTGGCAATTCATCGGTTAAGGCAATCTGCAAAGTCTGCTGCGCGAGTTTCGGATCGATGGCGGAGGTGAGCGCGTCGTAGTTATTTTGTTTTTCTTCGACGCTCGTTGTCTTCAATCCGCGCGCGTGAATTTTGTTCCAAGTCGCTTCATCCGCCAAAACCGCCGGCCGCAAATCGGGCGCGAGCGACTCCGGTTTCGCAAGGAAAGCGGCGAAGCGTTCCCGGCAACCGGCGATGATATCCTGATCGCGAAAGTCGGCCAGGGCGGTGATCAGGCTCGTCCGCAAAAGCGCCTCGCGTGGCGACTCGCCTCCTTTCGGTGTCCAGCCGAGTTGGTCGAAACTCGGTCGCAAAACGGAGCGCGCATATTTCTGAAATTGTGCGCGCTCCGGTTCACCGAGGAGAAGCCGATTGATGTAATCGAAAGCGGTGATGATTTGCCCGCGCTCGGCCAGCTCGGTGCGCGATGGAAGTTTCTCGATCAGCCCGAGATAAAGTGAGAGCGGCGCGCGATTTGCCTGCACCAATGCCCACGAATCGCTCAGCAGATTGACGTGATCGGGCACGCTCATCTTCGGCAACTCCGCGAGAAGCAACTTCCAGGAAACGTCGTCGTATTGAACGCGATAATTGCCTGTCCCCTCGGCGTTGAGTTTGATCGCGCGATCGGCGGGAACATCGGCTAACTCCATCGACTTCGAATTCATGAGCAGACTGACCGGCGCATCGGAACCCGCGACCGAATAGGTGAGCGGAATTTTCCATTCCAGCGCGGGCGCGTTCGGAAAATTAATCGTGAAGCGTTCCTGCGTGAGCCCGATCTTTCCGCCGGCTTCGCGCGTCACTTTGATGATCGGGAAGCCGGGTTGCTGCGTCCAATTGGCGGCGATTTCGGCGACCGGTTTGCCGGAACTTTCCGCGAGCGCGTTCCAAAGATCGGCTGTGGTGGCGTTGGAAAATTTATGCTGCGCGATGTATTTGCGGATGCCGTCGCGGAAAACATCTTCGCCCAAAAAAGCTTCGAGCATGCGGATGAACGATTGCCCTTTTTTGTAGGTGATGTCGTCGAAGGCGCCGTTGGCTTCGGCCTCGGTGGCGATCGTTTGCTGGATGGGATGCGTGGTGGAGCGTGCGTCGCCTTCCATGGCCGCTTCCTTCGCAATGCCGTAGCGACGTGTGACATCGCGCGGAATTCCGCGCGCGAGCCAGACTTCCCAATCGGGATTGAATTTCGCGCTGCACTTGCTGCCCATCCACGAGGCGAAACCTTCGTTGAGCCAAAGATTATCCCACCACGCCATGGTGACGAGGTCGCCGAACCATTGATGCGCAACTTCATGCGCGATC
This sequence comes from uncultured Chthoniobacterales bacterium, assembly GCA_964235895.1. Classification (GTDB taxonomy): domain Bacteria; phylum Verrucomicrobiota; class Verrucomicrobiia; order Chthoniobacterales; family UBA10450; genus JACCTI01. The sequence continues at coordinate 25,720 of CAXSCV010000019.1, forward strand.
ACTTCGTAAATGCCCTGCTTGGTTTGCGCGGAGGAATTAGCCGGGTCGTAAAGCAGCCGCGATTCGTAGTAAGTGATGCCGCCCCAGTTTTCCATCGCGCCGCCAAACCCGCCGGGCACGGCGATCTCAGCGAGCTTCGGCAGCGGATAGGCGACGCCGAAATAATCGTTATAAAAATCGACGATCTGCGCCGCGCTCGCGAGCGCGTATTCACCCATCTGCGCTTTGCCCTTGGTCGCGACGACGCGATGCAACACGGTGCCGCTGCGTTTTTCGATCGCGTCCAGTTCGCCTGCGCAAAAGACGTTCAGGTAGGAAGCCATCGGCGGCGTCATGCCGAATTGCACTTCCTTGCCGGCGCTCGTTTTCGTTTCGTGCTCGATCGGCATGTTCGAAACGGCCGTCCAATTTTCCGGGATGACCGCAGTGAGTTGGAAACGCGCGCGAAAACTTGGTTCGTCCCAACATGGAAACATGCGCCGCGCATCGGTCGCTTCGAATTGCGTGCCGAGCATCACTTTCTTCGCGCCTGTTCCTTCTTCGGCATAGGGCGCGCGATAAAGTCCCTGGCCTTGTTGATTGATTTTGCCGGAGAAGGTGAGCGCGATCGTGTGCGTGCCGGCGCTTAACTCCGAGGGCAACGCGAGGGTCAGAGTTTGTTGCTGCGCATCGAGCTTGAGCGCGTTTTTCGCGAGCGATTTGTCATCGATTGTTGCGCTGGCGATTTGCAAATCGGCCGCATTGAGAACGAGCTGGCGCGTCGGTTTGCGGACGTCGAGCTTAACGGTTTCGGAACCGGTGAAGGTTTGTTTTTGCACATCAGGCGCGATGCGAATGGCGTACTCTTCTGGAACAACTTCCTTGGGAAGTTTGCCCGGCGTCGTTTCGAAATCGAAGGGTTTTTCGGCGCGGAGTATTCCGAGAAACACGAAACAGGAAGCGGCGAATACGAGCAGACGAGAGGAGAACATGCGTCCAACTAGACGCGTCCCGCGGCAGTTTGCATCTCGATTTCCGAGACGCGCAAACGCTACTCGACCACGAGCACGAGGACTAACTGTCCGTCGCCGACTTGTGGACCTTTGATGACCAGCGGACTGCGTTTACTCAAACGCGCGTCGGTTTCGAGAAGAAGTTTTTGCTCCTGGAAGAGCTGGAGATTCAAACGGTAACTCGATTTATCCAGGCCCTTGGAATCGATGTGGAAGGAAAAATATTTGCTGGAAGCGAGCCACTCTTCCTCGCCGCTCTTCAAGGTCTTTCGCGCCTGGCCGATGACTTGGAATTGATTGTAACCGAAGAGCGCCTTCAGCGTTGGTTCGATGCCGGTTAACTCCGAGGGAATCGGCGTTGGTTCCGACACGTTGTTAGCGATGACCAATCCGCTCCAAACCGTCTCCGCGCCATGCGCCGAGATCGCGCTGCCCGCGAAGGGCAGAAGCGCGATGGCGACGAACGAAAGCAGGCGCAGGCGCATCGGAATTATTTCGCGGCGTATTCGGACGGAAGCGATTGCAAGCCGTCGACCCAAAGCACGGTGACTTTGTCGCCCTTCGATTCGAACATCGAAATGGTTGCGTTCGGGCTAATCGCCGGATCGACGCGCGCGTTAATGATTTGCGTCAAATAAGTCGACTGGCCGCCGACATTCTTTTCGCGCATGACAAAAAAGGTGCAGACGCAAAAGACCGCGAGCGAGGCCGCGCCTGTCCAAAGCAAACGGCCGATGGACCACCATGTTTCGCGCACACTCGTGCTGACAGTTTGAGAAACCGGCGCACTTTCGCGCGAGATTTCCTGGCGAAGTTGATGATGAAAAAATTCCGCGTTCGACATGGCCGGCGCGAGCAATTGTTCCTTCAGAAAAGCGCCGAGTTTTAGCGCTTCGTGTTTCTCGCTCTCGGCCGCGACTTTGTCGGGCAACGAAGCCTCGAACTCGATCAGTTCCTGACCGGTGAGTTTTCCGTCCACCCACGCGGTCCAATTTTCCTCAAACGTTTTCATAAACATCCCTCAGCATGTTCTGCAGTTTTTTGCGCGCGTAGAACAGACGCGACATGACCGTGCCGATGGAGCAGCCCAGCGTTTCGGCGATTTCATGATACTGCATGTCTTCGATTTCTTTCATCAAAATGACCGCGCGATGTTCCGGGGAAAGCTGCCCGATCGCGGTATCAATGCGCGAACGAATCTCGCCATGTTGCATGCGCTCATGCGGCAGCGCGTCCGCTTTCGGCACGGTACGCGAAGCGGGATCGATCTCCTTTAACTGGATCGCATCATCAAATTCCGCGCCGCTTCCTTTGACATGTTTTTTGCGCAGCCAATCGATCGTCACGTTCATGACGATGCGATAAATCCAAGTGTAGAAAGACGATTGCCCGCGGAAGCGGCCGATCGATTTCCACGCTTTCAGGAAACTATCCTGGGCCAAATCCCAAGCGTCCTGCTCGCTGTGCACCATGTTGTAAATCATACCAAAAACTCTCGTGCGGTAGCGGCCGACCAATTGATCGAAGGCTTCGGTCTTGCCTTCCTGACAAGCCGTGACCAGCTCTTGATCCGAAACTTCGAGCGGGGCCGGGATCGCTTCCGTAGACATTATCTGACGGGAGGAGCGGCTATTTCATTCAACTCCGAGAACATTCGGAGCTAAAGGCTGCCGAAGCGCCGCAGCCACTCGCCGCGATATTCGCCCATGAGGGAGATGATGCCGTCGCGCACTTGGAAGAGGCGTTGCTTGAGGATGGCGTGTTGGCGTGGCGAAATAAGCCGCTCGTTAAGCAACTGGACCGCGCCTTCCATCGAGACCGTGATCGCTTTCAAGGAACGCTTCAGATATGCGATGGTCATGCCGATTTCATCGAGGTCGTCATCGCTCAAGGCGGCGGCGAGCTTGGCGCTGGCTAACGCGGAATTGGTGGCAAGTTTGACCGCCGACGGCTCATTTTGCAGCCCCGGACATTGGTCGAAAAGCTGATCGATCCAGACCGTCAAAGCGAAGGAAGCGCGGTAAAGACCGTGATCCTCGAAACTGTCTTCCGAAGTCGCTTGGATCTCGGTGGTGATTTCTTCCGGGCTGCTCGCCTCCTCGGCAAGCAAAGCTTCCGCTTCGTCGGTCCATTCCTCGGAACGCGAGAGATGTGTCCAACCCATTTCGCGCGCGATGATTTCGTCGCGTTCCGGATGATCGAGATACTTCTCCAGCAACTCCATGTACTTCTCGGTCTTGTGATCCTGCTGCTGCAAAAAACGCTCCCACGCGTACTCGTCCCATGCTTTGTCGGGCTCGTAATCGTAGCCGGGCATGTTTTTCTTTATGCCACCTTTGCGGAGGGCGCAAAACAGTTTTGTCGCCGCGCGCGCACTCGTTAGACCGCATCTTCGGACACGGCCGGGATGCTTGCGCTTTGCAATGCCCTTCCTACTGTGCCGGCCGGTGCGCCGCGCATGAATCATTATCTTCTCTCCATTCTCCTCGGGATTGTCGAAGGAATCACCGAGTTCCTGCCGGTCAGTTCCACCGCGCATTTGCGCATCGCCGAAGCGCTGCTTCAGATCGATCTGCACGACAGCTTTTGGAAGATGTACACGATCGTTATTCAACTCGGAGCCATCCTCGCTTTGCCGGTTTATTTTGGTCGGCGCATCGCGAAATTCATTTCCACTTTTCCAAAAGGCGAACGGGGCGATCGCAACATCTTCACTCATCCGCTTGGCCTAACGATGGTCGCGTTCGTCGTGACCGCGCTGCCCGCGTTTCTGCTTAAGAAACAAATCGGCCAAAATCTCGAGAGCCTGGTCGTGATGGGTTGGGCGCTGCTCATCGGCGGCGTGCTCATGTGGATCGTCGACGCATTCTGTCGGCATCCGCGGATCGATCGGCTCGAGTTGATGAAATTGCCGCAGGCGATTTGGATCGGCGCCGTGCAAATTCTCTCCGCGGTTTTCCCCGGCACTTCGCGCTCCATGTGTACGATCGCCGCCGGACAAACGGTCGGCCTGACGCGCGCGGCCGCCTTGGAATTTTCCTTCTTCCTTTCGATTCCCACGATGGTCGTGGCGACTGGTTACGATCTTTTCAAGACCATCAAACCGCACCACGGAGTGGCGGACCCCCACACCGCACTCGCGCCTTTAACCATGAATGCGCACAACTGGATCGTCGTCGGCATTGGTTTCGTGGTTTCCTTCATCGTCGCATTGGCCGTCGTCGCCTGGTTCATGCGCTGGGTTCGCGCGCGCGGCTTCGCGCCGTTCGCCATCTATCGCATCATCGCCGGGATCGCATTACTCGTAGCGGTGTCTCGCGGTTTACTTTAAGCGGCGCGGATGCCTAACGAGTTCATTTTGCCGGATCTGCAAAGCTGCGTGCTTTGCGAAGACGTCCGCTGCGAATACAACGGCATGCAAACACTGGTTGGCGTGCTCAACGTCATCCCGACTTCGAAGTTGCCGATCAACTGCATGCGGCTCTGCATTTGGTCGCGTTGGTGCAGCGGCTCGGGAAAATTTCGACAGCGCTCACGCATCGTCGGCCTCGACGAAGAACAAGTCATCGCGCAGGCCGAGATCGAATTTGAATTAAAGGAAATGGAAGGCCACGCCACCAACGTCCACTACTTCGGGGGCGTGCAGTTTCAACAATACGGGCTGCATCACGTCGAGGTTTACCTCGAGGACGAGCTTCGTTTGCGCTTCCCTTTGCCGGTGGTGAAAGTCGGCGCGCCGCCGCCGGTCGGTTAGTCGCGCGCGACTCGTCAGGCTCGCATCAAGACGAGCACGAGAACGATAATAATCAGCAAACCTCCGCCGGGAAAATAGCCCCAGCCCGCCGGTGCGTAACCCCAGGTCGGCAAGCTGCCGATGAGAAGAAGAACCAGGATAATGAGAAGAATTGTGCGCATAGCCGGAGAATAGGAGCTTCGTTGAGCGGCTGACAATTCTTTTTCTCAGTCCCGCCGCCAGGTGCGCATAACCGGAAATCTCTTGCAGCACCCGCGCTAGATTCTATCCTCCGCCAAGTCCCGAATGTGTCTGCGAAGGCGGATGCGTCGGGACAGTTTATTGTCGATTTCCCTCAACTCATGGCGAACACAATCCTGGTCGGCGCGCAGTGGGGCGACGAAGGCAAAGGCAAGATCATCGACGTCCTGACCGCGAAGTCGGACGTGGTCGTGCGCAGCCAGGGCGGGAACAACGCCGGCCACACCGTCATTCATCGCGGCACGAAGTACGTCCTGCATTTGATTCCCTCAGGAATTTTGCGACGCGGAAAAGTTTGCGTCATTGGCAACGGTGTGGTCATCGATCCGCTCGCGCTGGTCGGCGAGATCGAAGGCCTGCAAGAAATGGGCGTTCGTGTCGGCAAGAATTTGCTCATCAGCGACTGCGCGCATCTCGTCCTCCCGTATCACCGCGTGCTCGACGAACAACGCGAACTCCGCAAAGGCAAAGCGAAGATCGGCACGACCAAACGCGGCATCGGTCCGGCGTATGGCGACAAGGCCGCGCGCACCGGTTTGCGCATGTCGGACCTGATGCAGCCCGCGCTTTTTTCCAGGAAACTTGAGGCGAAAATTCGCGAGAATAACAGCATCCTGCGCGCGCTCGGCGCGAAGACGATCAGCTTCGCGCAGGTCAACAAAACCTATCTCGCAGCCGGCGAAAAATTGCGCCCCTATGTCGCGAACACGGTCGTCTGGCTGCATCGCGCCTTGCAGCAAGGCAAAGGAATTTTGTTCGAAGGTGCGCAGGGAACGTTCCTCGATATCGATCACGGAACGTATCCCTACGTCACCTCCTCGAACACGACCGCGGGCGGCGCGTGCACCGGATCCGGAGTTCCCCCGCATCGCATGGATGTCGTGCTCGGCGTGGTCAAAGCCTACACCACGCGCGTGGGTGAAGGCGCGTTGCCGACGGAAGACGCCGCCCTCGCGGAGATGTTGCACAAGATGGGTCGTGAATTTGGCGCAACCACGGGGCGCCCGCGCCGTTGCGGTTGGTACGATGCGGTCGCGGCGCGCTACGCGGCCATGATCAACGGCATCGACGAGCTCGCGATCACTAATCTCGACGGCCTCGATTCGGTTGATTCCATTCGGGTTTGCGTCGCTTACCGTTTGCGCGGCAAACACCTCGATGTTCCGCCGTGTGATGCCGCGCAACTGGAAGCGTGCGAACCGATTTACGAAGAGATCGCCGGTTGGAAAAAATCCACGCACGGCGCAAAACGCTTCGCCGATTTGCCAGCAAAAGCGCGCGCTTACGTGCGGCGTTTGTCCGAATTGACCGGCGCGAAGCTGACCATCGTCAGCGTCGGGCCGGCGCGCGGGCAGACGATTATTTTGTAGCGCATGGCCGCGTCAGTCCCAGCCGTTCCGCGTCACGTCGCCATCATCATGGATGGCAACGGCCGGTGGGCGAAAAACCGCGGACTGCCGCGAATCAAAGGACACGAGCAAGGCGCCGAAGCGGTCCGCGAATGCGTCGAAGGCTGCGGCGAATTGAAGATCGAATTCCTCACTCTTTACGCATTTTCGGCCGAGAACTGGCAGCGTCCGAAAGCGGAAGTTTTTGCGCTCATGCATTTGCTCGAGCGTTTTTTGAAAGAGAAAACGCCGGAGTTGCTCGAGAAAAATGTGCGCCTGCAAGCGATCGGTCGCCTGACGGATTTGCCCGCGGCTTGTCAGCGGCAACTTCACAAGTCGATCGAAAAAACCGCCGGGAACAACGGGCTCACGCTCATCCTGGCGTTGAGTTACGGCGGCCGGCTCGAGATCATCGACGGCATCAAAAGTTTGCTGCGCCAGGTCGAAGCCGGCCACATCGACAGCGCGATGATCGACGTCGAGATGTTCAGCAAACATCTCTACACGCGTTACTATCCCGATCCCGATTTGCTCATCCGCACCTCGGGCGAGTTGCGCCTTTCAAACTTCCTTCTCTGGCAACTTTCTTACACGGAGATGTATGTCACGCCGAAGCTCTGGCCCGATTTCACGCGCCAGGATCTATTCGCTGCGGTAAAAGAATTCGGTCAACGCCAGCGAAGGTACGGCGCCGTTGCGTAAAAAGAAGTCAACCATGGCGTTTCCAGAACACAGGCTTTCAAGCCTGTCGGAAAGCCAGGCATTCCTGCCTGCGTGTTTCCCGGGGCCAATAGGGCAAAACGCCTGCGTTACTCCTCCCCGCTCAACTTCGCGAGCACGCCAAAATCCTCCAGCGTCGTAGTATCACCCGTCACCGCTTTCCCGCTCGCAATCTCCTTCAACAACCGCCGCATAATCTTTCCACTGCGCGTTTTCGGCAGAGCCTCCGCAAAGCGCACTTCGTCCGGTTTCGCGATCGCCCCGATCTGCGCGCCGACGTGTTTCCGCAATTCCTCCTTCAAACTCGCGCTCGCCTCGACTCCGCTTTTCACCGTGACAAAAGCCACCACGCCCTGGCCTTTAAGTTCATCCGGTCGCCCGACCACCGCCGCCTCCGCTACCTTCGCGTGACTAACGAGCGCGCTCTCGATCTCCGATGTCCCAAGTCGATGACCGGCCACGTTCAGCACATCGTCGATCCGGCCGACGATCCAAAAATATCCATCCTCATCGCGGCGCGCGCCGTCGCCCGTCAGATAGCTCCCTTTGAACTCGCTCCAGTAAGTTTTCTTGTAGCGTTCCTTGTCGCCGTAAATCGTCCGCAACATCGACGGCCACGGTTGCCTAACGACCAATTTCCCGCCGATATTCGGCCCAACTTCGCGTCCTTTTTCGTCAACGATGGCCGCGTCCACTCCGAAGAACGGCAAAGTTGCGCTGCCCGGTTTGGTCGGGATTGCGCCCGGCAAAGGCGTGATCATGATTCCGCCCGTCTCCGTCTGCCACCACGTATCGACGATCGGACAACGGCCGCCCCCAACCTTCTCGTGATACCACATCCAGGCCTCGGGATTAATCGGTTCGCCCACGCTGCCTAACAAACGCAATGAGGAGAGGTCGTGCTTCTTCAACCACTGATCGCCCCAGCGAATAAACGCACGGATCGCCGTCGGCGCAGTGTAGAGAATGTTCACGCCGTACTCTTCGATGATGCGCCAAAAACGATCCGGCTCCGGCCAGTTCGGCGCGCCTTCGTACATTAGAGTGGTCGCGCCATTCGCCAGCGGACCGTAAACAATATAGCTATGACCCGTGATCCAGCCGATGTCCGCCGTGCACCAATAAATATCTTCCTCGCGCAAATCGAAGACGTATTTCGTGGTCGTGTAAGCGCCGACCAAGTAACCGCCAGTCGTGTGCAAAATCCCCTTCGGTGTTCCAGTCGAGCCGCTCGTGTAAAGAATGAAAAGCGGATGCTCGCTCTCCACTGGAGTCGGCGAACAATTTGCGTCCACGTATTCCAATTCCCGATGCCACCAGAGATCGCGGCCTTCCTCGATATGCACATCATTTCCCGCGCGACGAAAAACGATCACGCGTTTGATCGACGTCTCGCCGCGCAAGGCGTCGTCGACATTTTTCTTTAACGGCACAATCGCGCCGCGCCGATATCCACCGTCCGCCGTGATCACCGCGACCGCGCCGCAATCAGCGATCCGATCGCGAATGCTCTCCGCGCTGAAACCGCCAAAGATCACCGAATGGACCGCGCCAATGCGCGTGCATGCGAGCATGGCGATGGCCGCTTCCGGAATCGCCGGCATGTAAATAATCACGCGATCGCCTTTGCGAACTTTGTTTCGCTTCAACACGTTCGCGAAGCGGCAAACATCGCGGTGCAGTTGCTGATAAGTGAGCGTGCGTTTCTCGCCCGGCTCGCCTTCCCAAATAATCGCGGCCTTGTTCCGCGTCGCGCTTTGCAGATGGCGATCGAGACAATTTTCCGAGACGTTCAGCTTGCCGCCGACAAACCATTTCGCGAACGGCGCTTTCCATTGCAGCACCGTCTTCCAGGGTTTGTGCCAAACGAGCTCGCGCGCTTCCCGCGCCCAAAATTTCTCCGGCGACTTGAGCGATTCGCGATGCAGCCGCCGATAATCTTCCAGGCTGCCGATGCGCGCTTTTTTTGAAAACGCGCGCGCCGGTTTGAAGACGCGCTTCTCGATCAGGTGCGACTCGATGTTCTTTTCCACAGCGCGTCGCGTTCGAAAAATTTATCCGTCAACTGGGTGAAGCTCGACGTTGCCTTCGAGATTTCCGTGGTAACGGAGAACGAAATTATATCCCTGCGCGTGATGACCGCCGCCGCTTGGGCAGCGTCCTTTGTCGGCGTAGCCATCGAAAAACTTCGCGTGGCATTTATCACAGTAACGCCAATTATCCTGCGTCGCGGCGGAAGCGCGCGGCGCGAACGAGCTGATCGCGAGCGTAAGAATCGTGACCGCGAGAATGTTGGAGATGAACGCTGTGCGTGACCTTGATCGGAGATTCGTTTTCATTCTGCTCGGGGGAGATTTCCGTTGCCAATCCTTCGCCGCGCCTAACGAGCGGAAGGCAATCGGTTTCGCAAAGGATGCGCGATCATGCCGCGCGTTTCGCGATCAAGTCGAGAGAGAATCAAATGCGTCGCCGCTCCGCTCGCATCCGAAGAACGAGACGCCGCTTACAATTCTTCCTGCTGCGTCGCGCGATAAAGCCGGGTCGCGCCGTAAATCAGCACCGCCGGTTTTAGCGCCATGAAAGCCAATCGCGTTAAACCGCCGACGATCCGAAAAACCGGCAAGCGATCGATTACCAGGCCCGCCGCCACTGCGTAGGCCAAAGCGCGCGTGGGATTTTCTCGCACGTAATCCTCCGTCTGCTCTTTGATCTGCTCGAATTGTTCCTTCGTGTAACGCAGGCCGCGCTCGGCGAAGTCTTCAGAATTGCCGGTGAGTTCTTGTTCCATCCTTATTCCAATCGCACACGATGGCGCTTTTGCGCGTTCAAAATGCGCCGTCGCATTTCTAGCTAGCGCAAGGTTAACCAAACCGTGCTGGCCGCAGTTTCCGGAGGAAAATCGGCCGGCGTCGTTTCGCGATGCAGCGTGCCGGCGCGCCGCGTCGCCTTCAAACAAAACCGCGCCATCACTTCCAGCGCGTGCTCGCGCAAGGTCGAGCAATTCGTTGAAAGCAAAATCCGCCCATCGCGTTCCGCCACTTCCAGCGCATTGGTCAGGAGCCGCTCGAAATCATGCTCGACCTGGAAAGCTTTCCCGCGATGCGATCGCGAAAAAGTTGGCGGATCGAGAATGATCAGATCGAACTTTTCGCCTTTGCGCGCGAGACGCGGGAGGAATTCCATCACGTCTTCCGCGATGAATCGGTGCTCGTTCGTCGTTTGCGCATTGAGCGCGAAATTCTCCTTCCCGCGCGCGAGCGATTTCTTCGAAAGATCAACGCTCAACGTTTTCGCGCCGACCGTTGCCGCAGCCGCGGAAAACGAACAGGTGTACGCAAAACAATTGAGCAACCTCTTCGGCTGCAGATTGCGCACGACGCTGCGGTTCTCGCGTTGGTCGATGAAAAGCCCGATGGAATATCCGCTTTCGAAATCGATTCCGTAACGCAGCAAACGTTCGGTCGCGATCGATTGCAGGCTCGTTGCGCGATCGCCTTCCAGCAGTCGCGGCGATTCGCGTCTCGAATTTTGTTTGGGCAAAAATCGCGCAAAAACGCGCGCGAATTGAAACTCGGCCGACTGCGACCAGTCATGCAATTCACTCGTTAGGCGGTCCCGCGCGGCGTCGCTTTTGTAAGAGACAAGCACGTCGCTGCCGTAGCGTTCGACCCAGCCATCCGATGCGGTGTAGAGACGATAAGCGTCCGTTTGTTCAGCGGCGAAAGTTTGCAAGAGGGCCGGGTCGATCCATTCCGATGTCCTCATGCGCGCGCTTCAAAACCTTCGCAGTTATATCGCGAAGGAACGCGCCGCTGCGTGTCTCGCGCTTGCGTGTCGCTGCGAACTGGCGCGATACTTTGCGCCGCGCTTCCGCCCGTGCGCCGATCATGCAACAAGTCACCGTTCGCGTTCCCGCGAGCACTTCGAATCTCGGCCCGGGCTTCGATTGTCTCGGTGTCGCGCTGCGCATTTATAATCGCGTGACCGTGCGGCGCGGCGGTCGTGCGCGCGTCTCCGCGATGATGACGGCGGCGGCTTCACTGTTTTTTCAGCGCGCGCAATGCCGGCCGTTTTCCTTTTCCTCTGACGTCGCCGGTGACGTGCCGATCGCGCGCGGTCTAGGCAGCAGTGTGACCGTGCGGCTCGGGCTCATGCATGGATTAAACGCGCTCGCGAACACCTCGCTTTCCCGCGAAGAAATTTTCCATCTCTGCGCCGAACTCGAAGGTCATCCGGACAACGCCGCGCCTGCGGAGTTCGGTGGATTCAACCTCGCCCGTGGCCTAACGAGACAAAGTTTTGTCGTTTCCAGCGCGCTCAAGTTTATCTTGCTCGTGCCGGACTTCGAAGTTTCCACCGCGGACGCGCGCGCGCTTTTGCCGGATCGAATTTCGCGCAAAGGCGCGGTCGAAAGTTGCGGTAATGCCTGCGCCGTCACGGCTGCTTTTGCCTCTGGCAAATATGAAAATCTGCGCGGCGCTTTTCGCGATCATCTTCACCAACCTTACCGCAAAAAACTGGTGCCCTTTTTCGACGACGTGGTTGCCGCTGCCGAAAGCGCGGGCGCGCTCGGCGCATTTCTCAGCGGCTCTGGTTCGACCATCGCGGCGGTGACTTTGAAAGACGCGCCAAAGATCGCGGGCGCGATGATCGCGGCTTCGAAAAATGGGCGAACGATTGTGACCGCGGCGGACAATTCAGGCTCGAAAATTTTACGCCGATGAGCCAGCGCACCGAACAAATCGAGCAGTTCGCGATCGACGTCATTCTCGAGCGCCGACACGGCCTGCGCGCCGGATTGCTCCGCGCATTTTTGCATCTCCTGTCGCTCCTTTACGAGCGCATCGTGCAACTGCGGTTGTTCCTTTATCGTCATCGCATTTTGCGCGAGCGCACGCTCGGCTGCCTCGTTATCAGCATCGGAAATCTGACTGTTGGCGGCACTGGCAAAACACCGATCGTGGAGAAATTTGCGCGCGCTTTGCGTACCGGCGGACGCCGCGTCGCCATCTTAAGCCGCGGTTACAAAAGCGTCCCGCAGATGACTCCGAACACACGCGGCGCCAACGGAAAAAAACTGATCGCGCCGCCGCGGGTGGTCTCCGACGGCAAGTCGCTTCTGCTCGATTCGCTGACCGCCGGCGACGAGCCCTACATGCTCGCGAACAACCTCAAAGACGTCATCGTGCTCGTCGACAAAGACCGCGTGAAGAGCGGGCTTTTCGCGATCAAAGAACTCAAAGCCGACACGCTTCTGCTCGACGACGGCCTGCAATATTTGCATCTCAAACACCGCCTCGACATCGTCCTGATCGATCGGCAAACGCCTTTCGGAAACGAGTACCTTCTCCCGCGCGGAACCCTGCGCGAGCCGCCGCAAAATCTCCGCCGCGCCAGTTACATTTTCATCACGAAATGCGACGGCCGGCCTAACGACCGGTTGATCGAGCGCATCCGCCTGTACAATCGAACCGCCGAGATCATCGAATGCGCGCACCAGCCGCTTCATCTGCAAAATGTTTTCACCGGCGAACAGTTGCCGCTGGAAAAATTGCGCGATGAATACATCGGCTCGCTCTGCGGCATCGCCGCGCCGGAAAGTTTCGAGGACGGCCTGCGGCAACTCGGCGCGCGCATCGAATTATCGAAGCGCTACACCGATCATCATCGTTACACCGAAGCGGAGCTGCAGAGTTTCATCAATCGCTCGCTGCGCCGCGATCTGGCGATGATCGTGACCACGGAGAAAGATGCGGTTCGTTTTCCGCGCCTGAGCAAACCGGAAGTGCCGATTTATTTTTTGCGAGTCGAAATCGAAATCCTGAGCGGCCACGAAAGTTGGGAACACTGCGTCGCGCGTATTTGCCAGCCGCAACCGATGCTCTCGCCCGAGCGATTTTTTTCCTAAACTAGATTCGAAACGAAGAGTGCTCGCGTCTTCGGTCCGACCGCTCCCAGGCCCTGTCATCCTGAGCCGCGCAGACGGCGAAGGACCCCGCACAGGATCCTTCGCCTAACGAGACGAAAATCACCTCAAGGACCCTGTGCGAGGTCCTTCAGCGCGCTTCGCCGCCTCAGGATGACAACGATGGGCGACCGACCGCGAGCGAAAGGAGAACGTCTCCCGTTCTGGTTTTCTGCTTTTCAAATTATTTCCTCCGTTTTAGCTCCAGGCCGCGATCCGAGAATCGAGTTGAAAAACTTGTCCGGAAACGTGCGGCATCGTGTTCAGGAAGATGATGAAACGGGCCGCTTCCTCGACAGTATTGAAGCGGCCGAGCTCGTGCATTTTTAAAGCCGCCTCTTTGAATTCCGCGCGCATTTCCGCGGTGAATTTCGTCTCCAGAAATCCCGGCAGCACGCAATTCACGCGGACGTTTCGTTTGCCGAGCTCGCGCGCCATCGATTGCGTCAGGCCGACCAAACCCGCCTTCGCCGCTGCGTAATTGGTTTGGCCAGCATTGCCGATGCGCGCGGCGAACGAGCCGATGTTCACGATCTGGCCGTTGCGTTGCGTCATCATTTTTTTCGCCGCCGCTTGCGAACAAAGAAACGCGCCGCGCAGATTCGTCGCCATAACCTCGTCCCATTTTTGACTCGTTAGGCTAGAACAAAATGCATCCGCGCGAATGGCCGCATTATTGATCAGCAAATCAATGCGTTCGATCGGCGCGAAAAATTTCTGCACGCTTTCCGCTGCCGAGACGTCGAGTTCCTTCCGCCCGGGCGCGAAAACCAGCATTCCGTCGTCGGCCAACCTTTTCGCAATCGCCCGCGCGAGATCGCCTTCTCCTCCGGTGATGATTGCGATGCGCGGATTCATGCAGGACTACTAAGTCATGTCAGAAAAAGCGGAACTGATCGTCGACGGAAAGAAACTTCCGGTTTCGAATCTGAAGAAAGTTCTCTATCCAAAAACCGGATTCACCAAGGGCCAGGTGATCGATTACTACATCCGCATCGCGCCCGTTTTGCTGCCACATTTGAAGGATCGGCCACTGACCATGAAGCGCTATCCAAACGGCGTCGACGGCATGTTTTTCTACGAGAAAAATTGCCCGTCGCATCGGCCTGGTTGGGTGAAAACCGCGAAGGTTTGGAGCGAAGGAAATCAGCGCGACATGCACTATTGCCTCGCGCAGGATCTGCCGACCCTCGTCTGGGCGGCGAACCTGGCCGACCTCGAATTGCACACGTCGCTCGCGCGAAAAAAGAACGTGGCCAAACCGACCATGATGGTCTTCGATCTCGATCCCGGACCGCCTGCGGACATCGTGCAATGCTGCCAAGTCGGGCTCTGGCTGCGCGACTCGTTAGGCAAAATGAAGTTGCAAAGTTGGGCGAAAACGAGCGGATCGAAAGGTCTGCAAATTTACGTGCCGCTGAATACGCCGGCGACTTTCGATCAAACAAAAGCGCTCGCGCGCGCGCTCGCGGAGCATCTCGAGCGCGAGCATCCGGAGATGGTTGTGCACAAAATGTTGAAGGCGTTGCGCACGGGCAAGGTCTTGGTCGATTGGAGCCAGAACGACGAACACAAGACGACAGTGAATGTCTATTCCTTGCGCGCGAAAGATCGGCCGACTGTGTCCGCGCCCGTCACGTGGGAGGAAGTTGAGGCGTGTCTGAAAAAGAAAAAACCGGAGTTGTTGAGCTTCGAGGCCGAGCAGGTTTTGCAGCGCGTGGAAAAGATGGGCGACCTCTTCGCGCCAATGGAAACGCTCAAGCAGAACCTTCCGAAGAAGTGGGAGCTGTGACGCGTCAATAAATCTCCGGGCGTCGATGTTCGAAAACGCGCATCCGTTCGCGCACTGATTGAATTGCTTCGTGCGAAAGCTCGGCGACGAGCAATTCTTCGCGCTCCGCTGCAGCTGAAGAAAGTGTGATGCCGGACGGGTCGATCACCGCCGAATTTCCGCAAAACGTGACGCCGTCATCCGTGCCGACGCGATTAGCGAGCACGACGTAACTCTGGTTTTCGATCGCGCGCGCGGTCGCGAGAATCCGCAAATGTTCGACGCGTGGAAACGGCCAGGCCGATGAAACGACCAGGACGTTCGCGGCATGATCGGTGGCCAGCGCACGAGCGAATTCCGGGAAACGTAGGTCGTAGCAAATGCTCAGGCCGAAGCGAAATTCGCCCGCGGAAATCGCAACCATTTCGTTGCCCGCGACGAAGCATTTGTCTTCTTCGATGGGCGCGGGTGAGAAGAGATGCGCCTTGCGATATTTGCCGACGATCGCGCCTTCCCCGTCGATCACGACCTGCGTGTTGAAGATGCAATCGGCCGTTCGCTCGGAGACGCCGCAGATGATGCCTAACGAGTGATGGCGCGCGACTTCCCGTAACTCAATCACCGCGCCGCCGTCCCAAGTCGAAGCGCGCTCGCGAATGACCGACATGACGTAACCAGTGTCGGACATTTCCGGAAAGACGATCCAGTCCGCGTTCGCGTTTTTGGCGCGCTCGGCGAAGTCGCGGATTTTGCGAACGTTCGCTTCCACCTCGCCGACTTCGCAGACGATTTGCGCGACGGCGATTTTCATTTTTTAGAAAGAATGAACCGAATGAACGAATGAAATCCCTGCCGGTCTCGGATCACTTCAGGATTCTGTAAATTCTGTTCATTCCGTCTAATAACCAGCGGCCTGTCCATCCTTCCGGCTTTCACTCGCCCCGACGTAAACACGCTGGCCGTCGTGCATCTCGACTTTGATCGCCTGATAGCCGCCGTAGCCGCCGACATCGAAACGCATATCGTGTCCGCGTTTTTTTAACTCGCGCACGCTCTCGTACGGGATGCCGCTCTCGACTTCCAAATAACCGCCGTTCGTCATTTTTTCGTCGGTCGGTTCGTTGTCGCCCTCATGCTGCCAGCGCGAAGCGTCGCCCGCTTCCTGCACGTTCATTCCGAAATCGATTTGGTTGGTCAGCACCTGCACATGACCCTGCGGTTGCATGCCGCCGCCCATGACGCCGAACGCTTCCCACGGTTTCCCATCCTTCATCACGAACCCCGGAATGATGGTGTGAAAAGGCCGTTTTCCCGGCGCGTAAACATTCGCGTGCCCGGGCTCCATCGAGAAAAGTTCGCCGCGATCTTGAAACATAAATCCGAGGCCGGGCACGACGATGCCGCTGCCCATCCCGCGATAATTGCTTTGAATTAACGAGACCATGTTCCCTTCGTCATCCGCCGTGCACATGTAAATCGTGTCCCCATGTCCGAGCGCGGGATTGCCGGCCGCGACCGTTTTCGCCGCGTGTTTCATGTCGATCAATCCGGCGCGTTGCGCGGCGTATTCTTTCGAGATCAACTGCATCACCGGCGCCTTCGCGAAATCCGGATCGGCATAAAATTTCGCGCGATCGGCCCAGGCGATTTTCTTCGCTTCCACCATCACGTGCAGCGTGTCGGGCGAGTTGCGACCCATCGCGCGTAAATCGAAGCGCTCGAGCAAATTCAAAATCTGCAAGGTCGCGATGCCCTGACCGTTCGGCGGCAACTCGAAGACATCGTAGCCGCGATAATTTGTCGAAACCGGCTCGACCCAGGTGCTGGTATGTTTTTCGAAATCGGCTTTGCGCAGATAACCGCCGTTCGCCTGCATGAAGGCGTCGATCTTCTCCGCGATCTCGCCTTTATAATAAGCGTCGCACCCTTTCTCGCCGATCAAACGCAAGGTGTGCGCGAGGTCGGGATTTTTGAAAACGTCGCCTTTCGCCGGCGCGCGGCCCGCGCCATCGAGGGTATAAGTTTTCAGAAAACCGCCGGGCAAATCCTTGTAAAGCGGAACGCTCCGGCCCCAATACCACGAGATCAGTTCGGTCACGGGAAATCCTTCCTCCGCGTATTGAATCGCGCCGGAAAGATCGTCGCCTAACGAGAGCTTGCCGAATTTCTTCTGCAATTCCGCCCAGCCATCGACGCAACCCGGCACGCTGATCGGCAACATTCCGGTCGGCGGAATGTTCGAGCGTTTTAATTTCGCCAGCTCGCTTTTCATTTGCTCGAAACTGAGACCGAGCGGCGAACGGCCGCTCGCGTTCAAGCCGTAAAGTTTGTTCTCCTTCGCGCTATAGACGATCGCGAAAAGATCGCCGCCCACACCGTTCGAGATCGGCTCCATCAAACCGAGCGTCGCGTTCGCGGCGATCGCGGCATCGACCGCGTTGCCGCCGCGTTTTAAAATATCGAGGCCGACTTGCGTGGCCGCGGGCACGCTCGTGCAAACCATTCCGTGACGGCCAAGCACTTCCGAGCGCGTGGCGAACGGCGCGCCGGTGATGCGGTCGATCTGCGCAAAAAGTGGCGCGCAGGCGAGAAAGAGAAAAGCGAGAGGAGAAAGAAAATAGCGCATGGCGAAACCGTAGCGCATCCGCTCACTTGCGAAATCAGCGCTTCAGAATTGAAAGACAATCTTGCCCGCGCGCTTGTTTTTCATGGCATGCGCGATCGCCGCGCGCGCTTCGCCTAACGAGTAGATCTTCTCCACCTTCGTGCGCAACAAACCGTGCTGCGCCATCGCGAAAAGCGGCGCGAAAGTTTCCGCGCGTTCCTGCGCGGTCGCGTGGTCGTACCATTTGTTCACCCACATCCCGCGAAAGATCAGATTCTTAAAGATGAGCAGCCCGTTCGGAATGGTCAGCGGCTGCAAACTCATCGCGCCGTAGGTGACCATCGTCGCATCCGCAGCAAGCGTCTTCGCCATGCGCAACGCGCTTTCGCCGCCGACCGCATTGAGCGCGAGGCGAATCGGCGCGCCATTCGTCGCCGCCTTCACTTCCTCGCGCAGCGTGTCGTCGTCGAGCAGCACAACCTCCGCGCCTTCCTCTTTCAACTCCGAGATCAGTTCCGGTCGCCTAACGACATTCACGCTGCGATATCCCAGCTCGCGGCCGATTTGCAGGGCCGCCCGACCCGCTGCGGAGTTGGCCGCGTTTTGAATGAACCAATCGCCGCGGCCTAACGAGACAAAATCGTGCAACATGCGCCAGGCCGTGATCGGATTCACTTTCAACATCGCCGCTTGCACCGGCTCGATTTCCGCGGGCGCGAACACGAGTTGCTCCGCCTTAACCGCGCAAGCTTCCCGCCAGGTGCCGAAGTTATGCGGTAGGATTACCTGATCACCGGGCTTCACCTTGCGCACCGCGGAACCGACTTCGACAACCACGCCCGCGCCTTCCATCCCCGGCGTCGCCGGCAACGTTGGACGCACCGGATATTTTCCTTCGATCGCATTCAGATCGGCCGGATTAATCGGTGCCGCGCGCATCTGCACCACTGCCTCATCCGCCGCCGCGGTCGGCCAAGGTTGCTCGATCACGCGCACCGTTTCCGCCGGATTTCCGTGCGTTTCGTAAACGGCGACGCGTATAGTTTTCATCAATGTCCGACCAGATTACCGCGAACGTGTCGGCCAGCAATTTGCAAAGCGGCGCGCGTGTCGCCCTCCTCGGCATGGCGATCAACGTCGTCCTTTCCATCGCCAAAATCAGCGCGGGCTTGTTAGGCAATTCCTACGTCCTGATCGCCGACGGCATCGAGTCGACGCTCGACATCGCGGGTTCGGTCATCATTTGGGGCGGACTGCGTTTTGCCGCGCGGCCGCCGGATGAAACGCACCCTTACGGCCACGGCAAAGCCGAGCCTATCGCCGCAGTCGTGGTCGCGTTTGGCGTGCTCGCTTCCTCGATTGGATTAGGCGTGCAAAGCGTGCGCGAGATTTCCGCGCCGCGTCATTCGCCCGCGCCGTTTACCTTAATCGTCCTCATCATCGTGGTGGTGGTGAAGGAATTACTTTACCGCTCGGTCATGCGCATCGGCCGCAACGTCGAGAGCACGGCTGTGCAAACCGATGCCTGGCATCATCGCTTCGATGCTTTCACTTCCATCGCGGCGTTTGTCGGTATTTCCATCGCGCTGATCGGCGGTCCCGGTTGGGAAAGCGCCGATGCCTGGGCCGCGCTTTTTGCCTGCGCTTTGATCGCGGCCAACGGCATTCGCCTGGCCTGGCCGGCTCTCGGAGAAATCATGGACACCGCGCCGCGCGGCGACATGCGCACGAAAGTTCGCGCCGCCGCCGCGCAAACTTCTGGCGTGCGCGAAGTCGAAAAATGTCTCGTTCGCAAAATGGGTCTGTCGTTTTACATCGATCTCCACATTCGCGTGGATGGCTCGATCTCGGTTCGACGCGGACATGACATCGCGCACGAAGTGAAAACCGCCATTCGCACGACCGATCCGCGGATCAGCGATGTGCTGGTGCATGTCGAGCCGGCGAACGAGCGCTAAAGCGAACGCAGCATTTGGTCGAGGCCGGCGGTCAAGGCCCCGCGCGCCCGCGCGATTTGCCTGGCTAAGGCGCGCAGTTTTCCAATGGCGCGCGGTTGCCTAACGAGATAAGAAGCGAGCGCCGCGTAGGGAGTTCGTTGCCGCGCGACATCGAAGAGCGCGGCCATCGGAATTCCAAAAGGCTCGGCCGGCGTATCGCTGATCGCGCGCAGCGAAAGCATCGGAATCGATTTCGCCGCGCAAAACTGCGCGATGAATTCCGTCTCCATATCGACCGCCAAGGCGCCGTGCGCGCGCGCAACCGCGGCGCGTTCCTCGGCGGAATCGACTACGCCGCGAATGGTCGCGAGCTGGCCGCGCCAGAAATTTTGCAGGCCGCGATCGAACGCGGCATCGGAAAAATTTTCCGCGAGCAAGAGATCGCCGACCCGCAGTTCGTCATTCACCGCGCCGGCGAAACCCGCGCTAATCAAGAGACGCGGCTGCTCGTTTTTCATGGAATCGGGCAAGCGCGCGCGCGTTGCCGTTTCGCCTACACCGGTGTGAAAGACACGAACCTCTTCGCGATGAGCGCAACCGCCGCGTCGCAACGAGCGAACGAATTCCGAGCTCTCGTTAGGCAACGCGAACGTGACCGCGATCATCGCCCGGGTTCGGCGATGCGAACCTGCACGATCGTTCGCTCGTTAGGCACTGGCGCGCCCGTGTTTTCGGCGGGCGATGCGGCCGCGGCGGTGGGAGCGAGCAGTTGTCGGAATTCCGCCAGGCGCGCGGTCGGAAGGTCCGCCACCACCGTGAGCATGGAGTCGTTAGGCAAACCTTTCGCCGCCGAACCGCCGCAGGTTTGGGCCGCTTGAAAAACGCGCGCGGCGACGGTTGCCCATTGGTCGCGCGGCGCGGGGATTCGAATTTCTTCTTCGACAAAACTCGGCGCGGGCAAAGCGTTTTGACTCGCCGCGCCCAGCGAAGCCGTGAGCTGTTGACGTATGGTAGCCTCCTGCGCTTTCGCTTTTGGGTTGCCATGATTTTTTCCAATGATGACCGCGATTCCGACGAAGACATTCAGCAAAACGAGCACGAATGCGCCGGTGGCGATGCGGCGGCCGAGCTGGCCCGCGCGTTGCATGGCGGCGGAATTTTCTTCTGGCAAAATGACTTCGCGCGAGCTGCCCATGTTGCGATGAATATCGCGCGCGACCGCGAGTTGGCGCAGCAATTGCGAGTCGTTCGCCAGTTGTTTTTCCAGTTGCTCGCGATCGGCCGGCGAAAGTTTGCCGTCGAGATAATCGAAAAGCTTGTCCGGATTCATGAGCGGCCAGAAGCGTGCGCTGTGTGGATTCGCGGCGCAATCGCCAAGTAATCATTCAGCCCGCGTCGGCGCGCGTATTTGCTCTTTACCCTCGTGGAAATAGAGTAGCGCCCTCGTGGATGAAAACGACACGCCTCGTGTTCGGACATTTCGCATCTGGCTCAAACGCGCCGGAATTGCGCTCGCCCTTCTTGTGCTTTTGCTCGTCGTTTTTCATCGGCCAATTCTGCAAACCCTCGGCCGCAATCTCGCGATTCATTTCGCGGCCAAGGAAAATCTAAAGCTCGATTTCCGCCTCGAGGGTTCGATCCTGGGCGGCCTCGTTTTGCGCAATGTCCACGCGGTCGCGACCGGCCCGTCGACCGTGCAAGCGCTCGATGTCGATCTCTTGCGCGTCGATTACAGCCTCTGGGGTTTCGCGACCGGCGGGATGTCGAAACTTTTGCAAAATGTCGAAGTGCGCGGCGCGACGGTGGTGCTCGATCCATCGAAAGCACCGCCCGTCGTGGTGCCGAAGAAGAACGAGAAGTTTACTTTGCCGACTTTTTTTCCGGATCGCCTGACCCTTTCCGACATCAACGTGCGCATGGCTTCCGAGCCTAACGACTTGATCGTCGAACATCTTTTCCTCGATCTGCAACCCGAACACGCCGGGCAATTGCACATCGCGAAGCTGCAAATCCCGAATGGCAAAAGCTGGGCCGATGTGACCGCGCAGACCTCCTACGAACATCGGAATTTGTTTCTGCGGAATTTGATTCTCGACGATCAAACCAAGCTGGCGGTGGTGAATCTCGATGCCTCCAAAGTGGACGCGAACAAACTCGATTTGAATTTCGATGGCGTGGTCGCCGGCGGAAAAATGAGCGGCTCGATCGCGCTCGGCGAACAGAAGTCGGCCATGCAAACCGATGTGAATTTTTCGATCGCGGACACTTCGCTCGATGCGGTTGAGCGTTACTTTGGCCAGGCGGAACCGTCGCTGAAAGGCGATGTGCGCGAGTTGCAAATCAAAGGCAGCGGGCTGGCCGAAAGTCCTCAGACGTGGACTGGTTCGGTCGCGGGTGAGATCGATAATTTTGCCGCGGGCGGGACGACTTTCGATCACGCGACCGTGGATGTGCGCGCGGCGGATGGGCAAGCGAAGATCAACCAGATCGAGCTGAGTCGGGGCGCGAACAAAATTACCCTGAACGGGACCGCGGAATTGCCGAAAACTTTCGCGGAGTTTGGGCACAAACCGGCCACGATTCAGTTGCGCGGCGCGCTGCCCGATCTCGCGCAGATCACGGCCGGTTTGCCGCAGGCGATCACTGGAAACGCCGAGATCAATGGCCAGGTCAAAGTGGAGAACGACACCATTCATGCCGACATCGCGCTGGCCGGCGGGCCGATCGATTTCGGGCAGGGAACGGCGCAGAAATTCGTCGTGAAAATAAAGGCGTCGAAAGTGATGCCGCCGCCTAACGAGCAGCGTCCCTACTTCGATCGGTTGACCTCGGAGGTGAATCTGGACGTGAGCGACGTGCGCGCGAAAGATTACGCGCTCGATTCTTTGCAGGGCGAATTGCAAAGCGCGGGCGCGGAATTAACCATCAAGCAACTACTCGTTAGTCGCGCGAGCAATCATCTTAGCCTGAGCGGCCGCTACCAGCTTCCGGCCGATTTCGCTCTGGCCGCGCAACAACCCGCGACGGCGAACGTCTCGTTAGACGCGCCGAACGTCGGCGATTTCTGGGCGGTCGATTCGCCGGACAAAGTCACCGGGCATTTGCAAATGTCCGCGCAATTGAAATTCCAGCAGCAACTCGGCGACGGTTATTTCAATATTTATGGCTCGGACTTGCGGGCGCGGAATTTGGCCGTGGAAGAATTGAGCGCGCAGGGATCGACCGCGGGCAACGTCGTTTATCTGAATGATCTAACCGCGCGCTTGAATGCGAAGGATTTCATCGCCGCGAGCGGGCACGTGGAGGCGAAGGCGCCTTACGAATATCGCGGACGGCTCGATGCGAACGTGGCCGATCTCTCGACCTTCGAGCCGCTCCTGAAAGCCGCCGGCAAGCCGAAGAAGCTTGGCGGATCGCTCGCAGTCAACTGGGCGGGCGAAGGCGTGGCGGCGAAATTTCATGAGGTCGGCGACCTGAAATTGAAGCTCGAGCACGGACGTTTCGGTGAAATGGAGAAACTCGAAGCGAAGATCGACGCGAACTATTCGCCGACCGCGCTCAACGTTCCGATCATCTTTTTTTCCTCGGACAAAATGATGTTCCAGGCGGTCATGCAGACGCGCGATCAGAAACTGGAATTTTCCAAAATCGAGATCGACCAGGGCGAATCGAAATACGCCGGCGGTTACATCGCGATTCCCTTTTTGTGGGAAAACGTCGGAACCGACAAACCGCTTTTTCCCCCGGATGGCCAGGTGCTCGTTTCGGTGCAATCGGAGAATCTCGATTTGCAAAAACTTGCGAAAGATTTCGGCGCGGAGGCGCCGGTCGCGGGCTCGGCCAATTTCAAACTCGATGCGCAGGGAACGTTGCAGAATTTGCGCGCCGCTTTCGATTTGCAGCTGACCGGATTGCGCTCCGATAAGTTGAACGATTTTACGCCGGCGACCTTTGGATTGAGCGCGCGGATCGAGAACAACAAACTGGTCGTTGACGGCAAGTTGCAGCAATCGCGCATCGAACCGGTGCAGATAAACGCGAGCATGCCGTTCGATCTCGGCCGGATCATTGAGGCGAAGAAACTCGACGACGCGACGCCGATTTCCGCGAGCGTGAAAATGCCGCGCAGCTCGGTCAATTTCGTCCGGGAATTTGTTCCCGCGCTCGAACGCGTCGATGGCGATCTCGCGCTCGACATCAACGTCGGCGGGACGGTCGCACAGCCGCAATTCAGCGGCGCGGCCGACATGAAAATCAACGTCGCGCGTTTCAGTAATCCGACCTTGCCGGCACTGAGCAACTTTAGCGGCCGGCTCGCATTCGCGAACAACGCGCTCAGTTTCGAGCAATTTCACGGCGACCTCGCGGGCGGTCCTTTCACGGTCAGCGGGCGGATCACTTTTCCAAAATTGACCGAGCCGAATTTCGATCTGCATCTCAAGGCCGACGCCGTCCTGCTCGCGCGCAACGACGACCTGACCGCGCGCGCCGATGCCGACATCAGCGTAGCGGGACCGCTCGCCGGCGCGACCGTGAGCGGGACAATTGCCCTAACGAATAGTCAGTTTCTCAAGAACCTCGATCTCATCCCGATCGGTTTGCCGGGCCGGCCCGCGCCCGCGCCCGAACCGCCCTCGGCTTCGCCTGATTTTAGTTTTCGCGAGCCGCCGTTGCGCGATTGGAAATTCGAGGTCGCGATTAAAACGAAAGATCCGTTTTTGATTCGCGGAAATCTCGCAAACGGCGGCGCGCTGGTGGACATGAAATTAACCGGCACCGGCCTGAGTCCGAAGCTGGATGGTTCCGTGCGTTTGCAAAATGTGGAAGCGACTTTGCCCTTCAGCCGCCTGGAAATTTCGCAGGGTTTTCTCTATTTCAATCCAGACGATCCGCTGAATCCCGGCCTCGATTTGCAAGGCACTTCCTTGATCAAGGACTACACCGTGCACGTTTACGTTTACGGCACGGCCAACGCGCCGGAAGCGGTTTTCACGAGCGAGCCGCCTTTGCCGCAGGAAGACATCATCACCCTTCTCGCGACCGGAACCACGCGCGAGGAATTGCTCAGCGGCGGGAATGTGCTTGCGGGTCGCGCGTTGATGTTGTTAGGCCAACAGCTCTATCACAAGATTTTCAAAAAGGGCCAGGCTACTTCGAGTAACTCAGTCTTCGATCGCCTGCAGGTCGATGTCGGTAATGTCGACCCGCGCACCGGCCAGCAAACCGCGACCGCGCGTTATCGTGTGAACGAAAAAATCCAGCTCGTCGGCGACATTGGCGTGCAAGGAGATTTTCGTGGGACGATTAAGTATCTGATTCGGTTTCGTTAGGCATGAGGTGGTTCTCCTTATTGTTTTGTAGCGCGGTTTTGGCCGGCCGTATTTATGGGCAGGGCGCGGTTGAGTTACCGAAGACCGAAGCGCGCGAGAAGGAGAAGAAGCAGGAAAATCGCGAACAGGAAAAAATCGCGCAAAAGTCCAACGTCGATTTCGTTGGCGCGACGTCCTTTAAAGAAAAAGAGCTGCTCTCGGTTTTGAAAGAGCAGATCACATCGATCGAACAACTGGGTTTAATTGCGGCGCGCGCGGACGACGCGGCATTTTTTCTGGAGCTTTACTATCGCAAGCACGGCTTCTCCAAGGTGGAGGTGCGCTACACCATCGTCGGGAGTAATCGACTTCGCCTGGAGATCCAGGAAGGCCCCCGCATCACGATTCGCAATATCAATTTCATCGGCAACGAAACTCTCGCTTCTGATAAGCTCTTCGAGTTTGTCGTCGGGCCGACACGCGAGCGTTATTCGAAGGCGGAGAAGAAGCTGCCTTACGTGAAATCGGATGTCGATGAAGGGGTCGATCTCGTTAGGCGGCTTTATATCTCAGAAGGTTTTCTAAACGTCATCGTGCAAGCGGCGAACGTGCAACCGGTGGACGATAACTACGTTGACCTAACGATCGCGATCGTGGAGGGAAATCGCTACTACTTCGGCGATCTTAGCTTCGGCGGCAGCGTTGTTTACCAACCGGAACAGTTGCGCGCGGAGATGGCGGACATCCTAACTGAGCCTTACACCGATCGCCGCCTGGCCGATATTCCGCGGCGCTTGCAGACTTACTTTAAAGCACGCGGTTACTACAACGCCAAGGTGGATGCCGTGGGAAATCCCGCGGGCGCGCGCGGCGGACGAGTGCCGGTGCGCATCACCATTTCTCCAGGCGCGGTTTATTATTTCGATGGCGCGACGGTCACGGGCACACGCCGGTTGCATCCGAGTTTTTTGCAGAAGCGTTTTCGCCCGCTCAGTGGAAAGAAATATAACCCGACCGCGCTGGACGATAAATTCCGCGAGATGATGCGGACCGGTTTGTTTAATATTCTGCAAATTAAACCGCAGCCGGTGGGCGACGATCACTTGCAATTGCAGATCAGCGCCGAGGAAGCGAAGAGCAAGGAATTCGGGTTCTCTTTCGGCTACGGAACTTACGCCGGCGTGATCGTGGGCGCGTCGTTTCGCGAGCGGGATCTCTTCGGCACCGGCCGTCCCCTAACGACTTCCGCGGAATACTCCGAACGCGGCTACAAGGGAGAAATTCTCTATGAAGATCCCTGGCTTTTCGAAACCGAGAACCATCTCAAGCTCCGCCTTTCCGCGCTCACTTTCGACTACGATGGCTATTCGAAATTTGAAATCGGCACGCGCATCGACCTCAGCCGCCAACTGACAAAACAATACGAAGTCGGCGCGGTTTTTTTAGCGCGCCACGTCGATGTAACGAGCGCGGATATTCCGGCGCAATTTCTTGGCCGCACCTCTTATCAGGTGAACTCGATTGGCTTCACGCAGACTTACGATCCTCGGAAAAGTCCGCTGGTTTCGCCGCGCGGCATCGTCATCGATAACACTTTTGATTACGCCACTGAAGCGCTCGGGAGCGAGCTGGAGTTTGTGCGCGCGACCGCGCGCGTGAGTTACTACATTCCGTTCGCGCCGCAAAAGAAAACCGTGCAGTTAAATCCGAGCGCGGACGAACAAGTGAGCGGCTTCCAACATTGGTTCCGCCAATCGCTACTGGCTTTCGGCGCGCGCGTCGGCGTGATCGAAGGATTAAACGGAACCGCCATTCCGATCGACGAGCGCTTCTTCAATGGCGGCAGTAATTCCGTGCGCAGCTTCGGCGAGCGCGACCTCGGTCCGCACGTCAACGGCGACCCGATCGGCGGCGAATTTTTCAGCGTTTACAACGTGGAATACACCTTCCCGATCTTCGGCGAATTGCAGGGCGCGGTCTTCGTCGATGCGGGAAATTTGCTGCCGAATGCGGAGGACGCCGGCTTCGACGATTTGCGTTATGCGGTCGGCGTCGGACTGCGCTACAAATTGCCGATCGGTCCGCTGCGGATCGATTACGGCGTGAACCCGAGCCCGCGCGATGACGAAGACTTCGGCGCGTTCCATTTCAGTTTCGGCTTCGCTTTTTAGGGAACGCAAAACTTGCCTAACGAATGAAAACGCCGGGCGATTTGTTAGGCGATATTTCGGCGGATCTTTTCCGCCAGCAGTTGCACGAGATCGCGGATTGGATCGCCGATTATCGCGAGCAGATCGGCGCGCAAAAAATTTCGCCTAACGAGAAGCCGGGTGCGCTTGGCCGCGCGTTACCGGCGAGCGCGCCGGAAAAGGGCGAGCCGTTCGCGGCGATCATGGACGATTTCAAGCGACTGATTTTCCCGGGCATCACGCAATGGTCGCATCCGCAATTCATGGGTTACTTCGGCTCCACCACGACTTCGCCCGGCATCCTCGCGGAAATGCTGACCGTGGCGCTGAACGTGAACGCCATGACCTGGCGCACCTCTCCGGCTGCGACGGAGTTGGAAACAGTCGTGCTCGGCTGGTTGCAGCAATGGCTCGGTTTGCCTAACGAGTTCAACGGCGTGGTCTACGACACCGCTTCCATCTCGACCATGCATGCGCTTGCGGCCGCGCGCGAAGAAGCCAGCACTTCTGTGCGCACACTCGGTCTGGCTGGTCGGAGCGAGTTGCCGATTTTTCGCATTTACGTTTCCGATCAGGCGCACAGTTCCGTCGAGAAAGCGGCCATCGCGCTCGGTTTGGGCGAACACAATGTTCGCCGCATCCCCAGCGACGCGGAGTTCAAAATGAACGTCGACGCGCTCCGCGAAACGATAGCCGCCGATTTGCGCAAAGAATTTCTGCCGCTCGCCGTCGTCGCGACGGTGGGCACGACTTCGACTGCGAGTGTCGATCCGGTCGCTGCGATCGCGCGGGTTTGTCGCGAGCACAAAATGTGGCTGCACATCGACGCGGCTTACGGTGGAGGACTCGCGCTTTTGCCCGAATGCAAATGGGTCGCGGACGGTTGGAACGAGGCGGACTCGTTAGTCGTCAATCCGCACAAGATGCTTTTTGTGCCGTTCGATTTCAGCGCGCTTTACGTCCGCGAGATCAAACGTTTGCGCGATGTCTTCACTCTCGTGCCGGAATATTTGCGCGGCGATGCGGCCGGCGCGGAGATCAATTACATGGATTACGGCGTGCAACTCGGACGCCGTTTCCGCGCGCTCAAAGCCTGGATGGTTTGGCGCACTTTTGGCCGCGAAGGAATCGCCGCGCGTATCCGCGAACATTTGCGAATGGCGCAGCTCTTCAGCGATTGGATCAGGAAGGACGAGCGCTTCGAACTTTCCGCGCCGACCGTGATGGGCGTCGTTTGTTTCCGAATGAAAGCGGCGGACGACGCGAGCGCGGATCGGTCGAACAGCAAAATGGTCGAGACGATCAACGCCGGCGGCGAAACTTATCTAATGCAAACCAAGTTGCGCGGCCGCGCGGTCATGCGGCTCGGCTTGGGAAATTTGCTCACGACCGAGGATCATCTGCGGCGCGTCTGGCAAATTATTCAAGACGCGGTTTCCGCTCGTTCGTAACCGCGCGCGCGAAGTGCTCTGCCGCATGCGGACCAATCGCCGTTCTTTTCCCGAGGCGGAAGTGGTGCCCGAAAGCGAATTGGCGCCGCTGGATCTCGCGCAAATTTTCGGGCGGCGTGCTGGGCCTTTGGAAGTTGATCTCGGATGCGGTGACGGTACTTTTCTGGTCGCGCGTGCGGCGGAAAATCCGGAGCGCGATTTTCTTGGAATCGAGCGCCTGCCCGGTCGCGCACGCGGCGCCGCGCGCAAAATCGGGGACGCTCGCCTAACGAATGCTCGCATTTTGCGCTTCGATATTTTGCACGCGATTCGGCAACTCCTGCCGCCGCGATCGGTCGCGGTTTTTCATCTCTTGTTTCCCGATCCGTGGCCGAAGCGCCGGCACCAGAATCGTCGCGTAGTTTCGGAAGAATTTTTCCGGGCCGCGGCGCGCGCTTTGGTTGCGCAAGGCGAGTTGCGCATCGCAACCGATCACGCGGATTATTTTGCGGAAATCGAACGTCTCGCCTCCGCCGTTCCTCTTTTCATTCCAGAACGCGATATCGCCTTGAGCGCTTCTCCGGCGACGACTTTTGAAGCGCGTTTTCGGGACGACGGCGCGGAGATTTATCGCTTGTCGCTGCGGAAAATTTCCGGCCGCAAGTAAGGAATCGCTTCGAAACGATCGCGATAAAAGTGCAACTTTACCGCGCCGGTTTCGTCCTGTCGCAGCAATGTGATGCCGCGTTCCGCGACCATGCGCGCCCAATCATCTTTGATCCGCTCGTTC
>CAXSCV010000020.1:0-53391 GCA_964235895.1 uncultured Chthoniobacterales bacterium
CCGCTTGGTTCGGATATTCGAAGATACGGCTTCGATTTTCGCAGGCTCGGAATGGATTCTCCGAGTGTTGCTCAGATATTTATATTCGTAGGAATGGATGTTCGAGCGCTCTGCAGCGATTTCCCTTAGCGCTGGTCTAGTCTCAATGGCTCCGAAGTTATTATAGGAAAATCGCAATTTCGGACTTCGGCGGTCGAGATCTTGCTCTCGTTAGGCAGCATGAAAACTAAGAATAATGCGGAGGCGTGCCGATGAACGCTACGCAACAGAACAAATTATCGATGTATCTCGCCGTGCTTGGCGTGATGGGAAAATTCAACTCAGTTTGGTCGGCTCTGACTGGGATAACTAACATGGTGACGCGCTTGCAAGGTTGCGTGACGCAGCTCGGCGAGAAAACCGGCATCCAAGGCACGCCGCAAACGGGGATCGCGGGTGGAAAGAATCGGAAGAATCTTTCGATGATCGAACTGGCCGCGGACATCGCGGGTGATTGCATTCACTCGCGGTCAGCCGGGGCGACGACGAAATGGCTGCGAAGGTGGACCTGCATCTGACGGATTTGGTTCATCTCGGCAATACGGTGGTGGCGCCTCGTTGTCAGGAGATTCATGATCTCGCGGCAGCGAATGCCGCCGACCTAACGAGTGGCTTCAACGCAGACGCGGTGGCGGACACGACGGCGCTGCAGGCGGCGATCGATGCTTACTCTCCGCTGGTGGGCAGACCGCGAGTAGCTAAGGGAGTAACGAAGAGAGCGACGGAGGACATCCAAGGTCTGGAAGATAGCGCGGATGCGTTACTGAGGAATGAGCTGGATCGTTCGATGCGGAAGCAGAAGAAAAAGAATGCGCAGTTCTTTGGCGAATACACCAGCGCGCGGATGATCATCGATCTCGGGACGCGGCACGAGAGACGAGCGAAGGCGGGGCGACGACCGCTTCTGGCACTGCGCCGGCATAGTTTTATCTAGACAACTTGGCTTGCATGGAGCCAGGGGAAGTCGCGCCGGGGTTTGTTCCTTTAACCGGCGCGGCTTTTTTTTGGGAGGAGGTAGCTTGGTAGCTTGGTGGTTGGGGAGCCGACTGCCTTCTTGCAGCTCGCTGCGCTAGCGGATTCCAATGGATCTTTCGCAGCTTGCCTCGAAGCGTGGCGCATGCTGCCAGCTTGCTTCTTCTCGACTCGCAAGCTGGGAAGCTCGCGCCACAGGGGGAGGAAGTTCGCGATGGCAGGCTGCCATCGCCAGCACGCTGGCAGCGTGCGCTCCCCGGAGGTCTTTGCTTATACCGAGGGTCGCGCCGGGGTTTATTCCTTTAACCGGCGCGGCATTTTTGGATTAGTTTGAGCCCTTGATTTCTCAGCGATTTTCGAACTTCGCCGAACATTGACGATCGCCAGATTTCGTCTTGCCAGCGCAGGTAGCGACCCCGTAATCTTCGCGCAACTCCATAAATTTGATATGTCCAGGCTTCTACGTTTCCTCGGTCTCGCTCTTCTTTCCTTCACCACCTTGTTTCCGAACTCGGTCAGGGCGCAGAGTTTTTATGTGAGCTTCAGCGGGGGCGACGTCAACCTGGTCTCGGGCGGTGGCGCGTCCAGCCCTTTTGGCACTTCGACCGGGCCGGAGGGGATGATCGTCGATAGCGCCGGTAACCTCTACCTGGCGGACGACTCGGCCAATGTCGTTTACAAGTTTACCCCGAGCGGGACTCGGACGGTCTTTGCCAGCGGCCTGACCGCGCCGAGCGATGTGGCGATTGACGCCGCCGGGAACATCTACGTCGCGAACACGACCGCAGGAACGATCGTGAAGTATTCGCCGGATGGCGCGACTTCCAGCGTTTTCGCCAGCCTCATCGCCGGCCCGGAAGCGCTCACCTTCGATCTCTCGGGGAACCTCTATGTCGCGCAGACTAATGGCATCACGAAGTTTTCACCCGATGGCGCGACCAGTTCCGTTTTCGCGGTCCTGCCGAACGCCGTCACCCTTACCTTCGATAGTAACTTTACCCACCTCTACGCCGGCGTCGGCGCTTCTGGCGGCATTACTTACTATGACCTCGATGGCACAGCGCATGTCTTTACACCGGCTGCGACCGCCGGCACGGTCGCTGATATTACCTTCGATGGCGCGGGCAACTTCTTCTTCCTCGACGCGGGTAATGATAGGATCCTGAAGTTCGATTCAATGGGAAATCAGACGATCTTCGCCACCTTTACCAATCAACCGTCCAGCTTCGCCCTCGTGCCGGAGCCGGCTACCTGGTCGCTGATGATTCTTGCGCTCGCAGTCCTGGTGCTGGTGTTCTGGCGCTCTGGTTTGCGTAAAGCTTAAGGGCTAAGAGCGACGCGGAGGTGCGCGGCGGTCGCTACCCGAGAAAGTTTGTGATCGCAGAATGCGATCACCAGCATGCCGCAAGCGTGCGCTTCCCGGAGTTCTTTTGTGGCGCATGCTTTCAGCTTGCCTCTTCTCAACTCGCAAGCTGGGAAGCTCGCGCCACAAGGAGAGGAAGCTGGCGATGGCAGGTTGACGTCGCCAGCACGCTGAGTGGTGATCTCCTCAAAGCTTGCGCTCCCCGGAGTTATCCCCGGAGGTGTTGCCTAACGAGGGGTCAGGTTGGCATTTGGGGCCATTAGCTCGATGACTTCGGCGGAGGTGCGGACGGGGACGATTTGGAATTCCATCAGGTCGCTCCAGTTATCGATCCAGGGTTGGAAGTAACTTTCGTCGGGCGCTTGCATGAGTTGGTAGCAAACGGTCAGGTCCTGGCTGATCCAACTGGAGAGGTATTCCAGACCTACTGGCATCATCCGGCCTTTTTCGCGAAAGCGGGCGTAGATGGCGGGCGCATCTTTGAAGCGTTCGACGATCATGTAGAGCATAGGAGAAGGAGGCGCGTAGTGGTTGAGTTATGCAAGTGCGGATGCGGCGCGATGATGTTTCTTCGGAAGCTTTGGAGCCGGCGCGCCATCGCGCCGGAGAGTTTTCGATTGGAATGGGACGTGGGCGGACTGGGTTAAACAGGCCGAGGGCTAACTGGGTTAACGGGACGCGGGTTAGCTCAGTTAAACGGCCCGGGGGCGGGCCGTCTCCAAGGGAACCGTCGCCTAGGGAGCGGTTGCTTGCAGTTCGTTATTTGTTTCGGCGAAGGCTTTGACGGCGAACTCGAGGTCTTCACGGGTGTGGGCGGCGCTGACCTGGGTGCGGACGCGGGCGGTGCCGTGCGGAACTACCGGGTAGAAGAAGCCGATGACGTAGACGCCTTTCTCCAGCATCCGGGCGGCGAACTTTTGCGACTTGGCGGCATCGCCGATCATGATCGGGACGATGGGATGGGTGCCGGGTTTGATGGTTAGGCCCCGCTCGGTAAGGGCTTGGCGGAAATATTTGGTGTTACCTTCCAGTTTGTCGCGTAACTCGGTGGAGGCACTGAGTAACTCGAGGGCTTTCAGGGTTGCGGCGACGATGTGGGGCGCGACGCTGTTCGAGAATAGGTAAGGCCGGGAACGCTGGCGGAGTAGCTCGACGATTCTTTGGCGCGCGCTGGTAAAGCCGCCGCTGGCGCCGCCGAGGGCTTTGCCAAGAGTGCCGGTGATGATGTCGATCTGCCCCATAACGTTGCGGAACTCGTGTGTGCCACGGCCGGTTTTGCCGAGGAAGCCGGTGGCGTGGGCGTCGTCGATCATGGTGATGGCGTTATATTTCTCAGCTAGCCTAACGACTGATTCCAAATCGGCGATGGTGCCGTCCATGGAGAAGCAACCGTCGGTCGCGATCATGCGGACGCGGGCGCCGCTGGCTTCCTTAAGCTTAACTTCGAGATCGGCCATGTCGTTATGCTTGTAGCGCGCGCGCTGCGCTTTGCAGAGGCGGACGCCGTCGATGATGGAGGCGTGATTGAGTTCGTCGGAAATGATGGCGTCTTCCGAGCCGAGTAAGGTTTCGAAGAGGCCGCCATTGGCATCGAAGGCGGAGGGATAAAGGATGGTGTCTTCGGTCCCGAGGAACTTGGTGAGCGCGCCTTCCAGTTCCTTGTGAATGTCCTGCGTGCCGCAAATGAAGCGGACGCTGGCCATGCCGAAGCCATGGGTATCGAGCGCTTCCTTGGCCGCGGCGATGAGCGCGGGATGATCGGCCAGGCCGAGGTAGTTGTTCGCGCACATGTTGAGCACGCGCTGGCCGTCGCCGACGGAGATCTTCGCGTCCTGCGGGGTGGTGATGATGCGCTCGGTTTTGTAGAGTCCTTGCGAACGGATTTCCTCGAGGGTGCCGGCGAGTTGTTGGTCGAATGAAGGGAGCATGGGCCAACTTCCGCGTTCGCGGGGCCGATGCAAAAGCGGGGCGGGAAAATATTCTTGCGGGCTTGTGAATAACTGTTAACAACCGAGCGAGTTACTTTGCCACGCTACTCGTTTCATCCACTCATTCTCGGCTTGGGCGCGCTCGGCGCCGCGGCGTTTTTGTCCTCCTGCGAAACGACGCCGACTCATTCCGCGTCCCGTCCGCTGCCGAATTACGAAACGCCGATCGCGAAACAGGATTTCCAAACCGTGCGCACGACCGCTTACACGCATACGGAGGCGGATCATGTGCAATACACGAATCACAATGCGCTCGGCAGCCAATTAAAGGCAGCCACGCCGGGGGTGCAGGTGGCGGAACGCGGGGCGCGCTCGAGGTCGCTCGAGTCGCTCCTGACGCCGCAAAAGCGCAAGGTCACAGTTTGGGTAAAGACGAAGCGCGGCCGGAAGAAAATCGTGCGCACGGAAACGATCCGGCCGACGATCGGAAGCGCGGCGGCTGATTGGTCGCGCTGGCCGGCAGGGACAACCTTTCGCCTGCTCTCGACCGGACAAATTTATAAGGTGGATGATTACGGCTGGGCGCTTTCCGGACGGAACACGATCGACCTTTACATGGCGAATCGCGCGGAGATGAACAAGTGGGGCCTGCGCGAGGAGCGGATCGAAGTTCTGCGCTGGGGCGATTCGCAGGCGAGCGCGCACGTGCTCTACGGCCGACAGCACTACAAGCATCTGCGTCGGATGCTGCTGGAGTTGCAAGGCAACGAGCAGGAAGCGGCTGCCTTGCAATAAGGTTCCCGCGCGAGCCGCGAGCGAAGTGATTTATTTGCCTAACGAATCGTTAGGCGCGGCTGCCGGCGCGCATTTGCGCCGGCGCCGATCGAACGCCTGGTCTCGTTAGGCTAAAGCGAGCCGGGAGGATTCCCGAAGGAAGCGGCCGGGCTGCGCATGGGGCTGCCCGATTGCAGGCTGGCCGCGCCGCCTTTGGTCATCGAGGTTTTGTTCTTCGGTTTCAGATCGCGCATTTTCGTTGTCTTCTTGTTTTGCTTTTTTGCTGGCATGTTGGTTTTCCTTTCCGGTTAGTTTCCGTTCTGCATTCTGCTACGCCGCTTTTTCCCAATCGAGCACGATTTTGCCGGATTGACCGGACTTCATCAGCTCGATGCCTTCGAGGAAATTATCGAAGCGGAAATGGTGCGTGATTACCGGGGAGATATCGAGCCCGCTTTGAATAAGCGCGGTCATTTTGTACCAGGTCTCGAACATCTCGCGGCCGTAGATTCCTTTAATCGTTAGGCCGTGGAAGACGACCAGGTTCCAATCAATCGCCGCGCTCCCGGGCATGATGCCGAGCATGGCGATGCGTCCGCCGTTGACCATGACGTCGAGCATGTCGGTGAAGGCGCGCGGGTTGCCCGACATCTCGAGGCCGACATCGAAGCCTTCTTTCATTTCCAATTCGTGCATCGCGTCCTGCAGTTTCGTTTCGCGCACGTCGATCGCCATGGTCGCGCCCATCTTGCGCGCGATCTCGAGCCGGTAGGGATTCACGTCGGTGATGACGACCTTGCGCGCGCCGGCCATTTTCGCGATCGGCACCGCCATGCAACCAATCGGGCCAGCGCCGGTAATGAGCACATCTTCGCCGACGAGATCGAAGGAAAGCGCGGTGTGGACGGCGTTGCCTAACGGGTCCGAACAGGAGATGACATCGAGGGGAAATTTCGGATCGACCCGCCAGAGATTCGTCACCGGCACGGAAACATATTCGGCAAATCCGCCCGGCCGATTCACGCCTATGCCTTTGGTGTTCGGGCAAAGATGGCGACGGCCGGCCAGACAATTCCGGCAATGTCCGCAGACGATGTGGCCTTCGGTGGTGACGATATCGCCTTCCTTAAAATCCCGGACCGCGCCGCCGACTTGATCGATTGTGCCGACGAATTCATGACCGATGACCATCGGCACGGGAATGGTTTTTTGCGCCCACGCGTCCCAGTTATAAATGTGCACGTCGGTCCCGCAGATCGAAGCTTTTTGCACGCGAATGCGGACGTCGTTAGGCCCGATCTCGGGCACGGGAACTTCCTGCATTTCCAATCCGGGGGCCGCTTTCGATTTCACCACCGCCTGCATGGTCGCGCTCATGCCGATGAAACTAGGCAGAGGAGTTGCACGACGCAAAACTGTTCGTCCACAGATTTCGCAGATTTACGCAGATCTTGTTGCCGTATTCGTTCCGCTTCCGGTCTGTGAAAATCTGTGGAATCTGTGGACAAATTCTTGGCGTCTCTAGATGGTGACCACGAATGTCCGCGACGATCGAGCAAGTTGCGCCCAAACCGATCACGGGCCGGCTCACGTTCATCTTTCGCTTTGCGAGCACGGTCACGCTTTGGACGGTCGCGCTGCTGATCATTTTCTCGGGATACGAGCTGGCCTTCTTAGCATTAAGTTTGGCGCTCGGGCTGACCTCGCTTTGGGAATTTTACGGCATGCTCGACCACAAGGGTCTGCCGAATTTCAAGGTCACCGCCATGGTCTGCGGGACGATCATGATCTGCGGCAGCTTCTATTACTTTTCGAAAGTCGGGCCGGCACAATCCTACGACTTCGAGATGGCGGTGCTGCTCGGATTTTTGCTGACCGTTTTCACCCGGCAAATGTTCGAAAGCCTGCGCGACGACGCGCCGCTGCGCACAATGGCTTACACGCTTTTCGGACTGCTCTACGTGCTCTGGCTCTACAATTTCATCACGAAAATTGTTTACGTTTTGCCGCGCTCGCCTAGCGGCGTGGTCACCGGCCAGTTCTATGTTTTGTATCTGATCGCGATCACGAAATTCAGCGACATGGGCGCGTATCTCACTGGGAGCGTGATCGGAAAACATCAGATGATTCCGCACATCAGCCCGAAGAAAACCTGGGAAGGTTTTTGTGGCGCGCTCTTCTTTTCGTTGCTCGCGAGCTGGGGACTTTTCGCGCTCATGCCCGGCCATCTTTCGGTTTTGAACTGGACGCATGCGACCGTGCTTGGCCTCTTGTTAGGCTTCGCTGCGGTCGTGGGCGACCTCGCGGAATCGATCATCAAACGGAGTACCGGCGTGAAGGATTCCGGGAACTTTTTGCCAGGCATTGGCGGCGTGCTGGATTTGATCGACAGCCTGCTCTTTACCGCGCCGCTTTTGTTTTTTTATCTGCGCTTGGTCATTCGCGTGCCCTGAGGAAGGCGGGACAGAATGAACAGAATTTACAAAATGGAAGAGGCGCCGGAACAATACGATCTCGCGGGGAAAGTTATCGGCGGCGCGATGAAGGTTCATTCGAAACTGGGGTCGGGATTTCTCGAATCGGTTTATCGAAATGCGCTTGGTTGGGAACTGCGAAACGCGGGTCTATCGGTCGAACCGGAAAAACAAATCGCGGTGCAATACGAGGGCCAACTCGTCGGCTCTTTTGCAGCTGATATGTTCGTCAACGGCGTTTTGATCGTGGAGATCAAAGCTGTGCAGATGCTCGCAAAAATTCACGAGGTCCAGTTGGTGAATTACCTCACGGCGACCGGCCTCGACGACGGCTTGCTTCTAAACTTCGGAACCACCCGCTTCGAATTCAAAAGGAAGTTCCGCACGCGGCGAGATGAGTCGGTCTCGTTCTGATTTCGATTTCCCTCATTCTGTCGATTCCGTTCATTCTGTCTAAATGAAGCGCAAACGCATCGTCGTGTTGGGCGCGACCGGTTCCATCGGCGAGAGCGCGCAGAAAGTTGCGCGCGATATTCCGGAGCGGATGGAGATCGTCGGCCTCGCGGCCAACAGCAGCGCGACGAAACTGGCGCAGCAGGCTAACGAGTTGCGCCCGGAAGCAGTTTGCATTGTCGATGAAAGCAAGTTCGGCGAGTTGCGCGCGGCTTTGAATTACGAACCAAAGATTTTCGTGGGCGAAGATGGTTTGTGTGAGATCGCGCGCCTAACGAGTGCTGAAATGGTCCTGGTGGCGGTGGTTGGAACCGGTGGTTTGCGGCCGGCCTTGGCGGCGATCGAAGCGGGGAAAGATCTCGCGGTCGCGAGTAAAGAAATTCTCGTGATGGCGGGCGAGATCGTTATGAAAGCCGCTGCGCAAAAAGAGGTGCGCGTTCTTCCGGTCGATAGCGAACACAACGCCATTTTCCAATGCCTGGATGGTCAGGACGCCGAGGTGCGCCGGTTGATTCTGACCGCGTCCGGCGGCCCGTTCCGCAAGTTGCCTAACGAGCAGTTCGCCGCGATCACAGTCGAGCAGGCGTTGAAACATCCGACCTGGAACATGGGCCCGAAAATCACGATCGATTCCGCCACGCTTTTCAACAAAGGCCTGGAAATGATCGAAGCGCGCTGGCTTTTCGATGTCGAGATGGCGCGCGTCGAAGTAGTCATTCATCCGCAGAGCATTGTGCATTCGATGGTTGAGTTTACCGACGGTTCCGTGCTCGCGCAGATGAGCAACTCGGACATGTGTTTCCCAATTCAGTACGCCGTAACCTGGCCGGAACGCGTCCCGAATTCGCTCGCGCCGCTCGATTTCGGAAAGCTGCGGCAATTGGAATTTGAGACGCCTCGTTACGAGCATTTCCCGGCGCTCGATCTCGCGCGCCGGGCCGGCGAAACCGGTGGCACCCTGCCTGCTGTTTTGAACGCTGCGAATGAAGTCGCGGTCTCAGCATTCCTTGAAAAACGCATCGCCTTTCCGGAGATCTGGCAATTGGTCGCAGAGATCATGAACCGCCACGCCTCCGTTGCGGACGTTGCGCTCGATGGCATATTGGCCGCCGATCAATGGGCGCGCCGGGAAGCGGCCGCGCAGGTTCGGTCGAACTAATCAAACGTTGCGCCGATGATTCCGCATTTTCTTCGCGTCCTCCTCATCATCCTCGAGGTCGTCGTTCTATTTAATCTGCTCATCGCCGTGCATGAGCTCGGCCATTTCCTGGCGGCGAAGTGGCGCGGCCTTTACATCGAGCAGTTCGGCATTTGGTTCGGCAAACCGATTTGGAAAAAGAAAATCAACGGCGTGCTCTACAGCATCGGGAGCATTCCCGCGGGCGGCTTTGTGAAATTGCCGCAGCTCGCGCCGATGGACATCATCGAAGGCGAAGCGGATGTAGACCGCGCGCAACTGCCGAAGATTTCCGCGCTCGATAAAATCATCGTCGCGATCGCCGGTCCGCTTTTTAGCATTCTGCTCGCACTCACTTTCGCCTGCATCGTCTGGGGCGTGGGCCATCCGGTGAACGAATCGGAAACGACCACGGTGATCGGTTACGTGGAGAAAGATTCGCCGGCGGAACGGGCTGGATTACTTCCGGGCGATAACATCCTCGAAGTAGACGGCCAGCCGGTGAAGCGCTTTTCCGGGATGAATAACAGCGTCGTCTGGAATGTCGTGCGCAGCGAAGGCGCGACCATTCCCTTCAAAGTGGAACGCAACGGCGCGACACTCGATTTTTCAGTCGCGCCTTATCATTCCGTGACGAGCGGTTGGCGCAGAAAATCGGTCCGCCAAGTGCTCATCCTTCCGGCGGTCACGCCGATCGTCGATGAAGTGCAACCGAAGACGCCCGCGGCCGCCGCCGGTTTACAGCATGGCGACGTCATCCGCAGCGTGAACGGCCAGCGCATTTTCCATCCCGACGCGCTCCCGGATTATATCGCAAAACATCCGACGGAATTGCTCACCCTGGAAGTTTTGCGCGACGGGAAATTACTTCAGCCGCAAATGACGCCGGCGTTGCTCGACGATGGCAAAGGCGACAAAACGCCGCGGATCGGTATTCGTTGGGACGGCGCCGGACGCACCACGATCGCGCATCCCGATCCGATCGAGCAGGTCTACAACTCGATCACGAGCACGATCAATACGATCAGCGCCGTGGCCTCGCCGAAGTCGGACGTGAAGCTGCAGCACTTGAGCGGCCCGGTCGGCATCGGCCGCATTTATTATTTGCTCTTCCAAAACGAACGCGGCTGGCAGATGGCGCTCTGGTTCAGCGTTGTCCTCAACGTCAACCTCGCCATCCTCAACATGCTGCCAATTCCGGTACTCGATGGCGGGCACATTGTGCTGGCGATTATCGAATCGATTCGCCGCAAGCCGGTCAACACGCGCATTTTGGAATTCGTGCAGACGGCCTGCGCGGTGCTGATCATCGGCTACATGGCCTACGTCAGCTTCTTCGATATCGGCGATTTGTTTGGGAAAGATTCGGAATCTGCGCCGGCCAAGTCTACCGCTACGCAAAAGCGTTAATGAATGCCGCGATGACGACCACCGGCTTCGAGTTGCCGGGTTATCGAGTCGTGAAGTCGTTAGGCGTGGTTCGCGGGATCATCGTCCGTTCGCGTTCGATCTTCGGCACGATTGGCGCCGGCTTGCAGACGCTTATCGGCGGCAACATCACCATCCTGACCAACCTCTGCGAAAAAACCCGCCAGGACGCGCTCGCGCAAATGCTCGACCAACGCCGAAGCCCTCAAGCGCGAATGCGGTCGTCGGTTTGCGCTACGACGCCACCGAAGTGATGGAAGGGGCGACCGAAGTTT
Organism: uncultured Chthoniobacterales bacterium; assembly: GCA_964235895.1. GTDB lineage: Bacteria > Verrucomicrobiota > Verrucomicrobiia > Chthoniobacterales > UBA10450 > JACCTI01. The sequence continues at coordinate 10,884 of CAXSCV010000020.1, forward strand.
TGTGTTATGGGACGGCGGTCGTGGTCGAGCCGCAAGGCTGAAATTGCCGCCCATTCAAAACTCGGATAAGCTCGGAAGGATGAACGCAAACGAGCTAAAGGAGGTTTACAAAGCGGCGCCGTTTCAGCCATTCGAGATTATGCTGACGAATGGGGCGCGGGTTTTGGTCGATCATCCAGAGTTCATGTCTTTCGCGACCGATTATCGGACAGTTTACGTTTCCAAACTTGGCGGCGGCAGCCAGCGAATTGACGTCAAACTCATCGTGGCGCTCGATGAGGTAAGTAATGACGCGCGGAAACGGAAGCGGTGAACTACTGCGTCGATCCATTTTCGCATCAGCGCCGCGTCACTCGTGAAGTGATGGTCGGCAACGTGGGCCTTGGCGGCGCGAATCCGATTCGCGTGCAGTCGATGATTACCTGCGACACGATGGACACGGAAGCATCCATCGCGCAGACGATGGAACTGGCCGCGGTCGGCTGCGAGATTGTGCGCATCACTGCGCCGACCGTGAAAGACGCGGCTAATTTGCAAAACATTGTGCGCGGTTTGCGCGAGCGCGGCTGCGAGGTGCCGATCGTGGCGGACATTCATTTCAAACCGGAGGCCGCGATGGAAGCCGCCAAGTGGGTCGAAAAGGTGCGGATCAATCCGGGCAACTACGCCGACTCGAAGAAGTTCAAGATTCTCGAATACACCGACGAGCAATACGCCGCCGAATTGGAACGCATCCGCGAGCGTTTCACACCACTCGTTAGGCTGTGCAAGGAACGCGGCGTCGCCATGCGCATCGGGACGAATCACGGCTCGCTCTCCGACCGGATCATGAATCGTTACGGCGACTCGCCGCTCGGGATGGTCGAGAGCGCGCTCGAGTTCGCCCGGATCGCGCGCGAGCTCGATTATCACGCCTTCGTGTTCTCGATGAAATCGAGCAACCCAAAGGTGATGATCAATGCCTACCGGCTTCTCGTCGCGCGCCTGAATGAGGAAGAAATGGCAGCGACTTCCGCCGTGGCGCGAGCTTCCAGCTTGCGCGGATCAGAAACACGCAAGCTGGAAGCTCGCGCCACGATCGCCACCGCCGACGACGACTCTTGGAATTATCCCATCCATCTCGGCGTGACCGAAGCGGGCGAAGGCGAAGACGCGCGCATCAAAAGTGCGATCGGCATCGGATCGCTCTTGGCAGACGGCATCGGCGACACCGTCCGCGTTTCGTTGACCGAGGACAGCATCCACGAGATTCCAGTCGCGCAAGCACTCGTTAGGCTGCCGAGAGAACACGGCTCGACCATTAGCGACGTCAAACTTTCCTACGATCCCTTTTCCTACCAGCGACGTCCTTCACAAAAGATTGGCCAAGAAGTGTCGTTAGGCGGCGAGGAAACTCTTCGGGTTTTCATTCGGCAGGAGAACTTCGAGAAGATCGCGCACAAGGTCGAGCGCATGGGCGATTACAAGCCCGAGATTGTTTATGAACAGGCGGACATCACCGAAGTCGATCCGCGCGACGATTTCCAAATATTGAATCAGCAACCGCCCCGTCTCGTGACCGTGCGCGATGGCCTCGACCTTCCGGTGATCCCGGCGTTCCGTTTGCTCGCGGCGAAACTTTCCTCACATCATCCGATCCTGCTTAAGGACTCGTTAGGCCAGACTTCGTCGGATTTCCTGCAAGCCTTGCTCATCGCCTCGACCAATATCGGTTCGCTTCTTTGCGACGGAATCGGGGACGCGATCTTGGTGCAAGGCGAAGAAGCACCCGGACAAGCGATGCGCCTGTCCTACAACATCCTCCAAGCCGCGCGCTGTCGCATTTTCAAGACCGATTACGTCGCCTGCCCGTCGTGCGGCCGGACATTGTTCAACCTGCAAACGACGACCGCGCGGATCAAAGAAGCGACCTCGCATTTGAAAGGCGTGACTATCGCGGTCATGGGCTGCATCGTAAACGGCCCGGGCGAAATGGCCGACGCGGATTTCGGTTACGTCGGCGGCGCGCCGGGCAAGATCAATCTCTACGTCGGCAAACAGGCGGTGAAGTTCAACATTCCCGAAGCGGAAGCGGTCGATCGGTTGCAGGACCTCATCCGCGAACACGGCAAGTGGGTCGATCCAGTTCCGCAGTCCGAGCCGGTGCTCGCCTAACGAGTCGTCAAGTCTACCCGCCGTCATCCTGAGGCTGGCGCAGCGCGCCGAAGGATCTCGCAGAGGGTGCTTCGTCAACGAGAAGTTCCGCACTACCCAACGATCCGGTGCGAGATCCTTCACCGTCTGCGCGGTTCAGGATGACATTAATGAGGCACGAGACACGCTAGGTCTCTTCGAAGTTGCCGGATTACCTCGGCTGATCTTTTTGGCTCTGTGCCTGCCGGAACTTCTCCAAACGCTCCGCCGCCGCCACGGTCGCGGGATTTTTTTCACCGAGACTGCTCTTCATGTTGTCGTAGGAAGTGAGGAGAAGTTCGTGCGCTTCTTCGTTGCGATTTTGCAGCGCCAGATTCTCGCCCAAGGCGCCTTGGGCGTTAGCTATCCAGCGGTGTTTCGCGGGTAGTTTTTGTTTTCCTATCTCCACGGCGCGTCGGAGAATCTTTTCTCCTTCGGCGAGCTCGCCGGTGTGCGTGAGAGCTTTGCCGAGCGGAATCCATGCCCGGACGTAATCAATCCGCTCGTCGTCCGGATAAGCTCGCTTGAGAATGTCCACCGCGCGTCTCGACTCTTCGAGCGCCCGGTCATACTCGCCCGCTCGGCAATAGTTGTCCGCCAGATTGGCGATCGGGGCAGTAGTGTAAGAATGGGAATCGCCCAGCGCTTTCATGTAAAACACGATCGACTTCTGCAAGACCGCGCGTCCCTCTGCAAGATCGCCGCGCGCGCCTAGGGCGTTGCCCAAATTATTCAGGAAAGTCCCTGTCTCCATCCGGCCTTCGCCCGGGACGAGCTCCTCTTCCTTGATCGCTTTCCGCGTGTAAGCGATCGCGCTATCGATGTCTCCATGATCAAAGAGGAAGTTCCCGAGGTTAGAATAGATAATCGGAATCGGAGCGCGATCCGCCCCCTTCAGTCGATCCGCCACCTGCAGGGCTTCTTGAAAAAGCGCAACTGCCTCCTTCGGGTCTCCCTTCTTCGAGAATTGCACCACCAAGGCCATGTCGCTCAAGGCGATGGTGAACCACTTTGCGTCCACCTCTCCGTTTTTTTCCGCGCGCCGATAGATCGCGATTGCTTCCCGCAACGACGACTCGGCTTCGCCATTCTTGCTCGCGTAGATGATGTCCCCCAGCCCGGCCAGGCTCTGCGCCACGTCCTGGTCCTGCGGACCGAGGAGCCGGCGGCGGATGGCCAAAGATTCCCGCATATGCTTTTCCGCTAACTCGAAGCGGGAGAGCGACCGGAAAGTCATCCCCAAAGTGAAGTCAACGGCGGCGGCCACCTCGGGTTGATCGGTTAATTCCGTTTCGACCCGCTGGCTGGCCGCTTCCAGCGCTTCAACGACGGTGGCTTCGCGGTTATGTTTTGTATTCGACGAGAGCCAGCTGGGACTGGAAAAGGCGAGCACGTTTTGCAGGAAGGTATTGATCCGCTCGGCCTTGGCGGCTTCGCGCCGCGCGTGATCGCGCTCCCGCGCAACTCTTTCCGCTTGAATGAGGGTGACGACAACGCCTCCCGCCAAGAGCAGGTAAACCATAACGGCGGCGGCTACGCCGATCTTGTTTCGCTGAAGAAACTTCTGCGTGCGATACGAGAACGTATCCCGGCGCGCGCTCACTGGCAGACCGCCGAGAAAACGTCGAATATCGTCGGAGAAACGCTCGACCGATGGATAGCGGCGCTCGGGTTCCTTGCGCAACGCCATCAGGATGATTTTGTCGAGATCACCGCCGATTAACTTGGAACGTTCCGACACGAGCGCGCTTGGCCGCGACGGCTCATGATCGGTGATCGCGCGCGACAGCTCTTCCTGTGTTCGGCCCGTTAGGCGATACGGCTTCTGGCCGGTAAGCAATTCGAAAAGCACCACGCCTAACGAGTAAACATCGCTGCCGGTCGTGATCTTCTCGCCGCGGATTTGCTCCGGGCTGGCGTAGTCCGGCGTCATCACCCGCAACGCTGGCACGGTAACGGTGAAGACGTTCTCGTCCGTGGTCAGAAGCTTGGCGATGCCGAAGTCGAGTAGTTTTGGTTCGCCTTCGGGCGTGACCAGGATGTTCGAGGGCTTGAGATCGCGATGAATGACCAGGTTCTGGTGCGCGTAGGTAACCGCGGCGCAGACTTTTTGGAAAAGCTCGAGTCGCGTGCGCAGATCGAGCGCGTGACTCTCGCAGTAAGCGCCGATCGTTTCGCCTTTGACGTATTCCATGACGAAATACGGCAAACCGTCTTCGGTCGTCCCGCCATCGATTAGGCGTGCGATGTTCGGATGATCGAGCTGGGCGAGAATCTGTCGCTCGTTGCGGAAGCGCCGCAGGATGTCTTCGGTATCGAGCCCCCGCCTAACGAGTTTAATCGCGACCTCCTTGCGATATTCGTCGTCCGCGCGCTCCGCCAAATAAACCGTCCCGAGACCGCCGCGCCCGATCTCGCGGATGATTCGATAGGCGCCGAATTGTTCGTCACTGCGGTCGCTCCTCGTCTCGGAAAATACCTCCCGCGGAACAGCGGCGATCGGTTGCTCGATGAACTGGGAGGCCTGCTCGTGCGAAGCGAGGAGCGATTCGATTTCGGCCAGCAATTCGCGATCGCCGGCGCATTCTTCCTGGAGATATCGCGTCCGCTCCGGCTCCTTCATTTCGGCGGCGGCCTCAAAGAGCTCGGTCACCTGTTGCCAACGCTCACTCTGCATCGGCCGACTCCATTTCTCCCACGATCTCGCGTCGCAACCAGGCTTTGGCGATCTTCCATTCTCGATTAGCCGTCCTCGGCGAAATATCCAGCACCTCGGCCACTTCTTCCATGGTAAGGCCGCCAAAGAAGCGCAGCTCGACCACCTGACTTTGGCGCGCATTGAGCTTGGCCAGATTCTGGAGGGACTCATCGAGGGCGATCAGGTCTACGTCGCGCCCCGGGGAAACTAACAGCTCTTCTCTAAATTCCACCTTACCCCAACTGCCGCCTCTCTTTTCGCTGCGTGTGCGCCGGGCGTGATCGACCAGAATGCGCCGCATGACCCGTGCGGCCACCGCGAAGAAATGTGCACGATTTTGCCAGGTAGCCACGGTGTGATCCACTAACCTAAGATAAGCCTCGTGGACCAAGCCGGTAGCCTGGAGGGTATGATCACTTCGCTCCTTCTGGAGATAACCACGCGCAATCCGGCGCAGCTCATCATAAACCAGCGGCATCAGATTCGCCGCTGCCTCCCGATTGCTTTTGCTCCAATCGACCAGGATTTCGGTGACTTGTTGCCGTGGTGAAGATGAAGGCATCGACGGTGAACTGGAAGCTACAATGCGAGACAGGTCTGCGATTTATAACCTGTCGACCGCGATTCCAATCTACGCGTTCGGCGTAGACCTTGGCAACATCTCCGCATCGCCGCCGGAAAAAAATTGGCAGAGTTAGCTGTCGTTTTGCGCTTTGGCTCCTTGAACCCATCAACTTCAGAATCCCCCTATGCACATGAGCAAGCAGACTCTTTGGCTCAGCGCCGTCGCTGCAGTCCTCTTCTCCACCGTATGACCCGCTGGTGAAAGGCTCTAACGCACGTCACCGCCCCCCAAATCCTTCTCCCTCAGAACCACAAACACATGAACCGCAATTCCACTTCTCTTATTGCCGTCTTCGCTGTCGCGACATTTTGTCTTCTCACGCTTCATGGCTCGAACGCTCACGCTGCTGCATGCATCGACGGACCCACCGGCGGGAATATCAGTTTCGATGGCAATGCCAATTTCAATGCTCCTTTTGACAACAGCGTCGAGGAACTCCACGTCCTCGTTAACGCGTACGCGGGGCCCAATTACCAGAATCCGGCGACATGTGCCGGCAGGGAGTCCCCGAGTAGCAGCACCGTGACCATCTCCCTTCCTAGCTATATGACCTACTCTCGTCCCGATGGTAACCAGCCTGGACTGACAGGCAGCGGGCAGAGCGTCACCTATACGACTGATGCGCAGACCGGTAACTCTCCGGTCAGGAGTTTTTATGTCACTATACCCTCTATCGCTGACCTTCCTGAGATGCCGCCGCTCTCAGCTGTGACAGTTTCATGGGAATTCCGTTTTCCGACGACGCACACCGTTACAGGATCGCTCTCAAGGCCGACGGCCTTGCTCTACACAAAGGTCGGGCTTTCGACGCCGACGGTCGGCCCGGTCGGGCCCAATGACGAAATCGAATATCGAGTTAGCACGAATCAGTATCCGCATTTTACCCATGTGGGATCGAGTTTCATCGCCTCCGCGCCCTATGGGACGACCATCGTGCCCGGCTCTCTCACCGGCGCCGAAGGAGGCGTGGTGAACCAGACAGCGACTGGGATCAGCATCGACTTCGGTGCAAACCCGGGAGCGCGAAACTTAACTTATCGCGTAAAACTGAATTCCACGCTTCCTCCCTCGCTCGAGACCATCTCGAATTACGCCAGCTACAAGTTTCAGATTAGCTACAATGGACAGTCGTTCTTCAACACTTCCGACTCGCCCCGGATAGGAGTGCCGGTCAAGCAAGCGTTGGCGATGACCTGGATCGCTCCGCAGGCGAACATCGCTTTGAATGAGGAAGTGGCGTTACGTGCTCGTTTCACAAATGTTTCTCCTGACGTTCAGTTGGTGGACGCCAAGTTGAATCCGGCGTCGGTCGTCTACGCTGGCGAAGGGCTCGCGGAGCTAGTGGGGATGCCGCCCGCAGGGATCGCGCTTGGGCCGGGGCAATCGGGCGAGCTTGAGTACCTCTTTAAAGCGACGCGCGCCGGTAAGTTTACGATTTCCGCCAAGGGACAGGCTCGAGACGCAAGCAACCAGTCATATAATTCACCGATCGCTATCAGTCCGGAACTTTGCGCCGGATGCTCTCCTGCGGACTTGGACATTGAGGTGCCTGATACTCTTTTCAAGGTCGGCGACCAGTTTCTGGCTGTGGTCAAAGTCACGTCTCACCTGCAGGACCAGTTGACTGTCACTTTTGCCGATCCTCTCTTGCAGGAGCAGCCGCCCTCCGGTCTGGCGACGGATGTTATTCTAACAGTGAATGCGGGTGCGCTGCCGCCTCCTTTTCAACTAACACCCACAAGTCCTACTCAATCTTTCCCGGTGGTCGTGACGATCGATAAGCGCGGAAAAACAAAGCTGGTAAGTTCGCTCTCTTATACCGGCTCGGCCGGGTCGTCGGGCACCCTGAACGTGGCCAAAGACGTTCTTATCTCGCCGTTGGAAGTGACGTTGCGCGCGAAACCTCAGATCGATGGTCAACCTATCGTCAATATGTTGCTCAATGAGCAAGGGCAGGTAACCGACGCCAAGGGTAACCTTATTTCGCCGAAGGTAGAGGTAACAGTTACGAACACGAGCGACCAGTCAGTGATTGCCAGCCTGCAAGGTGTCGATCCGCGGGCGCGTGACACATCAGATGTCCTAGGCCGAATCGCGGTCGCGGGCGACTTCCCAATTCTCTTCGGCACGCTGGCACCGGGCCAGACCGTGACGCGGGAGTTCGATCTCCAGATCCATCAAAATGGCCGATGGGAATTCGTTGCTTTAGTTAGCGGAGCCGCGGTGGGTTCGTCGCAAGGTTTCGACATAAGCGCGCATGGTGCGCCCATCGCCGTGGGCGCGACTTATCCGGTCGAGATTGATCTGGATTACCTTCCGTCGAGCGCGATCACGAACCAAAACAACGGGGCTTTCTTTCTTCAACCCGGAAGCGTGCTGGGCGTGTTCGCCTCGGTGCAGAACCTCACCAGCAACAGCACTCTGAAATTCTACGGCATGCAAGCGGAGAAGCATTTAAATGCCTTCGGGGCTGATCTAACCAGTGACGCTGGCCGTGCGGTGGACCCGCCCTTCGTCCACGACCATACCCTGGACGCGAATAGCACCGAGATACTAAGCGGAAAGATTTTAACTGACAAAGAAGGCGCTCCTTCGGGCACGGCAAAATGGGGGGGCTTGGAACGAGCCTTTCTCGTGGATAATGCCACCAGTGAGAAAACCGCAGTCACAGCCGATGACATCTTAATCAAGAGCACGTGGGGAGGCTGGCTTGGGGATGAGGCGACGATACGCGTCATCCAGGATTTCAGTCGGCCGCCGGCTCCGCCTCCCTTGACCGGCTACGAGAAGTTGGAGGCATTCGACGTCGGTGCTTTGGAAGGGATGGGCCAATGGACCTACGACGCCTTTGATGCCATCGGCGGTCTCGGCAGATTGGCCGGGACTATTTCAGCGGACCCGACGCTGCTGGCCGACGCGATGGGTAAAGGTTCCCGTGCAGTTTGGGAAGCTGGAGAAATGGCGGTAACGACGTGGAAAAAAATGTCGCCGGGTCAGCGAGATGAATTCATCCTCTCCTTGTGCGACGAGGTCCTGAGGCGCAACCTTCTTCTTTTTCCGGATGAACGGGAATGTGAAGACATCGCGGGGGCAAAAACGTTTGTGCAGCAAGCGCTCTATCCATTCTTCCAGGGCTTTGAGAATGCCTACGCTTCGAATAATCCGGCGGCGATCACGCAAGAGTGGGGTCGCGTAGCAGGACATGTCAGCCTCGAGTTGATCACGTCCACATTCCCGACGCCGAAGTTTACCAAGTATACGAAAGCCGCGGAAGCAGCCCTTTTAGCGGATTCGGAAGCGTTAGGCACAGCCCTCAACGTTCAGGAAGAGTTCCTGCGCGCGGTCGAATCCGGGCCCGTCAGTGAAGCCACCACGATCAAGCACTGGGGTGTGGGGGGCGAAAACCTCCGCAACATGCAGGATGTCTTTCGCCGATTTGGCGTGATCGGCTATTTGCGCGAGCGCTCCCCAGAAGCGTTCGAGCTCATCGACGCGTTGCGCGAGGCGGTCTGGAAACCCGAAGCAATGAAACCAAAAGGGCTAACTGATCTGGACCTCCTCATTCTGGGCGATGACATTCCGGCCATTCTCGGCAAAAGCGGAAATCGTCTTAATCCGAAGGGTATCACCCCAATATTCATGCCCCCGCCGGACGAGATTATTCGGGCGCGGCTCGCAAGCCAAGGCCATCAGGAAGAGGTGATCGCTGCAGTTTTGCGCCGTGCTAAAACTCGGCGCGCTGAGTTCGAGGAGTTCGTCCCGCACTTTGAAGCGTGGTCACGGCCGGTGGCCACAGGCGGCGGAATTCCGGTAGCGGGAAATTATCTGGATAATGGTGTGCCGAATCCGATCGGCATCGGGCCAAATCGCGGTTTCCGCTTCGAGCGCTTCGCGGAGGAAGGCAAGCCGATCTTTTATCTGCCGAAAATGCAGGATGCCGACGGTGCCTTCCGCTACATCGCGGGGGACATCGATTGGGTTCACTTTTCCTTTCTTGATGGGAGCCCACTCGATTCTGAGACAGCCTTTAAGCTATATGATGCCATGCGCCGCTGTTGCGGACTTCAACATCCCGAAACGATCACGTGGATTCGGGATGGCCAGACCGTTTTCAAAGCTAAGATAAATCAAATCGCCGGCTATCTTCGCGGCGAAAAAGCTCTCCTCGAAGTCTCGGGCGAAACTACCCGGGCGGTGCGAATCGACCAAAACCTTTCCCGCCTCGCCAACGAGGGCCGCAACAGTCTCATCTTCTTCGAGGCCGGGCTGAAAGCGCGAACGAGAGCGACCCTCGCCGATGTCGAGAGCGCGTTTGCTTATTTCCAAGCTAAGTTCCCCGACCGGCGCTTGCTGGCGCCGTTCTTGTGGGGAACAAAGTTTAACTACTCGATTAATAATTCGAGCAGCGCAGTCCTGGCGCGGCAAGCGAGCAGTCAGCCCAGCAACCGGCCGAGCTCGCAGAGTTTCTCAAGAAGCAGTGCCGGGAATCAGTCCGATGACTCCTCGTTAGACGTCATTGAAATTTTCAATGGCAGCCAGTGGATCGCGACGGACATCACAAGTCTGCCCTCGACCGTTTCTCTTGTTCCCACTAGTGGTTTGACGGTGGACGTTCCGGCGGGGGCGCGGGTCGTGCCGGTGGTCGATCTGCCCCAGCTCTTCGCCAATGAATTGGCTGGTCATCTCGAAAGCTGGTTTGCTCCCGGCCAGACAATTGTCATCGCCCCGGGTGAGGCAACCCAGGAAGTCCGCCGAATTATCGCAGGCACTTCGTTGACCCTGGATCGGCCGCTGGATTTCAGTCACGCAACTGGCACGCTCGTCGCCGTCGTGCCCGCATCGTTGGCGAATATTATCGGGCCGCCCCCAGCGCCGCTTCCCGTTTTGGAGACCCCGCGTTTGCTCAATCTCTCTAACCGCGCCCGCGTCCTTAATGGCGACAACGTGATGATCGGCGGGCTTATCATCGCTGGCTCCGAGCCCAAGAAAGTCCTCATGCGCGCGGTCGGCAATTCCATCCAAATTAATGGCACGCCGCTGGCCGGCCGCCTGGCTGATCCGACGCTCGCCTTGCACGACGGCACCGGCGCGCAGATCGCTTTCAACGACGATTGGGGCCAGGCCCCGGAAGCGGAGCGCGCGGAGATCGCGAATAGCGGATTGCAACCAACCGATCCGCATGAGCCGGCCATCATACGCACATTAAACCCTGGGGCTTACACTACGATCGTGCGCGGCCAGAACGAAAGTAACGGCATCGCGGTCGTGGAGACCTACGATCTGAACCCCACGGCAAACTCGCGTTTAGCTAACCTAAGCGCGCGCGCCTATGTCGATAACGGGGATAACCTGATGATCGCCGGCGCGATCGTAGCCCCACCGGGCGCGGAGGTGGTGGTGCGCGGAATCGGCCCGTCTTTGAACATAGATGGCGCGCCAGTTTCGGGCCGCTTACCCGATCCCATCCTACAGCTAATCGACGCGAACGGCACTACCATCGCCGAGAACGACAACTGGGCTTCCGATCCCGCTCAAGCCGCCGCGATTACCGCTGCTCAACTAGCTCCGAGTAACCCGGCTGAAGCGGCGATCCGCCTCTCGCTTCCAGCTGGTGCTACGACCATGCTTCTGCGTGGCGTGAATGGCACTACCGGTATCGGGTTAGTGGAAATTTACGAAATCCCGCCAGCGCCTTAAAGCGATAAAGGAATTATTATGACTAAGATTATCTTATCGGCCCTATGCGCCTTGGTCTTTGCCTGGGTGCCATCTACTGCGACTTCTCAGTCCCGGTATTCCACGGTCGCCATCGGGGCGACCAACAATCCAAACGACCTGGTAGTGTTAACCTTCGATACCTCGGACGTGGAGCGCTCGTTTCCACTAGCCTCGACCGGAGCTTTAGCGGCCTGGACGGGAACGGAGACCCGCAGACCATGAGCCTCACCTCCACGACCTCGGCTCAATCTACTTACGGACGCCTGCGGACTAAAGTCCAAGGCACCCTGACCAACAGCTACTACAATGTGGACAACCCTCCATTTTACGATGGCTCTGAGGTCAATTATGACGGATCGCCCGACCAGTTTGTCGCGAATAGCTTTGCCGGCTTTACCGATAACCTCCAGTTCGGCGGCGCATTGCAAGCTGGCTACCGGGCCCGATACCAATTCTTCATTTCCGGTTCCGCCGCCGGCCTTGCTCTTTATACTGGTCTCACGGTCACCATCGCTGGCAACCCGCCGGAAAGCTTCACGGTCAATACGTCCGACGGCTCGGTCGCGCAGTACTTCATCACCCAGGCCTACCCGATCGACGGGAATTTCCAGCAAAACGCCCAGGTTGTTTTCACCTCTCAGTTCGATCCTTCCACCATCGGGCATGACGGCGCCACCATTTCTGGCCTGGGCGATTTCTCCTCCACGGCCACGCTCACGGCCATCCTCTTGTTCGACGCGAACAACAATCTGGTCGCGAACTACTCGGTCAGCGGCGCCTCCGGAACCGCTTATTCAGCTTCGGGGGTGCGGCTCGATACCATCGCCAAAAGTGGCGGCGGCATCCTCTTGAAAGGCGTGGGCGTTCCCAATGCCGTGCATCAGATCCTGGCGACAAGCGACCTCTCCCAACCTTTTGATTCGACCCCGATCGGAACCCCCACCGCGGACGCCAATGGCGCCATCCAATTCACCGACAACACCAATCTAGCGCGGCGTTTTTACCGAGTCGTCTACCCTGGCTCTTCCTCGCGACTCGTGGGGCGGCTACATTGACCCAAGTTAATAGGAGCTCAGGCTTCGGCGGTTGAGCGAAATACTTGGCCGCCGGCCGACGCCCAGGAAGGCTGACTGACCCGCCTGCAGAAATCCAAAGTTTTTTGGCCGAGTTTTCTGCGCGGTTGCGCTTGAACAGGACATGGCGCGAAAAACAAATACTCCCCGGTTCGGCAAACTGACTCTTCCTCCACGTCTGCTCACGACTCTCGTTTTCATCCTGGCCATCGGCAGCGGAAGCGCCGCCACCTTCACCGTCACGAATACGAATAACAGCGGCGCTGGCAGTTTGCGTCAGGCCGTGCTCGACTCGAACGCGGCCGCCGGCTCGGACACGATCGTGTTCGATCCCGCGGTCTTTAGCGTGCCGCAGACTATTACGCTGGCCAGCGTCATCAGTTTGACCCCGGCTACGAGCGATACCCTGACAATTACCGGACCGGGCGCGAATCTTCTGACCGTTAGCGGCAACAATGCGGTCCAGATTTTCACTGTCACCAGCGGGCGCACCGTCGCGATCAGCGGAATGACGCTGACGCAAGGCAGTAACAATTTAGCCGGCGCGATCAGAAATCCGGGCGGCATCCTGACTCTTTCGAATATGGTCGTTACGGCAAACGCGGCCACCGGGAATTCCGGCGGCGCAGGCGGCATTAATAGTTCCGGCTCGCTCACGATGACCAATGTCGATGTCACAGCGAACACGACGGCGCAAAGTCAGGGTGGCGGGCTGGGGGTCTCCGGCACGGTAACTATTACCAACTGCAACATCTCGAACAACACCAGCGCGGGCGATGGCGGCGGGATTTATAGCACCGGTACCCTGACCATTTCTGGCACGACCATTAACGGTAACACGGGCAAGGCCGGCGGCGGAATTTGGACCTCGACAGGTAGTAGCAGTTCGGCGAGCACGATCACCGGCTCGACGATCTCTAATAACACCGGCACCGAAGGCGCGGGCATCAGAAACACCGGCATCTTAACTATCACCAATACCCTCGTTAGCAACAATATCACCATTTCCGCCGGCAATTTAGACGGAGGTGGAGTATACAATCTAAACACGGGGGCCCTTACGGTCACTAACTCAGTGATCACGGGTAACTCCACCACCGGCAACGGCGGTGGGATTTACTCCGTCCCGAGCGCAGCCGCGCTTGGGCTTACCCTGATTACTGACTCGTCGATCTCAAACAACATCTCGAACTCTGGTTCAACCAAAAGCAGTGACGGAGGCGGAGTTTATATCGGAGGAACAGGGCCATCGACGATCATGCGCACGCTCATCACCGGCAACACGGCTCGCCGCACAGTAGGGAACACCCTTTCGGGCAGAGGCGGAGGAATACGCACTTCCGGGTCGTTGAACCTGATCAACAGCACGGTCAGCGGCAATACGGCCGAAAACGAATACGGCGGTATCTATGACGCTACCGGTGGTGGCTCCGTCGCGATCACTGATTGTACCATTGTCAGCAACACGGCCACGAACGGGAATATCGGCGGCTACGGCCTCATCGCTGGCTCGGGCGGGACCGGCAGCATTCGCAATACGATCGTCGCCAACAACAACAGCACCGGCGGCGGCACTCGCGACCTGGGCGGTCCGATCAACTCGTTAGGTTACAATCTCTTTAAGAATATCACTGGAGCGACTTTCACCGGCGACACTTCTACTAACATTGTCGGCGTCGATCCGAATCTTAAACCACTCGGTAACTACGGCGGCCCGACTCAGACGCATGCGTTGAACATTGACAGCCCGGCGATCGACAAAGGCGATAGCTCGGGTGCGACTACGGACCAGCGCGGGTTGGTTCGGCCATCCGATGCGGCGGGTATTTCCAACGCGAGCGATGGCGCCGATATCGGCGCGGTGGAAGCACAGCCGCCCACCGCGGTCGACGACACGTCCAACGTCAATGAAGACAACGCGGTCGTTATTTCCGTGCTGGCTAACGACGCCGATGTCGATGGCGATACCTTTAGTGTTAGCCAGGTCACGCAGGGAACCAATGGAACTGTCACGACCAATGGCACGACAGTAACCTACACACCCAACGCGAACTTCTTCGGCAGCGACAGCTTCACCTACCGGATCAGCGACGGTATTTTCACCAGCAACTCCGCGACGGTGAACGTGACCGTGAACCCGATTAATGATGCGCCGTCGTTTACCAAGGGTCCGGATCAAACCGTCAACGAAGACGCCGGCGCGCAAACTGTGAACGGTTGGGCTACTAACATCTCGCAAGGACCTAACGAGTCAGGCCAGACACTTACCTTCAACGTTAGTGTTACTAGCATAACCGGCGGCCTGACCTTCTCTAGCGGGCCGGCGATTAACGCTAGCACCGGCACACTTACCTACGCTCCCGCTGCCGATAGCAATGGCACCGCCACCGTCAGCGTGACCTTGTCCGACAACGGCAGTAACACGCCGCCGAATGTGAACACGAGCGCCGCGCAGACTTTCACCATCACCGTCAATGCGGTGAACGATCCGCCGACCCTCAACCCGATCGGCAATCCGGCGTCGATCCCGGAAGATTCGCCGCAGCAGACGATCAACCTTTCCGGCATCACGGTCGGCCCGGCCAACGAAGCCGGACAAACCTTGAGCGTGAGCGCCAGTTCCAGCAACACCACGCTCATTCCTACTCCCAGCGTCACCTACACGAGTCCGTCGAGCACCGGTTCCCTCAACTACACGCCGGGCCCCGATCAATTCGGAAGCGCGGTCATCACCGTGACCGTGCAGGATAGCGGCGGCAGCGCGAACTCCATCACGCGCACCTTCACCGTCAACGTCACCCCCGTGAACGACGCGCCGATCATCACCGGACAAATGCCGGTCTCGACCGAATACAACACGGCGCGCACGATCATGTTCTCCGATCTCCAGGTCACCGACGTTGATAATCCTTATCCGACCGGCTTCACCCTCACCGTTATGGACGGCGTGAACTACACGCGCAGCGGTAACACCATTACCCCTGCGCTCAACTTCTACGGCACGCTAACCGTGCCGGTAAAAGTTAACGACGGCGCGCTCGACAGTAACACCTACCAGTTACAGCTAGTGGTGAATCCTGATCCCGCAGCAGTCAAGAGCATGGCTCGCATCGAGAAGGAGCCCGGCGGCGGTTATCGCATTACCTTCATCGGAAATCCTGGACAGCAATACACCGTGCAGTTCGCGACTACGCTCACGCCGACAACAAACTGGCAATTCCTAGCTCTAAAAGTGGCGAGTGCGCAAGGCACCTACTTCGTCATCGATAATCCGCCCGCCGGGAATACGACGCGCTTTTATCGGGCCATACTTCCATAACAAAAGATAACACGCCTTTCCTCGTGGCTCGAAGACGGAGGTGGCGCGAGCTTCCAGCTTGCGAGATCTAGAAAAACGCAAGCTAGGAAGCTCGCGCCACCATGAGCTAAGAATCCTGCATCCTATCGGAGCTCCTAATGCGTTCGGTAACTGAACTGCCGCGAGAGCATCGAACGCATAGACGGCGACACGGATGGTGTGATTACCGGACCGAATTTGCTTTCGCCAGCTTTCGCGTCCGATGATTGATCCGAATTTTTTAACTAGAGACAACCCGCGTATTACCGAGCGCAGGAATAAGACGCTGTGTGCGGCCCCACGCTCAACCCGCTCCATAAGCTAAACTAACGGCTGAGCGCTACCCGCTAACGCAACGCTATAAAAGCATGTCATCCTGAGATTGGCGAAGCGCGCCGAAGGATCTCGCATAGGGTCGGCGACATGCCTTGGACTGCGCTTTCTCATCATGCTTGGCGAGATCCTTCATCGTCTACGCGATTCAGGATGACATGACTTGGCCGCGCGGACAGGCGACGCGCTTTTTGCGTTTTCAATTAAACAAAAACTCAACGGCTCTTATTGCGCATGCAATATTGTAATTGTCGCGAGAGCAGCCAGCGCACGCCGAACATATCCACCGTCGCGCGGATGTCGCGGTTGCCTAAGCCATACTTGCTTACTCCAAATTTCCGCGGCCGATGATTGACCGGGACCTCGACTAACGAATAACCGGCGCCTTTGACGAGCGCGGGAATGAAGCGATGCATGCCTTTGAACGGGACGAGCGCCGCGATGCATTCGCGCCGCATCGCCTTCAAAGTGCAGCCGGTATCGCGCACGCCGTCCTTTGTGAAACGACTACGCACAAAGTTCGCCACACGACTCGTTAGGCGTTTGACCGTCGTGTCTTTACGTTGCGCGCGATAACCACAAACCAAGTCCGCGCCGCGATCGATCTCGCGCAGCAACTTTGGAATATCGGCCGGATCGTTTTGCAGATCGCCATCGATCAGAACCGTGACCGCGCCGCGGGCCTCATGCAGTCCGGCATACATGGCCGCGCTTTGCCCGGCATTGTGAGCGAAGGGCAAGATGCGCACGCGCGCATCCGGTTCGATGCGCGCGACGGTCGCGTCGCTCGAGCCGTCGTCCACAAAAATGATTTCGTAATCCAAGCCGGCCAGCGCGCGCGTCAGCTCGTCTTGCAGAATCGGCACGTTTTCCTCTTCGTTGAAAAGCGGAACGACGACCGAGATTGCCGGTGCGGACGACTCGTTAGTCATAGCGGCAGCGTCCGATAATTGCGGCAAAGGAAAACCTGGAATCGCCGGAGCAATTTTCCGTAACGCCGGACCTCGATCTCGCGCACTTGCTCGACCGATTGAAAGCCGGCGCTGATGCTGCGCGGCACGTCGTCCTTGTTATTCGCCTGCACGTAAATTGCGCTCCGGCCTTCGAAGGGATTCACGCCGTTCTCTTCGGTATAAACATCGCCTTCGGCATGCGTTTGTTTCGGCGCATCAACGAAGCCGTCGTAGCGCGGCCAGAAAGAAAATTGATTCAGAATATCCTGCGATTCCGGAATGAAAACCGGCGGATAACAGGGGCCTTCGACGCGCGGGTCGCGAAAGTAAAAGGCAAACTCCGAAGCACGATCGCGTTCGTCGGCGATGACGAAAACGCGTTGGCCGATGGAAGCTTCGATCTCGATGCGCGCATCTTCGACTGCGCGCGCGGCCGATTTCCAACCACGCATGCGATCGGCCGGATCGCGTTTCGAAAATGAAAAACCGGTCATGCGAAGAAGATCGCTATCCAAGGCGACCGCGCTCATCAGCACACCGAGAACCAGCGCCGCGCCGACCCAGCGCGCCATCTTCGGGCGCGATTCGATTCGCTCGCGCCAATAAGAAACCGCGAGCACGGCCAGACTGAGAAACGCGAGGCCGTCCCAGTTTGGATTAGCCGCGCGATTGATCGACATGACCGAATACAAAATGAAAACGGGCAGCCCAAACCAGAGGAGAAAATTCCCTTTGAATTGCTGCCGCGAACGCCGCCAGCCCGCGATGATGGCCCAGGCCATTCCAAGAAAAAGCAGTGGCGAATAGATGACGAAATGAAGGCCAAGAAATGACAGCAGCTCGGTCGGATTAAAGCCGGGCGCTTCATCGAAACTGCCGCGCGAACGCAGATGTCCGATGGTGGCCCAGGCGTGTTGCGCGTTCCAAACAATCGGTGGAATCGCGCAAAGAATGAAAACGCCAAGCAAGGAAGCGAGGCCGAGTTTGGAAAATTCTCGCCGCAAGCGCGGGATGAATGCGAGCACAAGCAACACCGAAACCAGCTCGAGCGCGTTCGTATATTTGCATAAGAAACCGAGGCCGATGAGCAAGCCAGTTAGCGGCCAATGCCAGGAAAATTCCGGGCTGCGCTCGAGCGCGAGCCAGAAGGTGAACATGGCCGCGACCCAGAAGAAAATGGAAAGCGGATCGATCGTCATGACGAAGCAACCGATGTTGAAAATCGGCGTGACGTTCGCCACCAGCACGACCCAGAACGCGGTCGTCGCGCTAAAAACGCGGCGGGTGAAATAGTAAAGCAACAAGCTCGTGCCCGCGCCGAGGAGCGGACTCCAGAAGCGCACGCCGAACTCGTTAGGCCCGAAAAGCGCGGCGCTCGACCAGATCGTAAAAGCGACGCCAGGGCCTTTGCTAAAATAAGCGGGTGCGAGGCGTTGCGACCACATCCAGTAATGCGCTTCGTCGAAGGAAAGATCGGTCGTGCCGACGAGCGCGAGACGCAGCGCGGTCAAGACGATGACAAAAATCCAAACCGCGCGCGTGGTGCTCATGAATGGTGGCGCGAGCTTCCAGCTTGCGCGTCGATGGGAGGCAAGTTGGAAACTTGCGCCACGGGACCGATCAACCGCGGATAACGCGCGAAAAAATTTGGCGCATAACACGGGAGCACCGAGCTCCAAACAATTTCCAGGAGCGCGATGATCAGGAGCGTTTCGCCCGCGGCCATGAATGCAGTCACCAGCACATCGCTCGGCCAATGCGCCCCCAGGTAAATGCGCGAGTAACCGATCGCGCCCGCGAGGATAAAATAGAGCCAGCCCCAGCGTCGAAAAAAGAGCAGGCAACACGTCCCGACGATCACGTTGTCCGCGGTGTGCCCGGAAGGAAACGACGGGCCGGAGTTATTCCGATCGCTCGCATCGGAATAACGAATCGCGGGATGTTTGAAGAGCGTGAGAAATTTCGGATGTGCGCTCGCCAGCTGCACCATGCGTACGGCTTGCACTTGTTTCGGACGATGCCGGCCGATCGCTTCTTTCAAGGTGCGCACGACGAAAGTATCCGAGAAGAAAAGCGTGATCGCGACGCACAAAACAAAGGCGCGTCCCTTGAATCCGCGAAAGATGAGCGCATAAAGGACGAGCACGATGAGCAACGGTTTCCAAATTTGCACATCGCTGATCGCGGCCATGAACAAGTCGAGCACGGGACTGGTCCAACGCTCATTGATAAGATGAAAAACAGCCTGATCCATCGCGCCGAAGTGGTCGCGCCACCGGGCCGCCACCTTACGGAGCAAGGGTTGGCGAAGCAATTGATTAGCCGCGTGCTGGTGAGTGCGTGGCTCATCTCGAGCGCGTTAGTTTTGAATGGCGCGAATGTTCCCGCCGCGTCCTCGCCGCCTTCCGCGAAACAAATTCTCGCGTCGGTCCGTTTTCAGCAATCGCAGCAGCAAATCGATTTGCAGGGACAACTGCGCCAGGATGAAATCGTGGTCCCGTTTCGTCTCACGCAAACCGGGCCGGTCATTCGCTACAGCTTCAGTAATCCGAACGAAGCGCTGCAATTACAGCTCGGCGAGAAAGATTCGCGCCTCGAAGAAATCACTCGCAGCGGCATCGACAAAGTGTCTGGCCCGGAGCTCGACCAAAAGGTGCGCGGGACTGCGATTACCTACGAAGATCTCGCGCTGAAATTTCTTTATTGGCCGAACGCGCGCGTGCTCGGCCAAGAAAATATCCGCACGCGCAATTGCTGGAAGTTGCAACTGCAACCGGCCTCGCGCGATTCGCAATATTCCAACGTGCTCCTCTGGGTCGACCAGCAAGGCGGCGCGCTCATGCGGATGGAGGGCTATGACGCGAACGGAAAATTGTCCAAGCGTTTCGAAGTGGTTTCCGCGCAGAAAATCGAAGGGCGCTGGTTTCTGAAATCGATGCGGATCGAGCAATTGCAACCCGAGACCGGCAAGGTGCAGGCGCGTACTTATCTCGAGATAAAGAAGTAAACGCGCGTCGCGTTTTCATCGCTCGGCCTGCGCGCGTTGGCGGTTCTTCCGAGAATGAGGTAAAGTGGTTTCGCATGAATCGAATCCGCTCGCTTGTCCTCATTATTCCCACGCTCGTCGTTTGCGCTTTTGGCGCGCAGGCCCTGGTCGTGAAACCAAATGTCGGTCCCGTCGTCAGCAACCCGATGCCGAACTACGATCAATATTTGCAAACGACGCGGCTGATTGATTTGTCGGCTTATTTTTCCGATCCGGATTCTTCGGCGGCCGCTCGCCTAACGACACCTTTCGGCGCATTCACTCTCACGCTCGACGGCCAGCAAGCGCCGGCCACGGTCGCTAATTTTTTGAATTACATTAACTCGGGTCGCTACTTCACGATCGATCCGACAACCGGCGAGCGAGCTTCGAGTTTCATCCATCGCTCCGCGGCGAATTTCGTTATCCAAGGCGGCGGTTTCATCGGCACGGTCAATCCGGATGGCTCGAGCAACATTTATGCGACGCAGGTGTTGACCTTTCCGCCGGTGCAAAATGAGCCGTTCATTTCGAACACCCGCGGCACGATCGCGATGGCCAAACTTGGCGGCGATCCGAACAGCGCGACCAGTCAGTGGTTCATCAATCTCGCGGACAACAGCGCCAATCTCGACGCGCAAAATGGCGGCTTCACCGCCTTCGGTCACGTCGTCGGAAACGGCATGAGCGTAGTCGATACGATCGCGGGTTTGCCGGTCTACAACTTCGGTTCGCCCTTCGATACTTTGCCGGTGCGCGATTACCAATCGCCCAACGCCGTCAAAGTTCCGAACCTCGTTTCGATCAGTGAAATCATTCCCGCTTCGCCGCTGACCTATTCCGCTTCCAGCGATAATCCGGGCGTCGCGACCGTCTCGACCAGCGAAGGAAATTTGCTGGTGAACGCGCTGCAACTTGGCACCGCGAATATCACGGTCACGGGTTACGATCTCGATGGCGCCGGCCCGGTCTCGCAAACATTCACGGTCAATATCATCACCGCGCCCGGCCGCCTTCGTAATATCTCGACGCGCGCCAATTTCCCGAATGGCGATGAAACATTAACCGCTGGTTTTATTGTCCGCGGCGGACCGACCAAACGTTTGGTCGCGCGCGGCATCGCCGTTCCAGGAACGGACTTCGATAATCCGTCGCTCGAGCTCCTCGGTCCCGACGGAAGCGTCATTGCGTCGAATGATGATTGGGGCACGGCGTTGAATAAACAGGAGCTGATCGATCTCCAGATCGCGCCGAGTTCTGAGAAGGACGCGGCGGTGCTCGTGACCGTGCCGTCGAGCGATACCGATATTACGTCTTACACCGCGAGGGTGCGCAGCGCGGACGGTCATCGTGGTTTGGGACTGGTGGAAATTTACGATGTCGACAGCCAGCCCGGCTCGACCTTGCGCAACATCTCGACCGTCGGTCCGGTCGGCACCGACGCGAACGTCATGGTCGGCGGATTCATTGTGCGCGGGAGCGATTCGCGCCGCGTGATTGTCCGCGCTCTGGGACCTTCGCTAACCGCGCGCGGCGTCAACGGAGCGCTCGATAATCCGACAATCGAGTTGCGCGATGGAAACGGAAACGTCGTCGATTTCAATGACGATTGGCAGACGAATCCAAACGCGGGCGAGATTCAAATGGACGGTCTCGCGCCGGACGATTCGCGCGAATCAGCGATCATCGCGACCCTCCCGGAAGGCAACTACACCGCGACCGTCGCGGGTGCTCTCAATACGACCGGCATGGCGCAGGTGGAAGTTTTTCAAGTGCAATAAGCGCGGTAGTCGCGAGCTAATCGGCCGCATAAAAAACACTTCCGACAGCGTCGGGCTGCCGGAAGTGTCTTCGAATTTTCTCGCGCAAATCGCGCGTGACTATTCGCCGGGACCGCGCGATTCGATCGCAGGATCGAGCCGCTCAAGTTGTCGGCCCGGCGTGGTGTGGCCGGTGTTATTCAATTCTTCGCCGCTGTAAACACGGCGCTCGCCGAAGGTGCGCGGCGCGGGCTGATTTTGCGCGGTGTTATTCGGAGTGGTGCAGCCGACGAAGCCGGTCGCGAGAAGCAAAAGAGCAAATGTCTTCATGCTAAAAGGAACACCCGCTGGCAGGTTTCGTCGCACAAAAGATGAGCTGCTGGCGTGGGAATTCCGCCGCCGTCAAACTCGGGCTTCGGCCTACTTGACCCCTGTGGAATCCGGGCCACCGGTTTGCGCGGCTCGCTTGTTGCCCGCGCCCATCGGATCTTTTTCCGGGCGAAGATCGCGCACTTTTTTCCGAAGCAAATTGTCCGATGATTCCGCGCCGGTTTCGGTTGGCTCGTCCTTATTCGGTTGCGTCTCCATAACGAGAACTCGTTAGACCGCGGCGGCCTGTTCGTCAATCGGCGCGCTTCTCTCGGACTGCGGATGTTGCACTTGGCCGCTTGTTGATGTTTGATCAAAACCGCGAGAGGAGCCCGCGAAAAAACCCCGATCTTATGGTTACGATTGCAACGTTCAACGAACCGGCCAAGGCCAAACATCTGAAGGAGCAATTGCTGCAGAAAGGGGTGAAGGCCGATCTGCATAACGAGGCGCAATTACAGGCCGTCGCTTTCATGTCGAAGCCGCAGGCGAATGCGAAAGTGATGGTGCACGAGGAGGATTTCGACGCCGCGAATGCGCTCATGGTCGAGTGGGAAACGAGCGATCCGGAGATCGGCGCTTCCGCGATTCGTTGCCCGCAATGTCAATCGCCCCGGGTCGAATATCCGCAGATGTCGCGCAAGTTTTTGACTCCGGGATTAGTCTCGATTCTCTTCGCGCTGAAAATTTTGGAGAAAGAATTTTACTGCCAGGATTGCCACTTCACCTGGAGCGGAGAAAGCGGGAAGTAAGCGCTCCGGAGTTGGCCGCGCGGACCGGAAGGAGCGTTGCGCCGGCCGTGAAAAGACGGGCGAACAATTCGCCCGCGCATCCTGGCCGCCGGAAATAATTTCCATTCATGAAATGGCTCTTCGCCTTTTTGCTCGCGGTCGTGATCTTCGGAAGCGCGGCGTTTTTCGGTTATCACATCATTCTGAAACCGGAGATGGCGGTGCGCGCGGAACAACAAAGCGACGCGCCGGCCGGGCCGACGATCGACGTCAGCCTGCCGGATTTTCAGGCCGCGGCGAAATTTCGGCAGGATGGAAAACTGGCGGAAGCGCGCGCCGCGCTGACCGCGTTCCTGCAAAAATTTCCGAACGGCGCGCACACCGAGGAAGCGAAGGATTTGCTGGGTGATGTGAACATGGACATCCTCCTCTCGAAATATCCGTCGCCGGAAAAACAGGAATACGTCGTGAAGCGCGGCGACGTGCTCGCGCGCGTGGCCGCGAAAACAAAATCGACGCCGGAGTTGATCATGCGCACGAACGGCCTCAACGGACAGATGCTGCACATCGGCCAGCGGCTGCTTATTTCGCATCCGGATTTCTCGCTCTTCATTCAGCGAAAAGCGCAAAGCGTCACGCTCCTCGACAAAGGCGCGTTCTTTAAGCGCTACCATATTCATACCGTGAAATCGCCGCCGAAATCGCCGCCTCGCATCAACACGCGTGTCGCCGAAACCATGGCCTGGCGCGGCGACAAACGCGTCGGATTCGGCAGCAAAGATTATGTCGGCAGCGTGCGTTGGATTCGGCTGAACACGCCCGGTTACATTCTCTATTCCGAGACCGATCCCGCGCAATCGCCCGGCAGCGTCGCGCCGCCACCGCTCGGTCTCGGGATGACGCCGAGCGACGTGGAAGAATTGAGCGGCCTTGTCAACGCCAAGACCACTGTCACCATTACGGATTAGCGATGGACGTTCATCCGCTCGATTTCGAAAAGCCGATTCTGGAATTGCAGCGACGCCTGCAGGATTTGAAAAATCATTCGAACGAACATGAAATAGATTTCGAAACGGAAGTCGATTCGATGGAGGCGAAAATCCGCGACACGCGCCGCGAGATTTACGACAACCTGACCGCCTGGCAACGAGTGCAAATCGCGCGGCACGTGCAACGGCCGTTCGCGCTCGATTATCTCGGGCGCTGCTTCAGCGAATGGGTCGAGCTTCGTGGTGATCGTCTTTTCGGCGACGATCGCGCCATGCCGTGCGGCCTGGCGAAAATCGGCGCCTGGCGTTGCGCCGTCGTCACGCAACAAAAAGGGCGCGACACGAAAGAAAATGTCCTGCGCAATTTTGGCTGTGCTTATCCGGAAGGTTACCGCAAAGCGCTGCGGGTCATGCGCATGGCCGAGAAATTTAATCTGCCGGTCATCGCTTTAATCGACACGCCCGGCGCCTATCCCGGCATCGGTTCGGAAGAGCGCCACATCGCGGAAGCGATCGCGGTCAACTTGCGCGAAATGATGAACCTGCGCGTGCCGATTATCGCCGTGGTCATCGGCGAAGGCGGCTCCGGCGGCGCGCTCGGTATCGGCGTCGCCGATCGCGTCCTCATTCTCGAAAACGCTTACTATTCCGTGATCAGTCCCGAAGCGTGTTCGGCCATTTTGTGGAAAGATCGTCGGCACGCGCCGGAAGCGGCCGAAGCGCTCAAGCTCACCGCCGAAGATCTCATGCGACTCGGGGTAGTCGATGAAGTGGTGCCGGAACCCGAAGGCGGTGCGCATCGCGATCACGACCTGGCGGCGGCGCATCTTGGCAGCGCCTTGCGGAGGAATCTCGAACGCCTTTCCGCACTCGGCGTGGATGAGCTACTGCAAACGCGCTACGACAAGTTCCGCAAGCTGGGCAATTTCGCCGAAGGCGATACGCCGGCGAATCCGGCCTAACGAGTAGTTCTCTGCCGCGCCGGCGTCGGAACACAGGCATTTTGCCTGTGCCGGCCGGCGGGCTTTCCAGCCCGCCGAACCATCCACGCGAGACGAACTACCGCGGCAACGGCTGCTCCAAATTCGCCAAGCCATACGCCGTAACCGCAACCACGGCGGCGTTTTCCGCCAGTTCCTTCGGCACAATCTTGTCGAGCGTGTCAGCGGCAGTGTGGTGATATTGAAAATAAAATCGGCTGTCCTGTATCGGATGAAATGTCGGCACGCCCGAGGGTTCCATCGGCCCGATATCGGCGCCGGTGTGATCGACCAGATCGAGCAAGCCCGCGCCGGACGACGCGAGAATTTTCGCGATCGGTTCCAGCATTGTTTTTATCTCCGGCTTCCCACGAATACGCATCCCGAGCGGATGTCCCGCGCCGCCGTCCGTCTCCATCGCGGCGAAATGATTGGCCAACTCCGCGGCGTGCTCGGCCGCGTAAGTCTTTCCGCCGTGCAAACCGTTTTCTTCGTTCATCCAGGCGATCACGCGAATCGTGCGCTGCGGATGCAACCCAAGTTGCTTGACCAAATTTGCCACTTGCATGGAGACGGCCACGCCCGCGCCGTCGTCGATCGCGCCCGTGCCGAGATCCCACGAATCGAGATGCCCGGAAACGATCACCACCTGCTCAGGATGTTTCGTGCCTTTCACGTCGCCGATGACATTGAAGCTTTCCGCTTCCGGTAATTCCTGCGGCGTGAGGATTAATTTCATCCGCACCATTCCTTGCGGAACGACCGCCGCGAGCAGTTCCGCATCTTCCGCGGTGACTGCGCCCGCCGGAATCTTCGGCGCGTCCTCCGCGTAATTCGTCATGCCGGTATGCGGCAGCCGATAATCGGCGGAGCCAACCGATCGAATCAACGCCGCGACCGCACCGAGCCGCGCGGCTGCGCTCGGTCCACGGCTGCGATATTCCACCGCCTCGCCGTAGGCTTCGCCACCGCGACCTTCCGCGGCCATCGTGTTGTCGTAAATTTCATTAAAGAGAACGATCTTGCCCGTAACTTTGTCGCGCCCGAGCGCGGCCAGTTCATCGAAATCGCGCACCACCAAAACCTGCGCGTTCAAACCTTCCGGCGCCGTGGCCACGCTTCCGCCGAGCGCGGTCAGAACAATTTTTTGCGTGGTGTTCGCGGCTTGCCCGGGAAATTCCGTGAGCGCGGCCGTCTCTTCTCCGCGCACCCAATGCGGCACCATGACTTTCTCCGTGCGCACTTCGCAGCCGACCGCCTTTAATTCCGCGGCCACATATTCGACCGCCTTTTGCGCCTGCGCCGAGCCGCTCAAACGCGGGCCGATATTATCCGAAAGATGCGCGACCTGCCGGTAGGCGTAATCACTCGTTAGGGCGGCTTGTTGCAGCTTCTTCAAATCGGCCAGCGTTTCCGCGGAATAAAGCGACGGCGTGGCGGAAGGAGCTGGTGTTTGCGCGGCGGCCATGCGCAGCGAGCAAGTCGCGGCAAAAATCATCGCAAAGAGATAATTCGAAGCGCGCCGGGCGAGAGAGAGTTTCACGTCGCAGCTTTCCACAGGTCCGGCTCGCTTGCATCCGCGCGCAATCGCACGCTTTGTCTGCCTCGCTCGTGACTCATTCGCGCCCAGCTCATCGCCTCGCTTATTTTCTTTCGGTCGCGATTTTGCTCCTGGCAGTCGCGGGACCGGTCCTGGTGCGCGACGAGAAAACCGGCACGGAAGATTTCGGCCATTTTTACCATGCGGCCACAGCCATGTGCGATGGCCGCGACATCTACGCGGCGACCGGCGGTCATTATATTTATCCGCCGTTGCTCGCCTTCGTTTTGCAGCCGCTGACCGCGGTGCCGGAAAATACGGCCGTGATTATTTGGTTGGTTGCGAGTGCGATCGCGGTCCTCTGCGCAGCCGTGATTGCCGCGAAAGAAATCGCCGCGCACTGGCTTACGCGCGATGGCGTGCTTGCGCCGCATTTGCCGTGGGCGATCGCCGCGGCCGCGACCTTGCTGACCACGGACAAACTCCACAAAATGTTTGGGCTCGGGCAAAGCGACGCGTTCGTTTTGCTGGGATTCGCGCTCGTCTTGCGCTGGATGAATCGGCGGTCGTGGCTGGCCGGCGCGATCGTCGGCGCGGTCGCGAACATCAAATATCTCAGCGTCATTTTCGTTCCTTATTTTTTAGTGAAACGAAACTATCGCGCGGCTTTTGGCGCAGTGATTTCGTTCGTGTTTTTGCTCGCGCTGCCGGCGTTGCAGGTCGGCGCGAGGCGCGGACTCGACTACGCAACCGCGGCCTTCGGCGGGCTCGGTCACATGATCGGACTCGGTTCCGTCCATCGGCTAAAAATTCTCGACGTCACCTGGGATCGCTCGCTCTCGATCACTTCCACACTCTTTCGCGCAACGCGCGCGTGCGGCCTTCCCGACTTCGCCGCCGCGATCATTTTGTTCCTTATCTTCGCGGCAATTTTGTTCGTGCTAATTTTTCTCGCGCGCAAAAACGGCGTTCGTCTTTTCGGAGCCGAGTTCGGCCGCGTCGTCTCGCTTGAATTTGCCGCGCTCATTTTTTTCGCGGTCGCGTTCAGTCCGCAAACCACCGCGCGCCACATGGTGCTCACCTTATTAATCAACGCTGTCGCTATCGCCGTTTTCCTCGCGTTGAAGAATCGAACGGCGAAAATTTTGCTCGCCTGTGCGATCGGCCTAACGACGGCCAGTCTCTCGCTTCCAGCCGGCGGACATGCCCTTGTCGTCTGGCGCAAAGTCGGCGGCGCGAGCTGGTGCGCATTGTTCCTCGCAATGGTGATTGTCTGGGCGGGCAGTCGCGTCATCGCGCTCTCGCATCCAGAAGATGCGGCGGAACGTTGACAGATTCTCCCGATTCCGGCAGAGACTGCCGTTCATGAAAAATCTTCTCGCCCTCCTCTGCGCTTTTCTTTGCTGCACGACTTTCCTTTACGCCGCGGATGATTACACGCCGCTGCCGTTTTCGGTTTCAATCGGCGGCCAGGCGGCGCAGTTAAAAGGGAAGGCAGAGGAAGCGACGCACGCGACGATCGACAAACCGGTCGCGGCCAACGCCGCGCTCGAGGTCGGCGCGAAGAGCGACATGATTATCGTCAATGTCGTGAGCGCGAACGACAAAGGCGTGCCGACCGAAGGGGCCGCGCCGGCGGTGTTGATCATTCAGGGCAACGGCGGCAAAAGCTCGCTCGACAAGACGATGGACGGCAAGAAATTCGCCGCCGGTAATTATCTTTTGACCGCGGTGGCCGACGGCAAAAGCGCGACCGTCTTCTTTAAGATTCAATAGGCGCGTCGCCTAACGAGTGCGCGATTTTAGCGCGGCACTTGCGCCGACTGCGAAGCGACGCATTGCCAGGCGCCGTTGCGCAACGACCAGGTGTCGGTCCAGCGATAGGCGCGCGTGAAAACCGTGCCGCGCCGATCCTTCCCGTCCTCGGTCGAGGTGCCGATGGCGACCGCGGCGTCTCCAAAAACGCGCACGTCCATCTTGGAAATTTTCGTCGAACTATAGACGTCGGTGTCGCGTTTTATTTGCGCAAGCAAAGCCCGTTTGTTCATCAACTGACCGCGCGAAGAAACGCCGGCGTAATTATCGGCCAGAACTTTTTGCGCGACCGAAGGATCGTGCGTGGCGACGGACGCGACCCATTTATTTTCCAAATCGCGCACGGTTGCTTCCGCGCTCATTTTGCTCGGAGCCGGCGTCGACGATGGCTTCGGCGCGGTTTCGCTTTTGGGCGATTTGTGTTTGGGCGCGGGCGAAGTGGACTCGTTAGGCTCGGGCGTCGCTTCGGCGGTGGCGGCTTCGGAGCGCGTAGTCGGAATGGCCACGGTCGGATCCTGCGCGGACGCAAATTGTCCGCCGAGAAAAACGCAGGCGGCCAGGGCGAGAAAGTTTGTTTTCATAATATGGGAGAGTTGACCAACTGAACTACGAACGTGCGGGCTCGTTAGGCTGCGTCGCGTTTCTTTGAATGGACGAATTTAAACCAGGCCCTGGTCCATCATGGCGTTCGCCACTTTGAGGAAGCCGGCGATGTTCGCGCCGTTCACGTAATTGCCGGGCGTGCCGTATTTCTCGGCCGTGCGCGCGCAGTTTTCGTGAATGGTTTTCATGATGTTATAGAGGCGCGTGTCGACTTCTTCGCGCGTCCAGGAAAGGCGCATGCTGTTCTGCGCCATCTCCAGGCCGGAGGTGGCGACGCCGCCGGCGTTGGCCGCTTTGCCGGGACCGAAGAGAATCTTCGCCTCGAGGAATTGGTTCACGCCTTCGATCGTCGTCGGCATGTTCGCGCCTTCCGAGACGACGTAGACGCCGTTGCGCAAGAGATTAGCGGCGTCCTTGCCGTTGATCTCGTTTTGCGTGGCGCTCGGGAAAGCGCATTGCGCCGGATGATCCCAAAGCGGGTTGTGGTCTAACGAGTCATCGGTCGCGGTGAAAACGGTGCCTGGGAATTTCTCGGCGTATTCGGAAATGCGGCCGCGCCGATTGTTTTTCAAATCCATGACGAAGGCGAGCTTGCTGCGATCGATCCCGGCTTCGTCGAAGATGTAGCCGCTGGAATCGGAAAGTGTCACGGCCTTCGCGCCTAACGAGATCAATTTGTCGACGGTGTATTGCGCGACGTTCCCGCTGCCGGAGACCAGACAGATCTTGCCCGCCAAATCTTCCTTGCGCGTTTTGAGCATTTCGCCGGCGAAATAAACCGCGCCATAGCCGGTCGCTTCCGGCCGAATGACCGAGCCGCCCCAGGTCAAACCTTTCCCAGTCATTACGCCGGTGAACTCGTTCTTCAGCCGTTTGTACATGCCGAAAAGGAAACCGATCTCGCGCGCGCCGACGCCGATGTCGCCCGCCGGCACGTCCGTGTCCGGCCCGATGTGGCGCGCCAGCTCGCACATGAACGCCTGGCAAAAACGCATCACTTCGCTGTCGCTTTTTCCTTTGGGATCGAAATCCGAGCCGCCCTTCCCGCCGCCCATCGGAAGTGTCGTTAGGGCATTTTTAAAGACTTGCTCGAAGGCGAGGAATTTAAGGATGCCGAGGTTGACCGACGGATGAAAACGCAGCCCGCCCTTGTAGGGCCCGATCGCGCTGTTCATTTGAATGCGGAAACCGCGCGAGACGTGCAACTCGCCCGCGTCATCCTGCCAGGGCACGCGAAACATGATGACGCGTTCCGGTTCGATGATGCGCTCGAGGACTTTCGCTTTGCGATATTCAGGGTGCTGATCGAGGACGAGCGC
Source organism: uncultured Chthoniobacterales bacterium (assembly GCA_964235895.1). Classification (GTDB taxonomy): domain Bacteria; phylum Verrucomicrobiota; class Verrucomicrobiia; order Chthoniobacterales; family UBA10450; genus JACCTI01. The sequence continues at coordinate 40,924 of CAXSCV010000020.1, forward strand.
GAGCGATTCCGCGACTTCCTGGACGGCTTGATGAAATTCCGGCTCGGCCGGATTCCGTGCTTTAACCTCGGCCATCAGGCCGGCGACGTAATCACTCATGGGAAATTTCCTCCTGCGCACGCGCGCGAAAGATCGACGGTATGTCGGAGCGACGCGGAAACGAAAAGGAAATTCTGCGGCGCAGATGAGCGCGGCGGAGCGAATGTCTCGTTAGGCGAGCGAAAATTCAATACACAGGGAAAAACACACGGGACGACGCGCGAGTTCTACGCGATCGATCAGGTGCTTCGGCCTAACGAGTGCTGAAGCCCTCAATTGCGGCCTTCGTCGAGATCGAAGATTTGCGCAAAAGTGACGATGTCGTCGCGTTCGCTCAGTCCGTGTTTCGCTTTCACTTCGGCCAGCCGTTTCGAAGCGAAATCGTTCCAGCCAAACTTGGAGATGAAGGAATTCCAGACAATCAGGTCGGACTCATTCAGCGGCCGGCTTTTCGAAAAACACCATTGCAGAACTTCCTCGTCGCTTCCGCCTTCGAGCACGCGTTCGCGCAGTCCCGCGTACTCGACGCGCAGAAATCCAACGCAGCGTTTGTCCAGACCGTCGCCGAGATTTTCATGATAATCCTCGGAGAGTTCGCCGCGCGCGTGCAGGCGAATTTTATCCAGCATGCGAGGGAACCACATCATGCCGCTCGTCATCTCGGTCGGGCTTTTCGGAAAGTTGCTCATGCTCGCTAGTCTAACGAGTGCGGAGCCGGCCACAATCCGTCTCCCTCACGGTGCGATGCAAAAAGTTGTCGGACGCGCTGATTGAGCCAAAATTACTCGCAGCCGCGAGTCTGCGGCGATGCGATGCAAGCCACCATCCTCATTGTCGACGACGAAAAGCATACGCGCGACGGCATGCGCCGTTTGCTGGAGGACGATTACGATGTCTACGTCGCGGCCGATATCGCGAGCGCGATGGATGTGCTCGAGCGCGATCAAATCGATGTGCTGATTACCGATTTGCGCCTCGGCGGTGAGGACGGGATGACGCTGATCGAGCGCGCGCTGAAAATGTCGCGTCCGCCGATTTGCATCATGATGACGGCGTACGGTTCGGTCGACACGGCGGTGGAGGCGATGAAGCGCGGCGCCTACGATTTCGTGACCAAGCCACTCAATCTCGACAAGGTGGAAATCCTGATCGCGCGTGCGCTCGGGAGCCGGCGGCTGGAGCAGGAAAATCGCACTCTGCGGCAACAGGTGGACGAGCGGTTTGGCTTGGAAAATATCGTCGGCGAATCGTCCGCACTCCGGGAAGTGCTCGATACCATCCGGCAGGTCGCGCCGTCGTCCGCCAATGTGTTCATCGATGGCGAAAGCGGCACGGGGAAGGAGCTGGCCGCGCATGCCATTCATAATTTAAGCCGGCGAAACAAAGCGAAATTCGTCACCGTCCATTGCGCGGCGCTCTCGCCGACTTTGTTGGAAAGCGAGTTGTTCGGGCACGAACGCGGCGCGTTTACCGGCGCGCACGAACGCCGGGTCGGCCGCTTCGAACAGGCAAATGGCGGGACCATTTTCCTCGATGAAATCGGTGAGATCGACCCGAGCACGCAGGTGAAATTGCTCCGTGTGATCAGTGAAGAACGCGCCTTCGAACGCGTCGGCGGCAACCAGCAATTGCGCGCGGATGTGCGCCTGATCGCGGCCACGAACAAGGACCTGGCGAAGTTGGTTAACGAAGGAAAATTTCGCGAGGATCTCTACTTCCGGCTGAACGTCGTGCACATCACGATGCCGCCGTTGCGCGATCGGAAGGAAGACATCCCGCTGCTCGTGCGCGGATTTCTCCGACACTTCTGCAAGCTGAACGAGAAGCCGCTGCTCGAGCTCACGTCCGACGCGATGAACACGCTGCTGAATTATGATTGGCCGGGAAATGTGCGCGAGTTGCGCACGGCGATCGAGCACGGCGTGGTCATGGCGAACGGCCCGAAGATCACGGTGCGCGAGTTGCCGATGAATGTGCGGCAGGCCGGCAGCGGAACGTCGCCCGGAGGATTAAGCGTGACGCGCGCGGGCGAGCTAAAAGTTAACCCGCTCGATCTTCACGAAACGAAACGGAAGCTCATCATCCAGGCGCTGGCCAGCACTGAAGGGAACATTACGGCGGCGGCGAAAAAGCTCGGCATCAGCCGGCGCACCTTGCATCGGAAGATCAATGAGATGAACGCGGAAAAATCCCGCGCCGCTGGCACGGAGGCCGCTGAAACCGACGGAGCCAGCGCGCAAAGCCAAGAGATTCCTCGACTTCGCGTGGAATGACATCCACATATCGCACCGTGTTTTTGATTTCGGTTTTTCCATTGCGCGCCACGCTCTGTTTTTCTCATGCCCGGTCCCGCTGAGTTCATTCAAAGAACGGTGCACGCCCTCGAGGAAGGCGGCACGGCGGTTTGGGTCCGGCGCGTTCTCGCGCTGCTCGTGATCATCGGTCTCGCGCTCTTTTATTTCATGCACGAGTTCCGCGGGCTTGCGACTTCACAGGCGATGGATCAAGCGCAAATCGGGCGCAACATCGCGGCCGGTCACGGTTGGAGGACGAACTTCATTCGGCCGCGCGCGGTCGGGCAATTGCAATCCCACGGGAAAAATGTCGCCGACAAAATCTGGTCCGATACCTACAACGCGCCGCTCCCGCCGTTGGTCGATGCGATCGCGCTTTTGCCGATCAAATCGCATTGGCTCATGACGCCGCGCGACGTCATTTATCCGGGCGATAAAGTGATTGCGTTCGCGGCCATTCTCTTTTTTCTCGCCTCCGTCGTCATATTATTTTTCATCGCGCGCCGTCTCTTCGACGCGCGCCTGGCGCTGCTCGGTTGCGCGCTCGTTCTGCTTTGCGACACCATCTGGCAATACTCGCTCTCCGGTTTGCCGCAGATGCTCCTGATGTTTTTGTTCAACGCCACCGTCTACGTGCTGGTTCGCGCGGTGCAGGCACAATACGCTGGCGGCCGCGTCGGTTTGTGGCTGGCCGCGACCGGGTTCGGCTTCGGCCTGCTCGCACTTTCGCATGCGCTGACCATCTGGATGTTCGCCGGCGCTTTCATTTTTTGTTTGTTCTTTTTCCGTCCGCGCGGCGCGGCTGCGGTCATCGTGCTTAGCACTTTTCTGATTCTCTATGCGCCGTGGCTGGTCCGGAATTTCATCGTCACCGGAAATCCCGGCGGCGTGGCGATTTATTCCGTGCTCGAGGGAATCAATCACAGCGAAGCCGGTCACATGCGTCGCGTGGATCTTGATTTGGAAAACGTCGGCCCGGGACATTTTCGGAGCAAGATCGCAACGAATATTCAAAATCAGCTCGACCGAATTTTCGAATATCTCGGCTGGAGCGCAGTCGCCTGCATGTTCTTCGTCAGCCTCATGCATGTCTTCAAACGCCCGGAGACGGCCGCGATTCGCTGGCTTATTTTGGTGATGTGGCTTGGCGCTGTTCTCGGGATGACCGTCTACGGCATGAACGAAGAACAGGGCATGATCGCGAACCAATTGCATCTCTTGTTCATCCCGATCATGACCTGCTTCGGCCTCGCCTATTTGCTCGTGCAATGGAATCGGCTCGAGATCGATTTTCGCCTCGCGCGCATCGGATTCATCACGCTGCTTTTCGTCATCTGCTCCATCCCGATGATTTTTACGGTCGCGCTTCCTTCGACGAAGTTAGGAGTCCGCTGGCCGCCGTATATCCCGCCGTATATCTCGGTCATCAACACCTGGATGCAGCCGCAGGAAATCATCGCGTCGGACATGCCGTGGGCGATCGCGTGGTATGCCGATCGTCGTTCGGTTTGGCTGCCGGAAACCGTCAAGATTTTCACCGAGTTCCATGATTACGGAATTTTCGGCGCGCCCGTGAATGGACTTTATCTAACGCCGATCAGCGGCAGCCAGGACACGCTCGGCGACATCTTAAAAGGTGAATATCGCGACTGGGCCGCGGTCATTTTGCGCAGCGTCGACATCCAGAAATTCCCGCTGAAATGGGCCACGCTTCTCGGTCTCGAAAACGAATGCGTTTTCTTTGCCGACCACGATCGGCAGCATTTGCCCGCGCCGTAAATCCTCGCGCGTCGCGAAGGAAAATCGGCGCGCACATTTCCCGTTTACGAATCCGGCGACGAACGTTTCAATCAACGCGTGGCTCAGCCTAACAAACTTTTCGGCACCGATGGCGTGCGCGGGGTCGCGAATGTCGAGCCGGTCACGGCCGAGACCGCGCTGAAGCTGGGTCGCGCGGCCGCGCATGTTTTTACGCAGCTCAATCCGCCCGAACATCCCTCGGGCGCGCGTCCGAAAATTGTCCTCGGCAAAGACACGCGCCTCTCCGGTTACATGCTGGAAAATGCGCTCGTCGCCGGCATCACTTCGTTAGGCGTGGACGTGCTCGTGATCGGTCCGTTGCCCACGCCGGGCGTTGCTTACATCACGCGTTCGTTGCGCGCCGATGCCGGCATTGTGCTCTCCGCTTCGCACAATTCCTACGAGGACAACGGCATCAAATTCTTCCGGCACGACGGCTACAAATTGGACGATCAGGTCGAGCAACAAATCGAGCAGTTGGTCTTTACCGGCGAGATTGATTCGGTGCGTCCGACCGCGGGAAAAATCGGTCGCGCCACGCGCATCGACGACGCGCTTGGTCGCTACGTCGAGTTCGCCAAGGCAAGTTTTCCGCGCGGCCTGTCGCTCGAGAAAATGCGCATCGCGGTCGATGTCGCGAACGGCGCCGGTTACAAATCGACGCCTTGTATTTTGCGCGAGCTCGGCGCGGAAATCATCGTCGAACACAACGAGCCGAACGGCACCAACATCAACGAAAAATGCGGCAGCACTTATCCGGAAGAGATTCAACGACTCGTTAGGCAGACCGGCGCGCATGTCGGAATCACCAACGATGGCGACGCCGATCGCGTGCTCCTTTCCGACGAGAACGGCGAGATCGTGGACGGTGACGAAATTCTTGCGATCGCCGCGATCGACTTGTTAGGCGCGGGCCGATTGCGCGAGAAGACGCTCGTGGCCACGATCATGAGCAACTTCGGTTTGGACGAAGCGCTCGCGGCCGCGGGCGGGAAAGTTTTTCGCGCGAAAGTGGGCGATCGTTATGTGATCGAGGAAATGGTCCGGCGCGATTTGAATCTCGGTGGCGAGCAAAGCGGGCACATGATTTTTCGCGACTTCAGTACGACGGGCGACGGCATAGTCAGCGCGCTGCAAATTCTGCGGATCATGCGTGCGACCGGCAAACCGCTCAGCGAGTTGAAACGTTGCCTAACGAAGTATCCGCAAGCGCAACGCAACCTGCGCGTGAAAGAAAAACCGCCGCTGGAAGAAATGCCGGCGGTGATGAAATTAGTCGGCGAAGCGGAGGCGGAACTGAATGGTCGCGGGCGCGTTTTGCTGCGTTATTCCGGGACGGAACCGAAGATTCGATTGCTCATCGAAGGGCGCGAGCGCGAGCAAATCGATCGCCAGGCGAATCGGATCGCGGAGGCGATCCAGAGCGCAATCGGAGTTTCAAATTAGTTCTCTCTCATGAATTTAGATCGAGTTCTTGAAGCGTTGCTTTTCAGCACGCAAAAACCGCTGACGACGCGCGAGCTGCTAGCCGCGTTGCAGGGCGCGGGTGAAGCGGATGAATTGTTGCCCAACGAGTTTGCCAAATGCAGCGAAGCGGAAATCGCGGCTGCGCTGGAAACGTTGAAGATCGAATACATCGAGCAGCAGCGCGCCTTTCAGCTGGTCGAAAAAGCGGATGGCTGGCAACTCGCGAGCGAGCCGGCTTACGGACGCTGGGTCCAGCAACTTTTTCCGGCGCCGAAAGTCGCGCGCCTGACTCCGCCGTCGCTGGAAACGCTTGCGATTATTGCTTATCGCCAGCCGATCACGCGCGCGGATGTCGAGGTCGTGCGCGGCGTGGCGGTGGACGGCGTTTTGCAGAATTTAATGGAGCGCGGGCTGGTAAAAATCGGCGGTCGCGCGGAAGTGCCGGGACGTCCGTTGCTTTACGAAACGACGCAATTTTTCCTGGAGCATTTCGGTTTGCGGAATCTCGACGAATTGCCGAACGCGGAGGAATTGCGCAAGCGTTACCTGCCGACGGCCGCGCCGAAACCGAGCGAAACGCCGGCGGTGGAAAACGCGCCGGCGGAGATAGCCGCGCCTAACGAGTCGTAATTTGCGGCGTCGCACGCGCGGAACGCGCGCCAGTACTGGCGGGCGAGAAATCCGCATCGATCATCGGAACTTTTTTCATCTCGATCTTGATGAAACTCAGGACGACCGGCGCGAGGATCATGCCCGGAATTCCCAGGAGTTGCTCGCCAATAATCAGCGCGAGCAACGTTAACCACATCGGATGATGAATGCGGCCGCCGATGATCTGGCTGTTCAAGAAGTATTCGCTTTTGTGAACGAGGATGAGGAAGACGAGCGCCCAAGCGGCCAGCTTCGGCGAAACGGTGAAGGCGATGCAGACGATGATGGTGTTGCTGACAATGTTGCCGACGATCGGCAGGAGCCCGCAGACGAACGTGAGAATGATCACGAGCGTGGCGTAACGCAGGCCGGAGACGAGAAGGAAGGCGGAGGTGGCCGCGGTGTTGATGGCGGAGATGATAATCTGCGCGCCCATGACGGTCTCGAAGCTGGCGTAAAACGAGGCGAACCGTTCTTTGATCTGCCCGGTGTAATAGGAATACATGTCGAGCCGGCCGGCGCGCCGGTGTCGTTTGGATTCGAAATCCGGATTCAAAAAAATACCGACCGCGACGACGACGCCGATGAGAAGAAAAACAAACTCTTTGGTCGCGACGCGGACGTATTTGCTGAGCTGGCCGAAGGCGTCGCTCAGGCTGTCCATGGCCAGCGCGCGCAAGCTTTCCATGTCGGTAAAGGGCGGCTCGATCCCGTGATCCTGGGCGTATTTCACGACGCGCGGAATGGCGGTTTCAGCGATCTCGGGGAAGACGACCAGGCCGCGTTTAAAGAAAACGACGAACCCACAAAAAACGCCGGCGACGAGAATGAGGAAGAGGGTGAGCGCGAGCCATTTTCGGCCGCCGAAAGTGAGTTTGCGCAGCGCCAGATAACAAAAGAGCACAGCGATAAAAGGGGTGCCGAGCCCGAGCGCGACGACCAAAAGCAAAAGCGCCGCGAAGACCGCGTAGGAGATGGCGACTGGACGTTGCATGTTGGGAAGTGGCCGCGTGTTCTGCGTCGGCGCCGCTCATCTTAGCTTTGAATTCCGACCGCGCCACGAGCGGAATCGTCAAGTGAGGAGAGCGTTACGTGGGCTTTTTATCGTCTCCTTCGGAGCGACCACTCGTTAGGCGAACAATGCGTCGAGCCGCGCCCGCGTTCTCATCCTGTGCAAGATCCTTCGCCCTCTGCGGGCTCAGGCTGACACGACGGCAGCGCGCGGAAGAATCGCGGGAAGCGCGCTGACCATTCCGCGGATTGACTTGGCCCGACGATAGACGAACCATCTTCCACTCATGAGAAATCTCGCCTCCATTGCCGGACGCTGGCTGGTTGTTCTTGTCGCGCTTCACGGGCTCACCGGTTGCGGCAGTTACAATCGCCTGGTCACGCTCGAACAAAACGTGAACAAAAAATGGGCCGATGTGCAGTCGGTTTACCAGCGCCGCGCGGATTTGATTCCCAACCTGGTCAACACCGTGCAAGGCGCGGCCAATTTCGAGAAATCGACCCTGACCGAAGTGACGAACGCGCGCGCCAGCGTCGGCCAGGTGAAGCTCGATCCGAACAAGGCGCCGACCGATGCGGCGCAGCTCGAGCAATTCCAACAGGCGCAAGGGCAATTGAGCAATGCGCTCTCGCGGCTCCTCGTGGTCAGCGAAAATTATCCGCAACTGCGCGCGACTGAAGGCTTCCAGAATTTGCAGGCGCAACTCGAAGGCACGGAGAACCGGATCTCGGTCGAGCGAAATAATTTCAACGCCGCGGTGCAGGATTACAACACAGCCTTGCAGCGTTTCCCGACGAACATGCTGAACAAGATGTTCGGTTTCAAAGAGCGGCCGTTCTTCAATGCGCAGCCCGGCGCGGAGAAAGCGCCCAATGTGAATTTTAATTTCGGCAATCCTCCCGGCGCGCCCTCCGCAGTCGCGCCCCGGACCACACCTGTGCCGGCCGCTGCGGCAACTCCGTAGCATGATTGCAGCATCGCACTAAGCAATCGACGCACCATCGCCCAACGCTGTCATCCTGAGCCGCGCAGACGGCGAAGGATCTCGCCACGGAGGTTGAAAAAATCGATCCAATGATCATGCGCCATCACCCTGTGCGGGATCCTTCGGCGCGCTTCCCCATCCTCAGGACGACAGGCTTTTTAATCGTTGGATTACTCGTTAGTCTAACGAGCGTTTCCGCTCCGGCCGCGGAAGTCATCCCGCCGAAACCCGCTGGTTATTTTAACGACTACGCGCACGTGGTTTCCACCGCGGCGGCGCAGCGTTTTGACGAGCAACTCAAGCAATTCGAGCGCGACACTTCCGATCAAGTTCTCGTGGCCGTTTTTCCAAAGATGGAAACGGATTCCGACGTGGCCGATTACACCCAACGAATCGCCCAGAGCTGGCAAGTTGGCCAAAAGGAACAGCGCAATGGTGCGGTCCTTTTCGTTTTCATCGCCGATCGCAAAATGTTTATCCAGGTCGGCTACGGCTTGGAAGGCGCGCTCCCGGACGCGACTGCTTTCGACATTACGGAGCGACGGATTAAACCAAAATTCCGCGCGCAAGATTACGAAGGCGGATTGGCTATCGGAATCGATTCCATCTTCAAAGCGATTCGTGGTGAATACAAAGGCACCGGCAAGACGGTCGCTGAATCGAGCGAGAACACGCCCGCGGGATTCTCGGTCATCGGCTTCATCATTTTCCTCATCATCCTCATTTGGTTCATCCGCGGTGCGCGTCGCGGCTGGGGTTATACGTCTACGCGCGGACCGTTTATCGGCGGATGGAGTGGCGGAGGCGGAGGATGGTCTTTTGGTTCTGGCGGATCGGGCGGCGGCGGTGGCGGCTTCAGCGGGGGCGGCGGAAGTTTCGGTGGCGGCGGCGCGGGCTCGAGTTGGTAGCAACATGCGCTCGAAAGAATTTCTCGCCCGGCTCGACCATGAGCGGATCGTCGCGGCCATCGCGGCGGCCGAGACGAAAACGTCCGGCGAGATTCGCGTTTTCATCCAGCGCGGCGCGGTGGCCGGTGAGGCTTTGCCGTTAGCGGAGAAAAAATTTCATCAACTCGGCATGCACAAGACGACGGAACGCAATGCCATTTTGATTTTTGTCGCGCCGCGTGCGCAGAAATTTGCCGTGATCGGCGATGAAGGCGTTCATCAAAAATGCGGCGCGGAATTTTGGCAGCGTCTGGTCGCGGCGATGGCCGAACATTTTCGAAAAGAAAATTTCACGGTCGCGTTGATCGATGGGATCGAGAACGCCGGGCAATTGCTCGCGCAACATTTTCCCCGCCGCGCCGACGATCGGAACGAGCTGCCGAATTCGGTGGTTGAGGAATAACACCTCCGGCTTGCAAAACCGAGCGGCTGGTGTTCATTCCCCGTCCCGCAGCGAGTTTTTACACGTTGCGCCGTTGGTCCCTGGGGTTCCGTCGCTTGATGGAAACCGTACTCGCCAGGGGTAACCCGGCGCTGAGAAGGAGATCCCGGAGAGTAGTTATCCGCGGCCGGACCCGTTCCGCGATCCGCATTGCGAAATCCGCATTCAAGTTATGCCAGTTCGTTACGGTCGTTTTGAAATGCCGAAGACCCTCACCAAAGAGGACAGCTCGGCCACTGAAACCTACGCCAAGTTTACCGCCGAGCCCTTCGAGGCCGGATACGGTCACACGGTCGGAAATTCGCTCCGCCGCGTCTTGCTCTCGTCGCTCGAAGGCGCTGCCATTACCGCGGTGAAAATCACCGGCGCGCAGCATGAGTTCGCCACCCTTCCGGGCGTGGTCGAAGACGTGACCGATATCGTGCTCAACTTGAAGCGCGTGAAATTCAAAGCCGCGGAGCACGAGCCGCGCAAGCTCAGCCTGACGGTCAATAAGGAAGGCGAAGTGACCGCCGGCGATATTCAAATGGTCCAGGGTTTTGAAGTTCTTAACCCTGATCAAATCATCTGCACGCTCGACAAAAAACATAAGTTCGATGCGGAACTCGAAGTGCGCGTCGGTCGCGGTTTCGCCACCGGCGATGAAAACAAACGCGCCGATCAGCCGATCGGTTTGATCCCGATCGATTCCATTTTCTCGCCCGTTACGCGGGTGAAATACGCGGTCGAAAATACGCGCGTAGGTCAGCGGACCGATTACGACAAGCTGGTCATCGAAGTCTGGACCGACGGCCGGTTAACACCGGACGACGCCATGCTGCAGGCCTCGGCGATTCTCCGGCATCACCTCGATGTTTTCGTGAATTTCAACGAAGACGTGATCGAGTTCGACGAAACGCCCGCCGGTGTTTCCGAGGAAAACATGAAGCTGAAGAAGCTTCTGAATATGAGCGTGAACGAGATCGAACTCAGCGTGCGCGCGGCCAATTGTTTAAACAACGCCAACATCACCACGGTCGGCCAGCTGGCGCAGAAATCGGAAGCGGAGATGTTGAAGTATCGCAACTTCGGCAAGAAATCGCTCAACGAAATCAAAGACAAACTGCAGCAGTTGCAGCTCGGGCTCGGGATGAAATTCGATCCAGGTTTGGTCGATATTCCCGCAAGCGGCGACGGCGCGAGCATGAACGGCTCGGCCAACGGCGAAGAAGCTTAATTGCTCGTTAGGCAAACTATTTTTTCCAAGGATCGATCATGAGACATCAAAATAAAACGGTGAAGCTGGGCCGCACCGCCGCGCACCGAAAAGCGCTGCTGGCCAATCAGGTTTGCAGCCTGATCGAGCATCAGCGGATTAAAACCACCCTGGCCAAAGCGAAAGCCGTGCGGCCATTGGCCGAGAAGATGGTTACGCTGGGCAAGAAAGGCTCGCTGCATGCGCGCCGGACCGCGCTGGCGGTTTTGCGACAGAAGGATGCGGTCAAAAAATTGTTCGACGACATCGCGCCGCGCGCGGCTGATCGCAAAGGCGGTTACACCCGCATCGTTAAACTCGGCGCGCGAAAAAGCGATTCCGCGCCGGTTGCATTCATCGAATGGGTTGATGCTCCAGTGGTTGTGGAAGAGGCTGCGACAGAAGAGAAGGGCAAGAAAGTGAAGGCGGCCAAGAGCCCGGTTGAGCCGGCGGAAACCAAGCCCGCACGCAAGCCCAAGAAAGAACCTTCGGCGGAAAAGACCGAGGCCAAGGAATAGTTTACTGCTCGTTAGGCAAGCTTAGATTTACTAAAGGGCGACGGTCTTCGGGCCGTCGCCTTTTCTATTTTGAGGTGTCGCTAACCTTCTTTGTTAGTCCCTTCGCGAATTGTCCCAGAAGCGGAACACGCTGATCCCAGCGTCGATACGCACCGGCCAGCCAGCAGATGCTTATTCGCGTCGGTAAGTATTGGATTATCAGGCACTTACAACTTCTTTGAAATGCTGGCACGGCCTCTGCAATAAGGGGGCGCAGAAACCAATACCGAAATGAAAAATACCAAGACAACCTATTCACTCCTCATCGGCTCCGAAGAAAAAGGCCGCTCTCTTTTTGAAGGCGTGCTCTACGCGGTCGTTATCGTGAGCGTCGCTTTTTCCGGCTGGCAATTCGCCTCGCATTCCGTAGTGGTGCCGCGCATGCCTGCGGGCAATGGCGTCACAAGTTCGCCAGTGGAGGTCGCTGCGAAAGCACCGGAACCACAGCCGCTCGCGCTCTGATTCGCGACGCGTAAAGTGCGCGTGCTCATTTGCCTAACGACTGGATGAGATTGCCTAACGAACGCCTTTTAATGTCCACTCAATCTCGCGCGCGCCGGTAATGTCCAGATAAGCGACGCTGGCCGGCGCGCCGCGATTTGGGCGCGTGACGCAGCCGGGATTGAGAAAGCGCACGCTGCCGATTCGCTCGTTTCGCGGAACATGGGTGTGTCCATGCAGGACAACGTCGATGTCTGGCGGGGGGCGATTTGGCGGAATGTGAAGCAAACGAAAACGAAGGCCGTTGCGCTCCAGGTCCAGTTGCAATGGCCAATCCATCTCGCTGTCGCAATTTCCCCTAACGAGTGATAATGGCGCGCCAAGCTGGCGGATCGTCTCCAGCAAACTCGGCGCGCAGACATCGCCGAGATGCCAGATTTCATCCACACCTGCGGCCAACTGGTCGAGTTTCGGCGGGAGATGATCGTGCGTGTCGGCCATGACCAGGACGCGAAGAGCTTTTGCCATTGCTCGTTAGTCTTGCACGAAAATCCGCGGAGCGTCCATTGTGCGATGGACGCTTCGGCGTTAATCTCCGC
>CAXSCV010000021.1:0-13283 GCA_964235895.1 uncultured Chthoniobacterales bacterium
CCTTCGAGCCAGCGCGACCGGGACGGAAGAGTTTCGCCGCGCGCTCCAGGAGATTTCAATCCTCCTGTTAGCGGAGGCGTCGCGTTCTTGGCCGACGAACGCGGTGGAGATTACCACACCCTTAAAGACTTGTGAGGGATCCGTTCTGGCGCGGCCGGTGGTATTGGTGCCGATTCTTCGCGCCGGGCTCGGCATGGTCGATGGGATGCTACACTTACTTCCCGGCGCGCAAGTCGGTCATCTAGGGTTATACCGGGATGAGATGACGTTACGACCGGTGACTTACTACAGCAGGTTACCTGAAAATATCTCCGACGCGCAGGTTATCCTGGTTGACCCGATGCTGGCGACCGGGCAAAGCGCATGCGAAGCTATCTCGATTTTGAAACGGGCGGGCGCGCGCACGATCCAATTCGTCTGTCTGGTCGCCTGCCCGGCCGGCGTGGCGCAACTATACCGACAGCATCCGGAAGTGCCGGTCGTGGCCGCAGCGCTCGACCCGGAGCTGAACGCGGTGGGCTACATCGTCCCCGGGCTAGGAGACGCCGGCGATCGCTATTTCGGAACCGGCGTGTCCTGATAGCTGGCACGGCGCGCGACTTAGCGGGACGGCGCGAAGTAGAGCTTCTGCTGGCCGAAGTCGATAATGCTCCAGTTTTGTCCGAGGATATCCATGCCGAGGAGGCCGACGACTTTGCCTCCAGAAGTTCGGTAAGTATTGACCTGGCTCAAGAGCAGATCGGGCACGTTGGCTTTGATGCCGTCGATTTTGAAACTACCTAACGAGACGCGATCCGCCAGATCGGTGACCCCGGCGGCGTCGACGAAAGCCAGATTTGAACGATAGGCTCTCGCTTTCATCTGCGAGGCGAACTGATTGTCTACCGTGCTAAGAGTGGCACCTGTATCGATGATCATCTTTGCGGGGACACCGTTGATCTCTACGTTCACGAAACAGTTGCTCGTGCCGCTTTGAGCGAACGAGGCCTCGGCGAGCCCAGCCGCTGTCAAAGCCGGCCCAAGCATGGCGCGGCGGCCAGTTCCGGGAGGACGGAGATAAAGCTTAAGATTATGCAGATCGATAATCGCGGAGCAGGTACGGAGAAAACCGGAGCCGAGAAAGCCATCGGCGCCGACCTCTCGACGCTGATCGTCACCCCGAATACCCTTGAAGACGCCGAAGCGAACCGGCACACCTTTGATCACGACATTGCCTAAAGTCACGGTGTTAGCTGTGGCCTGCCTGACGACGATTTCCTTGCCGGTGGCGGTAACGCCGCGCTCTTTCATTTCCGTCGTCTGCAGCCCGAGAGTACCAGTGAAAGAGACGTCGAGGCTCACGCCGGCATCGCCAAAGCCGGTATCCAGATCGAGGGAAACTTTGCGTCCGTTGACTGTCCCCTCAACGATGAGGTCGTTAGGCCGGGCTCGAGGCTGCCTAATGTTAACTACGCCATAGCCATCACGGCGAAGCGCTTCCAAGGTTAGGCCGGCTCGCGCAGGCAGCGCGGAGAAAAGGAACGCGGCCAAGGCGAGGCAAGAGATTAGCTGAAAGCGTTTCGAGGAAAGGGTAATTAGGTGCATGATGAAAGCCTAGACGGTGATGATATGTGATCTATGGAAAAACGTGGGAGTGTATTGATGGCGCGTGAAAAGCAAGAGCCTTCCCCAATATTTATATACGGAATTTAGAACCGGAAGGCTTCGCAAAGCTTGAAATAAATTGGCCGCTGGGTTGAGATCGCGGCATGGATACAGGGGCAGATCGCCGGATAGAAATTTTCGCGCCGTGCAGCGCGGCCTTGGAATTAACCAAGCGCATTCTTTTTCAGCCTTTCGATTTTGCGAAGTGGCTGGTGATCGGGTTCGCCGCCTTTCTTTCTCACCTCGGCGGCGGGGGCGGCCGCTTTAATTATAATCCGAAATTTGGTCGCCCGGAGTGGAACTTCCGTTCGGTAACGCATGACGCCTTCGGCTCAACCAGCGGCATGCCGGGCTGGGTTATCCCGCTGGTGGGCTTCGGCTTGGTGATCGGTTTTATCATCCTGGTCGTGCTCTGGTGGATCGGGGCGCGCGGGAAATTTATCTTCACCGACTGCATCGTTCGCAATCGCGGCGCCATCGTCGAGCCGTGGCACGAATTCAATCGCCAGGCGAATAGCCTTTTTCTCTTTCTACTGGTCAGCGGCGTCCTTGTTCTTTGCCTGATGGGCATCGCGGCTTTGCCACTTTTGCTGCCCTACGCGCTGCGAGGAAATGCACCGGAAGGGATCGGTTTGGTTTTCGGCATCACGCTCCTGGCCTTCGTCGCGATCCTCACCGCAGTTTCGCTGATGCTGATCGTTGGATTTATGGTGCCGGTGATGTATCGGCGTCGGTGCGGTGCGCTCGAAGCCTTCACCGCAGTGTTGGGCTTAATCACGGAACATCCGGGCCCGATCATTCTCTATTTGTTATTCATCGTCGTGCTCGGCTTGGCCTTTGGAATGATCTCCTGCCTGATCGCCTGTCTCACCTGCTGCCTGACCGCGATTCCTTATGTCGGCACCGTTATTCTTCTGCCGGCTTATGTTTTCCTGACCGGCTACACGCTCCTGTTTATCCGGCAATTTGGGCCCGACTACGATGCCTGGGCGAACATCCTTCCGATCGCGCCGCCCACGCCTGTCGTAACGGTTGCGCCGCCGATCGATCCGCCACCGATGCAATCATGAATCATCTTTCGCCCCGCCAGCTTTGGCTTCGTTTGGCCGCCGTGACCGCGATGGGCATGGCCGCGCTTGCCTTGCGGGCGATCGACCCGGTTACGCTCTCGTGGCTTCCGCTGCGCACTTCTTGCGGCGCGGTGACTGGCTTGCCATGCATTTTTTGCGGGATCACGCGCGCCTTGCATCATCTCTTGAACGGCCAATTCGCGCGCGCTTTGTATTTCAATTGGCTCGCCTTTGTCGTTGTCGCGCTCGCTCTGATTTTGGCCGGCAACTTTACTGCGGAAATATTTCTCCGTCGCCGTCTCTTCCGTTTTCCTTCGGTGCAATTCACGCCGCGCTTTGCCGCGATCGCGGGCATTTCAATTTTCGCGCTCTGGATTTTTCAGGTCACGCTCGCCGTCTCCATGCACAAGCATGAATTGCTAAATCCGAGCGGCCCGCTCTACGCGCTCTTCTCGAAGTAGAACCGCGCTTGCGATTACGCCGTCGGTGAAGTTGAAGGCGATGGCGACGGCTCCGAAAGAATTTCAATCCGCACGCGCGCGATTCCTTCGCTCACCATCTCGAGTCGTTCCGCGGCTTCCTTGCAGAGATCGAGTTTCACCTTCGGATCGTCGATGCCGCGATCGGTGATTCGCACATCGACCGATTTGCCGTTCCCGAGATGCGTCACACGAATCAGCGTTCCGATCGGAAGTTGATCGTGAGCGGCGGTCAACTCCTCGGCCGAGGCGCGGCGTCTCGCAAGCGAAGCAGCCGGCACCTTATACCAAGCCGCATTCACTTCTTCGGCCTGCCCTTTGTTTTCATTTGGCGCGCTCAACGAGTTTCGCGCGGCCACATTCGTGCGCTTGCAACTCGTCGCCGACCACCCAAAAACCAAACAAAATGAAAGCGCCCAAAAGGACGCGCGCTCAAGTCGAAGCCACCTGCGCTTGCCGTGAATCCTGAATGACATCTCGAATCTTCCGCGCCAACACCTGTGGCGTAAAAGGTTTTTGCAAGAGTTCGATGCGCGGATCAAGCACGCCATGATCGCCGATGTCGTTATCCGAATAACCGGTGATGTAGAGAATCTTCAGCCCCGGCCGCGCCGCGGAAAGATTCGCCGCCAATTCCGGACCGTTCATGTGCGGCATGATCACGTCGGTCACGAGCAGATGAATCGGCGCATCGAAATCGGTGGCCATCTTGAGCGCCTCGCGGCCATCCGCCGCACACATCACATTATAACCTTCCTCGACCAGGACTTCGCAGACCAGCTCGCGCACAATTTCCTCATCTTCGACCAGGAGCACGGTCTCGAAGTTCTCCGTTTTTTCCACCGGCGCGGGTGCGGATTTCGTGTCGTCGGCGGCGGCGCGTTCGAGCGGAAAATAAATGCGAAAGGTGCTGCCTTTTGCTAATTCGCTTTCAACGCAAATGCCGCCGCCCGTTTGCCGCACGATTCCGTAAACCGTGGCGAGTCCGAGACCGGTTCCCTTGCCCGGCCCTTTCGTGGTGAAGAACGGTTCGAAGATGCGCGACTTCGTGTTGTCACTCATGCCCGCGCCGGTGTCGGCGACCGACAGCTCCACGTAGTCGCCTTCCTGCAACGACGACGAAATCTGCGGCGCCGTGATCCGATCGAGATGCACATTTGCGGTGCGAATCGACAACCGCCCGCCGGTCGGCATGGCGTCGCGCGCGTTCACGCCCAAGTTCAAAATCACTTGCTCGATCTGGCTCGGATCGGCCATGACGCGGCCGATCTTCGCCTCCGGGCGCGTCTCCAATTCGAAGCGTTCGCCGATGACGCGCCGGAGTAATTGCTCCATGTCGACGACGAGATTGTTCAAATCGATCACGCGCGGTTGCAGGAGTTGCTTGCGACTGAAAGCGAGAAGTTGCCGCGTGAGCGTAGCCGCTTGTTCGCCGGCTTTGCGGATCAACTCGGCTTGTTGCCTAACGAGTCCATCGGCGCTGGCGCGGCCGTTGATCAGCTCCGCATAACCAATGATCGCGGTCAGCAGATTATTAAAATCATGCGCGATGCCGCCGGCCAGCCGGCCGACCGCTTCCATTTTTTGCGAATGGCGCAACTCTTCTTCGCTGATGCGCAACGCCTCTTCGGTCGCGCGGCGCTCTTCCATTTCACGGAAAAGATTATCGCGCTGCTCGTAGAATTTTTGGATCGTGCGCGCCAATTCGCCGAACTCCGAGTTGTCGCGGGACATCGGCTCGATCGGCCGCGGATCACCGCGCTTCAAACTCTCCATCGTCAAACGCAGCGGCCGGCGCACCCAGCGGAAAAGGGAAAAGGTGAGCAACAAAAAAAGCACGAGCGCGAAGAGAATGAGCGAAAGACGCAGACGCTCGCTCGCGCGATTGAGCTCCCGCACTTCGGGCGATTCGTTACGCACGACCAGTTGCGCGAGCGGCTGGCCATCCCAGGTACTGAGCGAGCGGGAGAAGGCCATCTCGCCATGCTGTTCGTCGTTATAATTTTCGCCGGCGCGCGAGATTGGAAAAACGAGACTGACGTGATTGCCGGTGAACATCGACATCTCGTCCAGCGCCGGTTTATTCCACAACTTGCCTGCGAAAAAGAATCCGGCCGGCGCAGTTTTGCGGGCCGCGTCCTTCGAAGGATGGACCGTGCCGCCGCGGACCTCCATGATTCCCTGCGGCACTTTCACGAAGAAATGTGTGCGCGGTTTTGTCGCAAAAATTTTCGGAAAGACGTTCGCCGGCACGGGAAAATCGATGAAACCGTCCGCGTTCAGATTGCTCACGCGATGAACCGCGCCGCCGTCCGGCCGATAAATCCAAACCGCGTTCGCGCGAAAACTATCGAGCGCGCTATCGACGTTTTCGACGAACCATTGCGCGTCATTCGCACGGAGCGCCGCCACCATTTGATCCCAACAAGTCAGGTCCTCGGTCAGCGTGTTCAGCGGCTGGCCCTGGTAACTGATAAACTCTTCGAACGAGCGATTTCGTTCCGCAAAACGCGCGTCTGCGATGTGGCGGAACTTCAGATGATCGTAGGCATTAAACGTCGCCAGTCCGCCGAGAAAAGTGGCCACGACCACGACGAGCAGAAGCGTGATCTTGGTTTGGACTTTCATTGTTCCTTCATGGCAAACACCGCGCGACAGGCCGAGGCGCGAACGCTTCAGACGATTCCGTGCAATCGCTTATTCGGCAGCCGTGGGGGAAGCGGGCCGAATTCTTTGTTCGTGCACCGAAATAATTTTCAACTGATCGCCTTCCGGCCGGATCGTCCAGACGTTATTCGTCTGGCCTTTGGCCGAATATTTCGGGCGATGCAAATCGTAGGCGATGCGGAATTCGACGATCGTTTCGCCCTCTTTGTCCGAGGCGCGGAAGCTGATCGGTTTCGCTAGAAAATATTTTCGATCCGGCCAACGCTTCACGTAATTGCGCACGTCGTGTTCGACAAAATCTGCGCCTTTCATTCCATGATCGAAGTAATCGACGGGATAAGCGAAGTAACGCGTCTGCGCGGCGATGTCCTCCGTTTCGCCATCGCGCAAATAATCTTCCACGAGTTTTTGAATTCGCTCCGGCGCGATGTTTTGTGAAGCCGGCGGTTCCTCCGCGGGCGGCGGCGGGGAAGGCGGAAGACTGGGATTTTCTTCAGCTTCCCTTTCCAATGCGACGCGTTCGTGTCGTGGCAATTGCCGCGCGATGTCGCTCCGCAGAATCGGCATATTCGGGATCTCTTCCTGCGCCGCTTCCGCCAGCGCCGGCAGCTGCACGTTCAGCGAGCTGGCCGTCTCCTGGTTGATCGTGCCGGTCACGGAAAAGCCTTTGCGCTTTTGGTAACGCCGCAGTGCGTTCGCCAGCTCCGCGGAATATTGTCCATCGACATCGCCGAAGTAGAGATTGCGTTTGCGCAATTCTTCTTGCGTTTGCCGGACCGGTTCGTCGCCGTAAACGGCTGTGCTCGCGAGCAAGAGCAGCAGGCAAATCCACTGAAAGATCGCGCGACGTTCGCGCATGATGCCTCGGCAGCTCACAGGTAACCGTTGTTTCGTGTGCGGCTTAGCCCGCGGTCGCCGCCCAGAATTTTTGGAAGGCATTCGGCCAACTGCGATTGATCACGCTCTCGCGTGCGGCCGCGCTCATTCGCGCCCGCAACTCGGCATCGGTCGCGAGCGTTTTGATCGCTCGCGCGAAATCTTTCGCGTCGTGCGCTTTCGTGACGAATCCGTTCACGCCTTTTTCCACCAGTTCCTTCGGGCCGCCGAGATCGGAAACGACCACCGGCAAACCCGAGGCCTGCGCTTCGAGAATGACATTTCCGAAGGTGTCGGTCGTGCTTGGGAAAACAAAAATATCCGCGGAGGCGTAGGCGATCGCGAGATCCCGGCCCGCGAGATAACCGGTGAAAATCGCGTCCGGCAAAACTTCGCCGAGAGTCTTCGCATACGGTCCGTCGCCCACGACAAACAATTGCATCGCCACGCCGGCATCGCGCAATCGGCGATAAGCGTTCGCCAAAACATCGAGATCTTTTTCTTTCGAAACGCGCCCGACATAAAGCAAACGGACCGCGCGTTCCGATTTTCCAAATCGATCCCAAAATTTCTCGTCGCGGAGTTCCGGGCGAAAAAGATCCGTGTCCAATCCGCGTGGCAAAATCTGCAATTTTTCCTCTTCGATTCCGCGATCGATCCAGCTCCGGCGGTACTGCTCGGAGTTCACGAAAACCGTGTCCTGCTGCCCGTAAAGCCAGCGCATGTACGTCCAGGCCAGGCTTTCCAGAAAGCGATCCTCGGTCAGGATGCGAATGTATTCGGGAAAGTCGGTGTGATAAATTCCGCTCGTCCGCAGGTTCAACATCTTGGCCGCGAGCAAACCCGTTAGGCCGACCGGCCCCGGCGTGCTGATGATGATTTCGGTGAATTGCTCGCGCTGCACGTAATCGAGAATTTGCAGAACCGGCGGGAAGCTGAGTTTTTGCAATTCGTATTCCGGCAATTCGAATTCGCCGATCGGCCGAAAATTTTTGATCGGAATATCGTCGATGCTCAACTCGCCACGCGAAGTGACCACGACTAATTCCTCGCCCGCCGCCGCCGCCGCGGCGGCCATTTTGCGGATGGTGGTCGAGACGCCATTCACATCTTCCAGCGTGTCGGTGAACCAGGCGCGCTTTCGATTTTGCAAAACGCGCGGGACCGTTCCCATGAGTTCCTGGCAAATTCCGCGCAGCCATTTCCGCGAGGGCGCCTGGCTGTGGAAGCCGTAAATGTACGGCGTCAACATCACGAGAATCGGCGCGATTCCGCTGAGCGCCTGAATGCTTTCAATGATGTTGCCGCTGCTTAGTTGCTTGACGAATTTTTCGAACAAACGAAACGCGAGCTGTTCGCAAACCAGATTCGCCATCAGGAAAGTGCGACGCTCCGGTTCGGCCACGCCGTCCATTCCGTCCGCCAGGCGCGCTTTTACTTCCGGTTGCGCGAAGTGCGAGGAGAGTTCTTTCCAAAGCGAAACGTTTCCGCGTTTCGCCAAATCGAAAATCTTTCCGGAGAGCACGCCTTGCGCGACGAATTGCGCTTTCTCGCGCAGGGTAAATTCCGTCGGCGCGCGGCCTTCCATAAAGCGCGAGAACATTGTCTCCACCAGCGGCGCGGTCGGCCCGAGTTGCTTGTGAAAACGGTCCTGCACGAAACAGGAAAGCGTGTTGTAAAATCCGTGCGAAAGCGCCAGCGGCGTTCCGCCATGACCACGCGCCGAACAGGAACCGTCGCGCACGTGCGCGAGAAATTGCGCGGGTGATTTTGCGCGCGGCGTTTCCGTAAATGCCGCGGCGAGAAACATCCCGCCGTGGTCGTCCGACCCGCCGATGAGAATTTTGCGCCACGGCTCCGCGTGCGTCGGCGCGAGATTGTGGCGATTGGCCAGTTCGTCGATTTTCTCCGGCGTGAGCGCGGCGAAAATTTCCTGCGCCATTTCGCTCAGCAGCGCATCGCGCAAACCGTTGATGCCTTCGAAAGTTTTGAAGAGCAGAATGAGCCGTTCGAGATGCGTGGCTTCGAGTTTGCCGTTGATGCGATAAAGCGGATGCGCCACCGCGTGCGCGATCGTTTCCTGCTGCAAATATTTTTGCAGATCGAAAATATTTTCGCGGACACGGGCGATCTCCGCGTGTTGCGCTTCCGTGATTCCCCAAACCAGCAGGTCGATCTTGCAGGGATCCTGCGGGAAATAGGTCGTGACCTGTTCACTCAAAAAAGTGTTCGTTAGGCCAGCGATCTCCAGGCCGCCATCGATCGTGTCGTGATCGGTGATGGTGACGAAATCCATCCCTTTCGCGCGCAGTTCCGCGTAAATTTCCTTCGGATCGGAATAACTGTCCGGCAAATCAAAGCGGCGAAAAAGCCACTCCTGCGAGCGCTCGCTGTAGCGCGAGTGAACGTGAAGATCGCAGCGGCTCATCGCGCTTTTGATTCGTGATCTTGTTTTTCCAAACGGCGTTCGCCGATCCATTCGCAGTAAGTCGTGGGCCTACGCGTTTCAATGAAGCGCTCGACCGAGCGCGTAATCTGGCGCCAAATTTCCGCATGCTCGAGATCGGGCGGATGCAAACTCAAACGCAACAACGGCGCGGCCGCGAGCGCGCGAGATACCGCGCCGTTCCAGGCCAAACTCGCCGCGCGCCGCCAGGAATTTCGCACGCTGTAAACGAGCGAGCGCGAAGCGAAAGTTTGCTCCGTTCGCAGATCGCGCAGTGTCGTTAGGCGCGTGGTGTATTCCATTTCCGCGTCGGCCGCGGCCCGCTCCGCTTCCTCGCTCAAAAGCCAGGCCGGCGCGATGAATCCGCGCGGCCGCAAATGCGCTTTGCGAAATTCCGTGAGAGCGCGCGTGATCCGCGCATGCGCCTCGTCGTAAGCGAGATCGTAAAATTCCCCCTCGTCGCTGGTGTAACTGCGCGTGATCATTTTTTCGCGCAGCGTTTCATCCGACCGGCGCGGCCGCTGGTGATAGTAACCGTGAATGACGATTTCGTGGCCGGCGTTTTCCAGGTCGCGCAACCAGCGCACGAAACCGTCGTCGTTCATCGACTCGCCGCGATGATGATAATTCGGCACGACCAGGAGCGAGCAAACGCGCACGCCGTGGCGCGTCATCGCGTCGACGATTCGTTCCGCGGGCGCGCGCGTGGCCGGCGCGACGTCGTGAACTGAGACGACCAAGGCCTTACGCTCGTCCGAAGCGGCGGCGGCAAAAATTGGGAACGAAGAAGCCGCGGTCCCAGTCACGTCGCGAGTTTTCGTGCGCGAGGGTTCGCGCACAAGCGCAAAGAAAAATGGCGCATCACGCGTTGCTCATGCGGATGATCTCGCAGAATTCTGCCGCCGTCACCGGCTGAACCGAGAGCCGCGACAAGCGCAACAATGCCATCTCTTTTAATCGCGCGTTGCCTTTGATCTCATCCAAAGTCACCGCGCGAGGCAGCGCTTTTTTTGCACTGAGATCGACCGCGCTCCAATCGCCTTCCTTCGCGGTGGCGTCGGCGTAAGCGACGCGTGCGACTTCGGCGATCCCAAAAACCGCTTTGTCGGTCACGCTGTGATAATACAAAACTTCGTCGCCCACCTGCATCGCGCGCAGGTTATTTCGCGCCGTGTAATTGCGCACGCCGGTCCAACTGGTCCGGCCGTCCGCGAGAAAATCCGACCACGAATAGGCGGACGGTTCCTGTTTCACGAGCCAGTATTTTTTCATGCGCGCAAAGTCTAGCGCCGCTCGCGCGCATTCGACAATGCCGCGCCGTTGTCTCAAACTTCGCGCGTGTCCCGAGGTCTTTTCATCACGTTCGAGGGATCGGAAGGCTGCGGAAAATCCACGCAGGTTCAACGCCTGGCCGCGCGGCTCGAACGCGAAGGGCATTCGTTTTTGCTCACGCGCGAACCGGGCGGCACTCCGATCGGCGAGAGGATTCGCGATCTTTTGCAATTCGCACCCGAAGGCTTCGCCATGCATTCGGAAACGGAGCTGCTTTTATTCGAAGCGAGCCGCAGCCAATTGGTCCGCGAGATCATCCAGCCCGCGTTGGAAAGTGGCCGCATGGTCATCTCCGATCGCTTCTTCGATTCCACCACCGTTTATCAAGGCGTCGCGCGAAAACTGGATGCGGAAATCGTCGGACGACTAAACCGTTTCGCCGTCGGCGCATGCATGCCCGATCTCACTTTCGTGCTCGATCTCGATCTCGCGACCGCACAAGCGCGCATGCGCCGGCGCGTCCGGCCGGTCGGTGAAGTCGATCGGATGGAACAGCAACCACTCGATTTTTATGAGCGCGTTTGCGCGGCCTATCACGCGCTCGCGAAAGCGGAGCCGGAGCGAGTGCAATTAATCGATGGCAGCCGTTCGGTTGATGAGATCGAAGCGGAAATTTGGCAAATTCTAAAAGCGAAAATCTGAGATGGCGTTTCTTCCGGAAGCCGCATTTTCCTATCTGAGCCGTGCGCACGAGCAAAGCCGGCTCGCGCATGCTTATCTCATTTCGGGGCCGGTCGGCGCAGGCAAACGAGCGCTCGCCTCGCGCGTGGCGAATCTTGCTAACGGCACCTCCGCCGAAGATATTTTCGCGACCGGCGCGAGCGATGTTTTCGTGGCGGAACCGAGCTCGAAGTCGCGGCGGATCGTGATCGAGCAAATTCGAAATCTGGAGCACGCCCTGCAAATGCGCGCGACCAATGGCCGACGCAAAGTGGCCATCGTAGTCGATGCCGATCGTTTGCAACCGCAAGCGGCCAACGCTTTTTTGAAAACGCTGGAAGAACCGCCTAACGACTCGTTGCTTCTGTTATTGAGCACGTTGCCGGAAGCGTTGCCCGACACGATTCTTTCGCGCTGCATTCCGATGCCGCTGGCCCCGCCGCGCGAAGTCGAAGCGTCGGCCGAGGAGCGCGCGCTGATCGAGCTCTTGCGCGCGAATGCCGGGACGAGCGGTGTGCAAGGCGCGTATCAACTCGCGCAAGGCTTCCAAGGTCTGTTGCGCGCGATGCGCGAAACCATTCAGGCCGAGAACGCGGCCGCGCTTAAAGCCGAGGAAGCGCGGTACAAAAATACCACCGACGGCGCATGGCTGGACGAGCGCGAAGATTATTTTAAGGCGCTGACCGAAAGCACTTACGTGCAACGGCGCGCGCAGTTGGTGGAGATTCTTTTTCGCTGGTGGACCGATGTCTTGCGCGCGAGCAGCGGCCTGGACGGCGGGGAAATTCCCGAGGCGATTACGGAAACGCGCGCGATCGCGGCGAAGTTGCACACGCCGGATTGTCTGCAACGAATCCGGCGAATTGAGGAATTGCGCGATCAGCTCGGACGCAACATCCAGGAAGCGCTCGCGGTCGAAGTGGCGTTCCTAAGCGTCTTCCGCTTTTAACTCGCGGACGTGCGCGCGGGAATCAGCGCCGTCGAGCCGCAACGTCGCCATATTTCCGCCGCAACGATGCGCGCCGAAGCGCAAGGCCGGCTGATGATTCGCCGGAAAACGATACTGCTGATCGAAGATATTCGAGGAACGCCAGAGACGCGCGGAACGCCAAAGAATGAGGGCGGCCACGACCGCCGCGACAGCCAGGCCGCCGTAGATCCATTCCGGCGGAATCGGTTTGTCTTCCTCGACATCAAGACGTTTCGTCGGCGCTTGCGTCGGCGCCGGCAAAGGACCGAAATGCCGTTCTTTGAAAAGCGGTCCGGCGGGTTGCGGCGGCGGCAATGGCGGCGGCGAGGCGGCCAGCAAACTCGCGACCGTGAGCAGCAAAAGGAGCCACGGCAGCAAAAAATTCGCTCGGCCTAACGAGTGATTATCGGATCGCATTTGCTCTCACCTCCGCGGCTTTTCGTTTGCCGGCGCGCTTGGAAATTTCACGCAGCCGGCGAACGAGCGCATCGAGCAGCGCGCGAATTCCATCGGCCGGCCGGCCATCGCGCAAGGGAAGCACGAGCGCGTTCAGCATTTCGTTCAGATCCTCTTCCTGCACATATGGCTCCAGACCGTAGCCGGTGGTCAAAGCGGCCGAGCGCGTGGCGAGATCGACTACGAGAAGAATATCGAAATTGTCGCCGGCCTTTTTTTCCAAGGAACTAAACCGCGCTCGATTCGCCATCCAAAAAGCGAACTCCGAGATGGAACTGCCATCGGGCAAATCATCGATAAAAATCGAAAACAAGATCTGCGGAAATTTTTTCTCGAAGAGGCGCAAAGCGGCGCGCAGTTGCGCCATGTCGTTCATGGCAATGCGGCCGGTGCGATCGGTCAGAAAACGCGAATGCCGCGGGACGAGGCCGAACTTCATGTCGAGTCGTTGCAGGGAAAGCTTGCAGCTCGGGCAACGCGCATCGGGCGTTTCCAGCAAGCTGTCGCAGGAAGGACATTTCATCGGCACGAAGTCCTCGCGCGTGATGTGTTTGTTCCCGTTAGGCCGCGATCCATCTCTCTTTATAAAACGAGCGTCCACCTTTTGCATCATTCTTAATGCTCATCTCTTTCGGCGCGGCGCGGACGCACTTGCCTTTGACGAGTCGGCCCGCTTCAGTGAG
>CAXSCV010000021.1:13293-36167 GCA_964235895.1 uncultured Chthoniobacterales bacterium
ACCGGCGCGGGACGGGGAATCGGGCACGCCATCGCCCTACGTCTCGCCAACGAAGGCGCGCGCGTGGCGTCGGTCAGCCGCACGGAAGCGAATGCGCAAAAAACCGCGGATGAGATTAACGAAAAACGCCCGGACGCGGCGCGCGCTTACGCAGTCGATGTTGCCGATCATGGCGCGGTCCAGGAAATCGGCGCGCGCATTTTCCAGGATTTCGGTCGGGTCGACATTCTGGTGAACAACGCCGGCGTGACGCGCGATGGACTGAGCATGCGCATGTCGGTGGAAGATTGGGACGCGGTCTTGAACACGAACTTGAAAGGCGCATTCAATTTCGTGCAGGCGGTGCAACGGCCAATGATCAAACAGCGCAGCGGCCGCATCATTAACATCAGCTCGGTCATCGGTTTGATCGGCAATGCCGGCCAGGCCAATTACGCCGCGAGTAAAGCGGGCTTGCTTGGCTTTACCAAATCGCTCGCGCGCGAGCTGGCCAGTCGCGGCATCACGGTCAATGCGGTCGCGCCGGGCTTGATCGAGACGGACATGACATCGGTTTTGTCGGAAGAGATTCGCAAAAACATTCTGAGCAAGATCCCGCTGAACTCGTTAGGCCAACCCGACGACATCGCGGCGGCGGTGGCGTTCCTTGCTTCGGCGGAAGCAAAATACATCACCGGCCAGGTGCTCGCGGTCGACGGCGGCATGGTCATGTAAGAACGGAGCGCGAGTAACCACTCGTTAGGCCAAACGTCCGGGCCTTTCTTGCATCGGCCAGCGACTCGCGGGATGTTGAGCGATGACGACAGAGAAAGCGATGTTTGGCGCAGGTTGCTTTTGGGGCGTAGAGATGACGTTCCGAAATACGAAAGGCGTAACCGCCGCGACGGTAGGATATGCTGGCGGCACGAAGGAAAATCCCACTTACGAAGATGTTTGCCGGGCGGAAACCGGGCACGCCGAAGTGGTGGAAGTGGAGTTCGATCCAAGCGTAGTCAGTTACGAAAAATTGCTCGACGTTTTTTGGGCGAATCACGACCCGACCACGCTCAATCGCCAGGGCCCGGATGTCGGCACGCAATATCGCTCTGCCATTTTTTATTACAGTCCCGAGCAAAAAACGACGGCAGAAAAATCGAAGGCGGCGCAGGATCAGAGCGGCCGTTTTCGTCGACCGATCGTTACTCAAATCGAGCCCGCGCCGAAATTTTATCGCGCGGAAGAATATCACCAGCGTTATCTGGAAAAGCGCGGCTTGGCGCATTGCGCAATCTGAAGGCGCGTGCATGAGCCGATGAGTCCGCGCGTCATTCGCACGAAAAATTTCGTGGGCGACGCGGCTGATTTTATTCTGCAATCGGCGCATTCCGCGCTGGGCGCCCGCGATGAATTTCGCATTGCCCTATCTGGCGGCGAAACGCCGCGCCCGGTTTATGAAGAGGTCGCGCGGCGTGGTCGAGATCTGCCATGGGAACGCATTCTCTTCACTTTCAGCGACGAGCGTTGCGTTCCGCCGGACGACGAAAAAAGCAACTATCGCATGGCGCGAGAATCGCTTTTTATTCCGGCGTCGGTGCCGGAGCGATCGATCGCACGGATGCGCGGCGAGCTCGAGCCGCATCTGGCCGCGCAAGAATATGAAGAACAACTCCGAGTCCTCGCGGCGCAGAAAAGTGAAATGATTTTTCGGCACGATTTGGTCTTGTTAGGCATGGGCGCAGATGGCCATACCGCTTCGCTTTTTCCGGGCACGACCGCGCTCGAGGAAGAGCTTCGCAAAGTGGTGGCGAACTTCGTGCCGAAGTTGAATGAATGGCGGCTGACTTTCACGCTCCCGCTCATTGCGCAGGCGCGCGCGGTTTGCTTTTTGCTTAACGCCAAGAAGCATCGCGAGTTGATCGAAAAAGTGATCGGCGGGGATCTGCAATATCCCGCGGCCAAGGTGACCGCGGAGGAAATCACCTGGATCATCGGACAATAAAATGAACCCGAACATTATCATCGTGACTGGCTCGGCCGGACTCATCGGCTCGGAAACGGTCAAGCATTTCGCGAAAGACGGGCAGCGCGTCGTCGGCATCGACAACGATATGCGAAGCCGTTTCTTCGGCGCGGAAGCATCGACGCGCGCCACGCGCGACCAGTTAGTGGCGAACGTCGACGATTACGAACATCACGATATCGATATTCGCGATGCCGCCGCGGTGCGCAGCGTCTTCCAAAAGCACGCGCGGGACATTGCGGCGGTCGTGCACACGGCCGCGCAACCTTCGCATGACTGGGCGGCGCGCGATCCGCAAATGGATTTCACGGTCAACGCCAACGGCACGCTAAATTTGCTGGAAGCGACGCGGGAATTTTGCCCGGAAGCGCCCTTCGTTTTTACCTCGACGAATAAGGTTTACGGCGACACGCCGAATCGTTTGCCGCTGCGCGAACTCGAGCTGCGTTGGGAGATCGAATCCGGTCACGAATACGAGCCGGGCATTTCCGAAACCATGAGCATCGATCACACGAAGCACTCGCTTTTCGGCGCGTCGAAAGTCGCGGCGGATATTTTGGTGCAGGAATACGGACGGTATTTTGGAATGCCGACCGCGTGTTTCCGCGGCGGTTGCCTAACGGGTCCCGCGCATGCCGGCACGGAGCTGCACGGATTCCTTTCTTATCTGATGAAATGCACCGTGACCGGCCGGCCCTATCGCGTCTTCGGTTACAACGGAAAACAGGTGCGCGATAACATTCACAGCTTCGATCTGGTCGAGGCGTTCGCTGCCTTCATCGCCGCGCCGCGGCAGGGCGAGGTTTACAATCTCGGCGGCAGCCGCCACAGCAATTGCTCCATGCTCGAAGGCATCGCGCTTTGCGAAGAAATCAGTGGCCAAAAGTTAAGCTGGAAATACGAAGAGGATAATCGCATCGGCGATCACATCTGGTGGATCAGCGACGTGCGAAGATTTCAGGAGCATTATCCGGCCTGGAAATTCCGTTACGGCTTGCGAGAGATTTTGGAAGAAATCCACCAAGCTGTGGTCGCGACGGAAGCGGTTGCCTAACGAGTAATCGCGCGCCTCGCGCGGCGCGCTCAATATTGCTCGCCTTCGTCATGGACGCCGGGCGGGACGCGATCTTTCACCGCGTAAACGTGAAACATGACTGCGAACCAATAGAGCGGAATCAGCGCGAGACCGAAGCCCGCCGTCGCCGTCGCCGCAAGTCCGCCGACCAAAATCGCGAAGCCAGCGCCGATGACAAAAAGCAATCCAAGCACTTTGTAGCCTTTGTAAACGTGGCCCAGCCCGGGCACCACACTGAGCATCACCGCGACCGCATCGCTCGCCTTACCTTCCGCGGTTTCGGGTTGGCTCTCGACTGCGGCGTCGATGGGCACCGCCTCCTTTGGGGAAGGTTGAATGCTGGTCTGTGCTGGCTCCGTTTCCGCTGCAGGTGCGTCGGTGTATTCCAAAATAAAATCCTCCGTGAAAAAGTGAGAACTGACTCGCGCAGCGTCCCAAGCCGCGCAGAATTCGTCAAGCGAAGTCAGGCGCTGGCCACACGCGCGCTGCCGTGGCGATACAGAAGGTTGAGATGGGAATGTTCTCTCGTTAGGCGAAAATTGCGAGCGCTTCGAGCGCGTTGTCATCCTGAGGCGGCGAAGCGCGCTGAACTACCTCGCATAGGATGCTTGGTCGAGCTGTCCATTTGGCAATGCCAAGCACCCTGTGTGACTCCTTCGCCGTCTGCGCGGCTCAGGATGACAGCGTGGGGAGTTGGCGCGACGAGGCGAACTGCGAGGCCAGTCGTTTCGGTTTAATGAGCGCTCTGGCAGCCGCAAAAAATCCTTCGCGCTTTGCAGAGCAGCGGAGAGGCTTTAGCCTCAGAAGCGTTCGCCTCTCACCGAGTTAGCTCTCGTTAGGCGCTTGCAATTATCTATGCCGGGTCTCGATCATCTTTTTCAAAAGAACAAAACTTGGGCGGAACGAATCCGGCAGCAGGACGCCAATTTTTTTGCCGACCTTTCACAACAACAATCGCCCGGTTATCTCTGGATCGGTTGCGCGGATAGCCGCGTGCCGGCGAATCAGATTGTCGGTCTGCAACCCGGCGAATTATTCGTGCATCGCAACGTCGCCAATCTCGTCGTCCACACCGATCTCAATTGCCTTTCGGTCATGCAATTTGCGGTCGATCTCCTGGCCGTGCGACACATCATCGTCTGCGGGCATTATGGTTGCAGCGGCGTGCAGGCCGCGCTTCGGGGAACGCGCCTTGGCTTGAGCGATAACTGGCTCCGGCACGTGGAAGACGTGCGGCAGAAGCACGAAAAGTTTCTTCTGGATGTGGGCGACGAACCGGCCACGGCCAATCGTCTTTGCGAATTAAACGTGATCGAGCAAGTGGCGAACGTCTGCCAAACGACGATCGCGCGCGACGCCTGGGAACGCGGGCAGGAACTCTCCGTGCACGGCTGGATTTACGGATTGCAGGATGGGCTTCTCCGCGATCTCAATTTCACCGTGAGCGCTTTCGACGAGACGCCGGCCGGTTACGAAGCGGCGATCGCGGCGTTGCGCTAACATCGGAGCGCTTTCGCTCGAAGAATCACGCCTTAGTTACATTAAACAGATGTCCGAAACGCGTGAAAGCGTGCGAGCGTTGCTCACGCAATAAGCGCGCGATTTTTTGCCTAACGAGTCCTGGGCTTCGTCGCCAGGAGAACGTCGCGGCCGACGAGATAAAGCAGAACGCAAAGAATCGCGAACGGAATGAGCGCGAGCAGATCGGCCGACGGACCGGCGAAGAACGGATTGTGCGCGTCGGCCCACTTTTCAAAGACATCGAGGCGATCCTTCAGCGGGATAGCGAGGAAGGCGAAAAGGACGCCCGCAAGCGTGCCGCCGGCGATGTATCCGGAGGCGAGGAGCACGCCGTTGCTCTTGTCGCCCTCCGCGAGCAGTTGGTCTTCCGTGAGCTGCGCTTCGGCGTGTTTTTGGCGCGTATATCTATCGACCAGCCACCGCACCATTCCACCGACGTAAACCGGCGCAGACGTCGAGATGGGAAGATAAACGCCGACCGCGAAGGCGAGCGCGGAGACGCCGGAAAGCTCGAGAACGATGGCGATGAAAACGCCTAACAAGACCAGACCCCATGGCAGTTGGCCGCCGAGAATTCCCTTGATGATGTAGGAAACGAGGGTGGCTTTCGGCGCGGTGAATTTTTGCACGCTCGTGCCATCGGGGCGCTTGTCGTAGACGCCGTTGATTCCTGGGTCGGCCAGGTAAACCGGGACGCCATCATTGTTCACCAGATAGCGACCGGCGGGGCCGTTGTCGGTGTTGGTTTTGTGGTAAACGAAATACTCGTTAGGATCGGCGCCGGCTTGCGCGCCGGCGAGGCGTTCGCGTTCGGGCTGGCCGTTGCCGTTCTTCAGGTAATCCGCCGGGTTCGCGTGAAAGCTCGAGGGGAACGCGAAGTCTTTGTTGCCCGCGACCGGAACGTAAACCGTGCCGGATTGGTTCAGCTTCAGCAGGATCGGACCAAGAATCAGGCAGGACGCGAGAGTGCCGATGAGGATCGCGATCTGTTGCGCCTTCGGGGTCGAGCCGACGAGGAAACCGGTTTTGAGATCCTGCGAAATTGTTCCGCCATTCGACGACGCGATGCAGACAATTCCGCCGATCGAAAGCGCGGTGACAAAATACGGCGGCGCAGTCCAGCCGATGACGAGGAAGATCAGACAAGTGAGCAACAGCGTTGCGATCATCATCCCGGAAGTCGGGCAGGAGGATGAACCGACTTCACCGGTGAGCCGCGACGAAACGGTTACGAAAAGAAAACCAAATGCGACGATGAGGAGCGCGCCTAACAAGTTAAATCGCAGGTTCAATTGCGGCGCGATCATGATCACGAGAAGGATAGCGATGATGCCGCCCATGACCCATTTCATGGACAAGTCTTGCTCGGTCCGGGGCACGTTTTTGCGGACCGCGCCGGCGCCGCGCAGGTCGGAGATGCCGCCTTTCAATCCGTGCCAGATGAGCGGGATGGAACGAAAGAGACTGATGATCCCGGCGGCCGCGACCGCACCGGCCCCGATATATAAAATGTAGCCTCGTTGAATCTGCTCGACCGACATGTCGGCGATGGTGTGTCCCGTCTCGGGCGCGAGCGGCAGCGTGCCGGCAGAACCGAAAAATTTGATCGCGGGAATGAGGACGAGATAGGACAAGACACCGCCGCCCATCATGAGCGCGGAGATGCGCGGGCCGATGATGTAACCGACGCCGAGGAGCGCGGGATTGTTCTCCAGCGAGATCGACGCGCCGACAAATGGTTTCCCGAAAATCTTCTCCGGGATTTCCTTCATCGCTTTGAAGATCTCGAGCAGGCCGTAGTAGATGAACCCGATCGCGAAGCCGCCGATGATGATTTTGCCGCCGCTGACAGCTTCGTCCGCGGCCGCGCGCGCGACCGCGTCGCCGGCATGCGCGGCATCGCGCGACTCCGACGATGCGGCTGCCTTCAACACTTCCGCGCAGGCCGTCCCTTCCGGATATTTCAAATGCCCGTGCTGCTGCACGATGAGCGCGCGCCGCAGCGGAATCATCATCAGGATTCCAATCAGTCCGCCGAGAATCGCGACCAGCATGACGCGCGTGATCTCGAGATCGAATCCGAGAATCATGATCGCGGGCATGGTCACGCCGAGACCGAAGGCGATCGATTCGCCAGCGGAGCCGGCGGTTTGCACGATGTTGTTTTCGAGAATGGTGGAATCGCGCAGGCCGAACTTCGAGAGCAGGCGAAAGATCGTGATTGAGATGACCGCGACCGGAATCGACGCGCTCACCGTCAGGCCAACTTTGAGCACCAGATAAAGCGACGACGCACCGAAGACCATCCCGAGGAGCGTGCCGATGATTAGCGGCAACGGCGTCAGTTCACGCAGCCGCGCGCCCGCCGGAATGAAGGGACGAAAGCTGGCCAGGATGGCGTTGGAAGGTCTCGCGCCGACGATGTCCGGGAACTCGTTAGGCGGATTGCGCGGATCGATGTTTTCCATGGAATGCGCGCGGCCTAACGAGTCATGCGCATCAAGCGGACCGCTTCGACGCCATTCCCAAAACCCATCGGTAAAGGATAAAACCGGTCGCCGCGAAAGCGATGCCGCCAATAATGATGCCGGTCCTGCCGAAGCCCGGGCCGACGAGCGCGAGCGGCGCGCCCGCTCCAGAGAAGACGACAATCGCGGAGATGACCACGCCGATGATGCTTTCGCCAACAATCAAACCGGACGCGAGCAGGACGCCGAGTTGCTTCGTCCCTTCGGGATTGCGCGTGCGGTCGGCCCTTCGATCGAAGAAAAATCCGACGATCGTGCCGACGACGATCATGAGCGTGCTTGCGGTTGGCAGATAAATCCCGAGCCCCACTGCGAGCGGCGGGATGCGCATGTGTTTGGTCGACCGACCGAGGATGGCGTCGAGCACAATAATGGCGACCCCGATGTAAGCGCCCATGCGGATCAAACTCCAATCAATGTCCGCGGCGATGACACCTTGCGCGAGTGATGAGATCAAACCCGCTTGCGGCGCAGGCAAAGGATTCGGTCGTAATTCCGCGCCCGGCGCGCCGACGAATCCATACGCTTGATTGACGAGATTGAGCACTGGCGGAATGACCAGCGCGCCGGCCAGCACGCCGATGATCAGCGCGACCTGTTGCTTCCAAGGAGTCGCGTCGACGAGCTGGCCCGTTTTCAAATCCTGCAAGTTGTTGTTCGCGATCGCGGCCACGTTGAAAATCACCGCGGTGGTGAACAGTGCGAAGGCCATCAGCGCCTTGGTCGCGTCCGGACCCACGTAAGGTTTCACGCCGAGCACGAGCAAGAGCGCAGCGCCGATCACCACTAGGATGCCGATTCCCGAGAGCGGACTGTTCGACGAACCAATTAGACCGGCCATGTAACCGCAGACCGCCGAGACGAAAAAGCTCATCAAAAAGACATAGAAGACGCCGCCAATCACAAGGGTGATCACGTGTCCGCCGAGTCCGCTGCTGTTCGCGAAATAACCGAGCACCCAGCCGATCGGCAGCATGCAAAGCAGCGTCACGAGACCTACGATACCGATCGGAATATCGCGCTCGGTGATCGGCAGTGTGTCCGCTTTACCAGCCTTACGCGCACGTGAAGCGGCCATCGCGCCGGCCAGCCCGACCGCGACCGGTTTTACTAACTTCGCCAAGGTCCAGATCGCGGAAACGCCGATCGCACCCGCGCCGATGAAACGCACTTTGTGACTCCAGGTCGCTTGCGCGAGCGCGCCGGCCGCCGTGGTGAAATCACCGGCGAGCGCGGAGTAGTGCGGCACCAGCCAGCCCCAGCCCACAATCGCGCCGATGAGCATTGCGATGCCGACGGACAAGCCGCAAAGATGACCGATCGCCAGCAACGCAAACGAGAGCGAGAAATCATAACCCGTGACCGCGCCGCGGCGGCCAAACCGAAAAGTTTGCGCGACATCGGAAGCGAAGATTTGCGTCGCGACAATGATCGCGAAGACCGCGGCCACGATTGAACCCCACAAGACTGCGAGCAGACCCGCGCGTCCGTGTTCCACCTCGGCCGCATTGGCTTTGTCGCCGCTGCCAACCTTGAGCACTTCGGCGCAGGCGACGCCTTCGGGATAAGGCAGATCGGAGTTCGTGACTAAGGCGCGCCGCAGCGGGATGGAATACATCACGCCGAGAATGCCGCCGAGCGCGCAGATCAGGAACGAGATCCAAAATGGAAATTCCGTCCACCAACCGATCATGATCAAACCCGGCAAGACAAAAATGATCGACGACAAGGTTCCGGCCGCGGACGCGACCGTCTGCACGATGTTGTTTTCCTGAACGGTCGCGTTGCGGAAATAGCGCAGGATCGCCATCGAGATCACCGCCGCCGGAATCGAGGTCGAAAAAGTCAGACCAGCTTTGAGACCGAAGTAAACATTCGCGGCCGTGAAGACCAACGTGATCAGCACTCCGACGATGAGACCGCGAACGGTCAGTTCCTTATTCGGGTGGAGATTTGCGGGGGAAACAGGAGGGACGGCGGCCATGAGGTCAGTGGATAGCAGGCCAGCGCCGCGCGCGAAATAGAAAACGAAAGATGTGCCCGCCTAAAATATCGCGGAGCGAAATCAGTCGCGTGTCAGGCGGCGAAAAATGCGGAGTAATCCCATGTCGTACTTGCCGTCGAGAAGCGCGCTCACATCCACCAGCCGCCCGCTTTCCACCTGACGAAAGGCGCGCGCAATTTCCGCTTCTTCCTCTGTTTGGAAAAAGCGCGAGGGCTCGATTTTTTCGCCGCATTCCAAGGCGCGATCGAGATGCGTGTAAATCGTGCCCGGCACAAAGCCGCGCGCGCGCGCGATTTCCCGCGCACTGTCGCCTTGCCGAAAACGCCGGAGCGTTTCGGCTTCGCTGTCGGTCAACTTTGAGATCGTTCGTGCCGACGACTCGTTAGGCGCGGCAAACGATCGGCGCGGATTGCTTTGCAAATAATCCGTGATCTCGGCCAGAAACGGCTCCGCAAAATCCTTCAGCTTCTGTTCGCCGACACCGGGAACGCGGCGGAATTCCGCGCCGGTCGTGGGATAACTCCGCGCCATCTCGCGCAAGGCGACATCGGAAAAAATCACGTAAGCCGGGACGTCGCGTTCGTCGGCAATTGTCCGCCGTAACGCGCGCAAACGTTCGAACAACGCTTCGTCGCATTCGATCGCGCCCGTACGACGCTTCCCGCTTTCCGCGACCTCGATTTGTTTCGTTAGGGTGATCGCAGTGCGCTGCTTCAAAGCGGCCAAGCCAGCTTCGGTGAGAATGAGCGTGGCGAATTTTCCCGGCGACACTTCCACCAGCCCAAGCCGCAGCAATTCCCGACCAATCGCCTGCCAAGCGGGCCGCTTCAGTTCGCGCCCAACACCATAAGTCGAAAGCTCGTGATGCCCGCGACTGCGAACCGCTTCCGTGTCCGCGCCCGTGAGCACCTCGACGATGTGGTTCAATCCGAAGCCGTAACCGCTTTTTGCATGCACCCGATGCACGCAGGACAAGAATTTCTGCGCGGCGATCGTCCCGTCGAATGTTTCGCGCGGGTTCAGACAATTGTCGCAGCCATTGCACGACTCGTTAGGCCGCTCCTCCGCGAAGTAGCGCAGCAAGGTCGTCCGGCGGCATTCGCGCGTCTCCGCGTAGTGCACCATCTGGCGCAACTGCTCGTGCGCGATCCGTTGCTCCTGCGGATTTTTTTCTTCGATGAAACGGGTTTGTTTCATGACGTCGCCCGCGCTGAAGAGGAGCACGCATTCGCTCGGCAGGCTGTCGCGCCCGGCCCGCCCGGTCTCCTGGTAATAGCTCTCGATATTCTTCGGCAAATCGTAGTGCACCACGAAGCGCACATTCGGTTTATTAATCCCCATGCCGAAGGCGATGGTCGCGCCAATCACGCGGACATCGTCGCGCAGAAATTGCTCCTGATTCCGCGCGCGCTCGCCGGCGTCGAGGCCGGCGTGATACGGCTTCGCCTTGATCCCGTCTTCGTTCAAACGCGTGGCCACGGAATCGGCGGTTTTGCGGCTGGCGCAATAAACGATTCCGCTGTCGGCCGGACGCGCGCGAACGAATTCGAGCAGTTGTTCGTAAGGCGCCGACTTCGCGATTACGCGATAGGTGAGATTCGGTCGATCGAAACTCGCGACGTAACATTGCGCAGCGCGGAGTTTCAAATGCTCGACGATGTCGCTTCGCACGCGCTCGGTCGCGGTCGCGGTCAGCGCCATCACCGGCACCTCGGGAAAATGCGTCCGCAGCTTTGCCAGTTCGCGATATTCCGGGCGAAAATCGTGACCCCATTCGCTGATGCAATGCGCTTCGTCGACCGCGATCTGCGCGACGTTCCAGCGTTTCAGATTTTCCAAAAATCCATCGAGCATCAGCCGCTCCGGCGCGACATAGAGCAAACGAAACTCGCCGTTGTGCAAACCGCGCAAACGCGCGCGCGCCTCCGCGCTCTCCAGTGCGGAATTCAAAAATGTCGCCGCAACGCCCGTCGCCTGCAGTGCATCGACCTGATCTTTCATGAGCGAGATGAGCGGCGAAACGACCACGGTCAATCCGTCGCGCAAAAGCGCCGGTAATTGAAAACAAAGCGACTTCCCGCCGCCCGTAGGCATGAGCGCGAAAACGTCCCGACCCGCCAGCGCGTCGCGCACGATCTGCTCCTGCAACGGCCGAAAAGCCGAGTAGCCGAAATGATTTTTGAGTGCGCCGAGCAACTGCATGCCGGCGTAAATTACCCGACCCTTCTTCGTAAGCACCATTCAATCTCACAAGATGGAACGTGGTTCATAATAGGTTCATAAATACGCACCGCCGATGGCGTGGCGTGTCATCCTGAGGCTGGCGAAGCGCGCCGAAGGATCTCGCACAGGGTGTTTGGATGATCTTTTCGTTTCGTTAGACCAAGGACCTTTTGTGAGCGAACTGCGTTCCGACGAGGTAATAAAAAATCGCGCAGCCGAGCAGAAGCGGTGCGGCGCTCATTATCGTCATCGTAGCCCGTCGCGCCCGCGATCAACCGGGAGCTGGCGCGCGTGACGGGCTGGCGCGCCGAGGAGCAGGTCAAAATCTACGCAGTCGGCAACATCGAAGATCCGGTTACGCGCTTTACGCTGCAGCGGGTCCAAAAACTGATTGTTGGAATCCTGATCGCGGTCATCGCCATCTCGGTCATCTTCGTCAATTGGTATGCCGCGCTGACCGCGCTCGGCGTCGGCTCGTTAGTCATCGGCCTGGCAGTGCAAACGCCGATGAAAAGCTTCGTCGCCTGGATTTACATACTCGTTAGGCAACCTTATCGTGTGGGCGATCGCATTAAAATCGGCGAGGCCACCAGCGACGTCATCGATGTCGGTTACCTCGACACCACGCTTTGGGAATTCGGCGGACAATATCTTTCAACCGATCATCCGAGCGGCCGCGTCATCAAATTTCCGAACGAGAAGGTGCTCGATTCCATCGTCTGGAATTATTCTTGGCCGCTTTTCCCTTACATTTGGAACGAAATTAAATTTCAGATCGCGTATCAGAGTGATTTGAAATTCGTCGCCGAAACGATGGAGCGAATCGTCAACGAAGAGATCGGCGAAGAAATGGTGAAACGGGTCGATGTCTTTCGAGATTTGCTGGCGAAAACGCCGGTCGACGAAGTAGAAGTGCGCGCGCATCCGCGCGTCTTCTTTCGCGTGGACGAAGTGACCTGGGTCGATGCGATCGTGCGCTACGTCGTGCCACCGCGCGAAGCAGGCCGGGTGAAAAATCGCCTTATCCCAAAGCTACTCGCCGCGCTCAACGCCGAGCCGGAGAAGGTGATGTTTCCGGTTGGCGCGAATCGTTAGGTATTCACATCCCTTAATTGGATACGAGCTAGCCAACGCGATCCCACCGACGTTAGTTTGTCTGAAGGTTGTAAACCTCAATAAGCGCGACACCAACCGACTCGTTTTTGCCACGGACAATCGCGGTATAGTTACCCGGTGGCAGCGTGCGGAAGATAGCCGATTCACGAGGATCTGCAGGCGCCAGGGTCGAGGCGCTGATTTCCTGTACCTGGTCGCTTTGCCAATCGTCGTTCGAAGCGAACTGCGTGCCGTTGCCGTCGTAGAGATTGAGGGTAGGATCGGCTAGCGCACCAGTTACGCCACGACTACCTAACGAGGGCCCGATCGCGCGGACAATCACTCTTGCCGGCTGATCGCCCGCGATGATAAAACCCCCGATCATCACATCGTCGCCAGTCTCCACCTTACCTCGGGTCGAGATGTTCGCGATCTGTGAATCGCTCTCCGGAGAAAGGTCATAGACCTCGACTAACGCGTTCCCGGTCGTATCTCCGGCCCCGCGGATAATCGCAGTGTAGGTGCCGGGATCCAAGGATATGAAAATCGCGGACTCTTCGGCGCTCGTCGGCTGGAGACCAGGTGGAATGGAACTGGCGTTAGCTGCTTCAAGCCAATTATCGTTAACTACCACCGTGCCGTCCGGCAAGTGCAGCTCAAGCACCGGGTCGGCTAGAACATTCGGCACGTTCGACGGAGACAAACCCAAGCTAGGACCGCGGGCGCGCAGCAAGACTTCCTTCGAGCTGTTACCGGTAATGATGAGGCCGCCGATTAGTATGTTATCGCCGCTTTCGACAAAGCCGCGCGTGGAAATATTAGCTAACTTACCGAGTTGCCCCGTAACCGGTGAAACGGTGGCTTGCACGCCGTCCATCGCAAACCCTTCCTCCCCATCCTCAGCGGACCGAGTGATTGTTTTTACCGGAATGTCGAAGTGGTAGCCTCGCCACTCTAATTTCCCGTTGCCAGAATAGAAAAAGCTGTCGCTCCCTATGACGGCCCCATTCTCGTCGTAGAAGATTAAGACGCTCGGCGAGTCGCCAAACGAACAGCCGAGCCCGCTACCCCAGTAAGCGCCAAAGTCCGAGATTGGCTGGGAGAATGAAAGAGTCACTAAGCCGCTGGGACGATCGGAATCCATCAAGATATGTCCGTCGCTTGGCTTACCCAGAACCGAGCACATAATAAAGGAAGTCGCGGTTTCCATCTCTTCGCTCCCGAAAATTGTCGCCAGACCTTGGAGGATTGAGGTTCCATTAGCGAGCTTGCCTACTCCGAACTTCTCCCAAGTTTCGGAATGCGTGCCGACGAATGGTGGCACGGATGTTACTTGTGCCAATCCCCCAGGAGCTAAACACAAGCCTGCCACGGTAATGAAGCAGGCGAGGCGGCGCGCTGCCGTGGCTCGTTCAACTAACTGACGGCGCCGAAGAGGCGCCGAGCTAGTGAAGCGCAGTTTCACGAGCAACGAACTTACGCGACCTGCAGCGGAAATGTAAAGCCTCCGGATCACTGCAGCGCTTAAAACGGCTAGCCGGTGAGCGTGGATTCGCCGGTCGAAGAAGATAATCGAGAACTTTGCCCGCGGAATTCCGTAATTGATAATGTGGACGTTCCCGGTCAACCACGAACCCCGAGACTTTCGGAGCCTGAGACGCTCACGGCGCTGCATAATGCAATCCGGCAGCGGCACGGCCTCGAATCGACTTATTGTCGAACCGAATACGTCTCGGAACTATTCGATGACAATATTCTCTGGGACGGTTTCGTCAGCGTTTTCGAAGTGAACCATCGCGAAACTGAGTTCTGCTATGCCTGGAGATTCACCGAAGCAGGCGAGACGAAATACGCCTGCATCCTCCAAATCCCGCCGGTCGATTCAGCGGACGCGGCTGTAGCGGCGGCTCGGGCAATTCGTTCTTAGCGTTGAAGCATTTGTTCTCAGCGTCGCTGTTGTGACCGATGCAGCTCGCCTGAGCGCTGAAGGACCTCAAGAGGGTGCTTGGTTTATCTTTCGTTGCGTTAGGCCAAGGACCCTGTGCGAGGTCCTTCGTCGTCTTCGCGGCTCAGGATGACAACGTGTGCGCTCGCTGAGCGAAATGGCGAAATCGAAGCGTGCTGCTCATTGCGCGCCTTCCGCTTCTCGGCGATTACTTCGCGCATGAAAATTTTCGCGGTGTTGCTGCTTCTCTTCACGGCCTCCGCCGCCTTTGCCGCGCCTACTCCGACGCCGAAGCCTGGCTTTCATTGGCCGTTCGCGAAAGCTCAACCCACCCCTGCGCCCCCTCCCCCACGCGCGTCGCCGACACCGGTGCCGCCACGTCCTCGGCCGGCTCCGACTCCGCTAGTGGCGTTGCCAAATTACGATGAGGAGACAAGTACGCGGCTGCAAATTTTTCTCGATAATCACGACTTCGGCCCGGGTAAAATCGATGGCCAGATGGGTGAATTTTTTCGCAAAGCGCTTCTTTCGTACAAACGCGCGCACGGCATGCCGATGAACGGCTCCGTCGATGCGTCGCTCCTCGCGGACGTGCCGACCGCCTTCACCACCTGGGTCGTGCCGCCGGAAGCGGGAGACTTCGTCGGGCCAGTTTCATCGAAGCCATCGGAGCAGGCGAAATTCAAAGCGCTGAAATACGGCTCGCTTCTGGAATTGGTCTGCGAACGCTTTCACGCCGCGGAAGCCTACGTGCGCAAACTCAACCCCGGGATGAATCTCGATCAACTCAAACCCGGCGACACGGTCAGAGTGCCGAACGTCATCCCGTTTAAAATTGAGGATTTGCACGAGGGCTTCATGCCGGATAATCCCGCGCTCGCGCGACGAAAATTATTCGTCGATACGGTCGAACGTTTTCTCGAAGTCCGCGATGGCGACAAATTGGTCGCGGAGTTTCCGATCACGCCCGGCTCGACCACCTTGCCGGCGCCGATCGGCACTTGGAAGATCCTCGGCATCGCCACGCTGCCTTGGTTTCGGCACGATGAGGGCGTGTTAAATCACGGCGTGAAGACGGACAATTTTTTCAATCTTCCCGCCGGTCCGAACAATCCTGTGGGCGTTCTTTGGATGGGCCTGAACAAGCCGCATGTGGGAATTCACGGGACGAATAATCCGGAAACGATTGGCCGGGCGGCGAGCCACGGTTGCATTCGCACGGCGAACTGGGATGCGGCGCGGATCAAGGATTTGGTGACGACGGGCGATGTGGTCGAGATTTTTTAAACGACGAAGTCACTGCGCGAAAAGCGATCCCCTCGCCGTCGCGCCCTTCCACCAATGTCATCGGAGCCGCGGAGACGGCGAAGGATCTCGCCCGCTCGTCCGTCGCTTCCGCAACTCCCCGAAGCACTGACTTTGTCGCTCGCTTCCAGAATACGAATGTTCTCCGCGCTGTTGCGAGGGCCTGCGCCGTCTCCGCGACTCAGGATGACAGGCATGCGCAAAGGGCAGCGCCGATTAAAAACCAAGTCGGTCGTTATCGGAAAAATCCGAGCGCGTCCGCTGCGAAAAGCGCGACGGGTGTCAGCAAAACGAGATCGGCCAGCGCAGTGCGTGTGTCGGAGGCGATTCGCTCACGCAGAAAATAAATCAGGGCCAAAAGCGCGGCACTCAGCATAAGGCAAAGATAAACGATCAGCCCGCCGCTCCGCAGAGACGCCAGGATTAGACTCGTTAGGCAAATCGCTCCCAGCCCAGGCAGAACCGCGCGCTCGATCCCGGGAATGACGGTGGCGAGCGAGACGCGGCGCTGCGCCAGGTCCAACTCGCGTTCCCAAATCGCGATGCAGATGCAATTCATCGAGCAGAGCGCGGCGAAGAGAAGCCACGGCGCAATCATGGCACTCGTTAGGCCAGGAACCAATGGGACCATCGTTCCAGCGGCGAAAAGAAAACCGATCGATAATTCCTTGAGCGGCGCAAATCTCCAGAGGACCGACAGACGTTGGTTCAAGACCAAATAAACCAGCGCGCCGAGACTCAGCGGAATCCCGAGCGAGCGCACCCGCCAATCGAGTTGAGCGTGGATGACAAACAAATCGGCCAAGGCGACAAAGCCGATTCCGATTACCCAAATTGCGCGCCAGCGCAGGCAAGCGCGCTGCCGCAAAGAAGTCGCGCCTAACGAGTCCAAAGTCAGGCTATCGCCCAGCCGATCGGCCAGATAAATAAGCCAGGCGGTCAGGAAAAGCGCGAGGGTCGCGCCCTTCGCCGGCGTGATCCCAAAGCTGCGCGCGAAAAGCCATTGCCAGGAGACGGCCACGATCGGCGCGTCGAGGCAAACAACGTTTAGCCAAGTAAAAATAAAGCGGCCAGGCCCGGTCTGCCCGGAGTTAACCGAGCCCTTTTCGTCACCGCGAAAAGCCGGCTGTTTCGCAAACCTCTTGCTCGCCGTCGTCTCAATCATGCGTTAAACTGCGTGGCACACGCCTCTTCATTTATGAGCACTAACGGCATCTCGATGAACAATGCGGCAGTGGCCGCGCTCCCGAAACATTTGCTGCAATTCGCCGTCGACCAGCGATACGACGAATACACTTCAGTGGATCACGCAGTCTGGCGTTTCATCATGCGGCAAAACACTTTCTTCCTGAAGGAATACGCGCACAAAGTTTATTTCCAAGGCCTGCTCGAGACGGGCATTTCCTCCGAGCGCATTCCGCGGATCGAGGAGATGAATGAAATTCTCGGCCGCATCGGCTGGGGGGCAGTGGCGGTGGATGGTTTTATTCCGCCAGCCGCTTTCATGGAATTCCAAGCGTACAAGGTGCTCGTGATCGCGTGCGATATGCGGCAGATCCATCACATCGAGTACACCCCCGCGCCCGACATCGTGCACGAAGCCGCGGGCCATGCGCCGATCATTGTCGACCAGGAATATTCGCGCTACTTGCAGCGCTTCGGTGAAGTCGGCGCGAAAGCGATGCAATCGCGCAAAGACTTCGAGTTGTATGAAGCGATCCGCGCACTTTCGATTCTGAAAGAGCTGCCGAATCCGGATCGCGACGAGCTGACCGCGGCAACCAAGCTGGTCGAAGAACGCCAAAAAAATCTCGGCAAACCCTCAGAGATGGCACTGCTCTCGCGCCTGCATTGGTGGACGGTCGAGTACGGGCTCATCGGCACTTTGGAAAAACCGAAGATCTACGGCGCGGGATTACTCTCATCGATCGGCGAATCGGTTTCCTGCCTCGAAGCGCACGTTAAAAAAATCGCCTATTCGCTCGCCGCAGCCAAGACCGCCTTTGATATCACAACCAAGCAGCCGCAGCTTTTTGTCGCGCAGGATTTCCAACATCTGACCGATGTCCTGGAGGAATTCGCCGACGGCATGGCGTTCCGCGTTGGCGATCTGGCGAGCATCCACAAAGCGATCGCCTGCACGAACGTCACCACCTGCGAATATTCTTCCGCCCTGCAAGTCAGCGGCGTCTTCACCGAAGTCCTGGCCGACGAGAATGGCGCGGCGATTTATTTGCGCACTACCGGACCGACCGCGCTGGCCTACGCCAACAAACAACTCGAGGGCCACGGCCGCGATTTTCACCAGGACGGATTCGGTTCGCCGATCGGAAATTGGAAAGAGACTTCGCTGCGCGAAGGCGAACGGGCGCGCTTGGAATTCGAAAACGGCATCGTGGTTGACGGCAAAGTGGAACGACTCGTTAGGCAAAATGACCGCCTTATCCTGATCAGCTTTTCCGATTGCACCGCGAAGCATGGCGACCACGTCCTTTTCGATCCCACCTGGGGCACTTACGACATGGCGGTCGGCGAGCGCATTCGCTCCGTCTTCAACGGCGCCGCGGACAAAGATGCTTACCTGGAAGTCGCGCTCGTCCCGAAAGATCGCACGATCAAGGTTCCATCCGATGCGAAACGTCGGAAACTCGAAAATCTTTACCAGCAAGTGCGCGACATTCGCGAACGCAAAGTCGGTTACGAACGTCTCGGCGAAATCTGGGAAACGCAGCAAGCTGAGCATGCCGAAGATTGGCTCCTCTCCATGGAGATTTTCGAAATCCTGGACGACGCCGGCGAACAGAACGACCTCAAGCAAAAGCTCGTTACTTTCCTGAACGAAAAGAAACTAATCGATCGCGACAAAGCCACTCTCATCGAATGGGGTTTCCGGTTGGTTACGTATCACAAGGCCGCGTTACAAACAGCGGTCTAACGACATCTCACGAACGCCTTGTTATTCCGATGCGGTTGGCCTGATCAGGAGTTCCGAAAGTTTTCGTCGCGAGAAAAGCGACAAGGCGGCGAGGCCGACGACACCTAACACGACCGTCGATGGTTCCGGCACCGCGTCAACGTGGAGTGTAACCGAGTTCGAGTTCAAATTGAGCGTGCCGGAAAATCCGGCAGGCGTGCTGCCTAACGAGAGGTTACTGGAGGTGACGCCGGAGGATGAAGAAAAGGAGATGAGCGTGTAATCACCGCCGGCGGCAATTCCGAGGTCGACAATGTCGAAGAACGTCTGGCCACTGCCGGTGAAGACAAACGAACCGGCGACTGTGACTCGATCGGAAGTCGGCCCGAGCTCGAAGACAAATCGCGAGCCGTTCATCACCGTCAGATTTCCGCTGATGTTCAATTGCCCCGCGCTCGTGCCCGGTGAAATGATGCCGCCATTTAGGACCGAGACGTTCCCGCCAATGGTCCCGTTGCCACCAAGCGTGGCGCCGC
This sequence comes from uncultured Chthoniobacterales bacterium, assembly GCA_964235895.1. Lineage (GTDB taxonomy): Bacteria > Verrucomicrobiota > Verrucomicrobiia > Chthoniobacterales > UBA10450 > JACCTI01. Next base: position 32,440 of record CAXSCV010000021.1, read on the forward strand.
TGTTGACCGCGACCGAACCCGAACCGGTCGCGCTTCCGCTGCCATTTTGCGCGAGTAATTTTCCGCCGCTGATCGTGGTATTGCCGGTGTACGTGCTGGCCCCGGAAAGTGTGACCGTGCCGCTTTTAATTTCCGCGCTGCTGAAGTTGGAGATCACACCGGCGTAGCTAAAACTGTTGCCGGAACCAGGATCGATCGTGATCGCATTCGTCCCGCCGAGGCCGCCGGAAATGTCGCCGCTGACCGACGCGGAACCGCCCATAATATTGAGCGTGTTGTTCCCGCCCTGCAGGTCAATGGCCAGGCCGTTCCCGCCGATGATCGCGCCGGAATTGTTGACCGTGTCGTTGCCGTTGCCTGTCTGAATGGCTGCGCCTAACGAGACGCCCCCCGCGCCGCGAATCGTCCCTCCCGCGTTGTTCGTGATCGTGTTGGCAAACGTTCCGATGACTTTAATTCCCCCACCGCTCTGTCCTTGGATCAAGCCGCTGTTCGTGATCGTAGTCGCGGCGATGGCGTTCCCGCCGCTGCTGTCATCGACCAAAATTCCGTTGCCCGCGCGAGTGGGATCGCCATTCGGCGCGTCGCTCGCGGAGGTGCTGCCGATGATTCGACCGGTCGCGTTGTTGGTAATACTGCCGCCGCCCATCGCCACGCCCTCGGCATTGTTCGGCAAACCGTCGCTGCCGACTCCTTTCGCGCCGAGCCCGAGGATGTCGCCTGAGTTCGTTAGGCTAAGAACTCCATCGACGTCGACTCCGTCGCCATCACCATCGGTCGAGGCCGAGGTGACTCCGCCTTTGATCGTCGCACCGGCGGCATTCGTCACGGTCGCCGAAGAACCAAGATCATCGATGTTAATCCCGGAACCGTTGACCGCCGCGATGGTGCCCGCGTCGTTGTGCACGGTGATGGAAAATCCAGGCGCGCCACCGGTGATTCCATGGCGGCCCGAGATGGTGCCCGTATTAGTCACGACAACTCCGGAACCGTTCGCCTGAATTCCGTCACTGCCGGAGGGATTAGTCGTGCCGGTGGGCGTAGCCATGATCATGCCCGCGTTATTGATCAAGCCGTTCGTTCCCGGACGGACCGCGTCCTCGCCGACAGCGGTAATCACGCCGGCCGACTGGTTGGTTAACGAACTGCTCGCGCTGGTGATCGCGGCCCAATCGATCGCCTGACCGCCGGCCGTCACGCGAATGGTGCCGCTGTTGGTTAACGACACCGCGGAGTTCGTGTTGACGCGAAAGGCGTCGGTGGAAACGGCGCTGATCAATCCGCTATTCATCACCGTCAGGTTTGCGATGCCGGAATTGCTATCGATCGCGCGGCCGGTGCCGGTTTGTTGAATCGTCCCGTTGTTGATCAAAGTCGACGTTTCCGTCATCGAGAGCGCCACGGTGCTGCCGCTGGTGCTAATGGCGCCGCCGCTGTTGATCGTTCCGGTGCCGCTCGAGAGCGTCTGCGCGCCGGTGGTCGTGCCGCTTGGAATAGGATTTGGACCCGGATTAAATTGCGCGAGCGCGCTGTGCGCGGCGAGAAAAGTGGAAAGGGCGAGCGTGCCGATGGCAGTGGAGAATTTCATGTGGCCCGACTCTTATCGACTCGCGGCGATTCACCGCCAGACCTTTAGTGTGAACATTAGGTGACAAGCGTCACCGCACCGCACGAGCGCGTTTCAGCGACCTCGACGCCAGACACCGGCCTCTTCCAATTGCTCGGTCGCCAAGCCCGCCCAATTGCGATTGGCCGCCGGACTCGCGGGACTCGGATGCAGAATGCGCCCGACTCTTGGAAGATCCTCCACGAAAACTTCGCGCGCGCGCTTCATCGCAAAATCACCAATCCCGATAACCCAGGCCGGCTGCAAGATCGCGATCACTTCGCGTAAATGATCGTCGCAGGCGGCGAAGAGCGGTAACCTCTCGTTAGGCGGAAGTTTCTCCGGCGTGCGGTTGCAGCCGCTCTCCTCCAGAAAAGCGAGCGGGCAATAATTCAAGACGAACTGCTCGGCGAAGAATTTTTCGGCGGTCTGAAAACGCTCGCGAAACAATCGCCAGAGCCGCTGGCCGCTGATCTCGGTTCGCGGACAGTCAAAGCCGCGGATCATTCGTTTCGGATGCTGCCGTTTCGGCGCCTCGATCGGGACGTGAATGCCTAACCAATCCCGCACCGCTCCGATTTCACCGAACGGAATGCCGGTTTGCGCCATGCCAAACGGCCCCGGATTCATCCCAAGAAAGACGACGCGCTTCTTCGTCGCCGCGAACCGGCGCAAATAAATTTCGTGCGCGGCCCATGCGTAATCGAGCGGATTGTAAACGTGCGAGACCGGCGGCGCGAAACGAAGGCGATTCACGGCCAGGCGCAAACGCTGCGCGGCTGCGAGCATCTTTTCCACGCTCGCGTGCATGCGGAATCCCAGAAATGCGGCCGCGCAATAACTCGTTAGGCGCGCCGCGGAAATGCGGTGAAGGCGCTCGGATCGCTCAGCAATTGCTCGACGCGGCCGACTTTGTTCGCCGGGTCAGGATCGGCAAAAGTCGGGAGCGCGAATGAGTAGCTCTTCAGCAATTCGTTAGAGGTCGAGACGCCGATTTCCTGCGCGTAAACATGAATCTGCCTTTGGGGAAAACCGGTCGCTTTCACTTGGAAGAAGTTCGCCGCGATCTGAATGAAATCGCGCGTCGAGGACGATTGGAAGAAGGGATAGATAAAAATCTGGGCGTTCGCGGCGAAGGCTTTCCGCACATCGGCTAACCGTATGGTGCCCCGATTATATGGGCGCGTGATTATATCTGGAACTGTAGCCAAATCTTTTTCGCGAAGCGAAGCGAAGGCTGGCTCGTTCACCGGAAAGTCGGACGACCATTCTTTGGTCGTTTTATTAAAGATCAAATCACCCTCCCAGTGCAACGTGTCGACCAACTCGATATATCCGCAGAAGGATAAATTCTGCACGCTGCCGGCGGGTTGCAGCGAAAGAGAATAGAGAAGGTAATCGAAGCCGTTCGATCCGCGGTTCGTCGTCCCCAGGAAATTGTCGAAGTCCTGGAAATCTGGACGCCAGAGATTTGAAGCGATCAATTCTCGTTCGAAATCGATCGTGATTGTCACCTTCGGCGCATCATCGTTTGCGATGAAAAATCTTCCGTAACTCCCCCAAGCCATCCAGTCCTGCAGCGGTACGCCTTCATTGGTTACGGCCGGCGTCGGCACGGGCGAATTTGGATCGAGCCCGAGCGCATTACGAATTGCTTCGTCGGTAGGTTTTCCTTCCGAGCCAAAAGTCGCGACGTCGAGCGCGGGATTTCCCGAGGAAGTGCTCGCCGGCGCGGAGGACGCCGCGACTCCGCCGGTGTTTCCGCCACCAGCCGCGCCCGCTTTTCCGCCGCCCGCGCCGGCGCTAGCCCCACTCGCGGCGCCGCTCGCCGCCGCTGTTCCGCCGCCAGTCGCCGCGTCCTTGCGCTTGTCTTGTTCGTTGATGACCGCTCCTTGTTGCGAAGTATTCTTGCTCGCGACGCTGTTGTCTTTTCCGTTCTTGGCCGAGAGATTGGCTTTGAAAATATCCGCCGCCGCGCCAACGGCATTTTGCTCGTTGCTGCTCGCCTGCGCGCCGGCCGCAGTCGCGCCAGCGCTCGAGGCCTGGATGGCCGATTGCGCGAGCTTCACCACGTCGCTCATCCCGCTCATGTCGCGGAACATGTTTCCATTTTGAATGGCCG
>CAXSCV010000021.1:36177-49239 GCA_964235895.1 uncultured Chthoniobacterales bacterium
GTCTGGAGCGCGAGCGAAAGCCCGCCGCGTCCGGCGGTGGGCGGCAGGCGGAGCGCGTGCGCGATATCGTTGGTGCCCGCGATCAGTCCGACGACCCCGGGCGTGGCCGCGATCGTCGCGGCCATGCCGGTCGGATCGGGCAACGCCGTCGGCTGTTGAATGCTGACGATCGGCGCGCTGAGCTGGCCGGGCGCGATCGCCGCATCGGATTGCGCGCGCGAAGCCGCATCGATCGGCGCGATGTCGCTCGGTTGAATCGGAATGGGCGAGTCCTGCCAATTCCAGAAGCGCGTGATGTCGAGTTTCTCGGCGGAATTGAAACGACCGAGAACCGCTTCGGCAAAAACTCCACCGCTGGAAAGCGGCACAAATTCCACCCGCGCCTGCCCGAGAGCGATGCCGCGGCGATCGAGAAAATTTTTCCAATCGGCGTCCGCCACCGGATCGGAACTGATCTTGAACGCGAGATAGTTTCCAACCACGCGCACGGGAATTGGATCGACCACTTGCGCGACGGATACGATCTGGCCATTCAAGCTCATGCTAAAACCGGAGAGCAACCCGGCGAGCTGCGCGCTATCGAGCGTGCGAAAAATCGCCTGACTATAATAGAGGCGATTGTCGTTCAGATGTTGCTTGAGATTCACGTCGCCGCCGGCGGCATTGACCTGGACGACGCGAGTTTCGGTGGCGCCTTTCGGCACCGTCACTGCCGGAAGATCGAGCGGAAAAACCACGCCGTTGCGCACGAGCGTGAGTGCGACGGTCGCGTCGAGATCGGCAGTGGCGTTGCTGCCGCGAATGGCAATGCGCGCGATATCGGAAAGCGCCACGGTCGTCCCCTGCAAATCGCTCAACTGCGAACCATCGCGCCGATAAAAGACCGGCGTTAAACTTTGGCCGCTGGCCGACTGCACTTCCGCATCGGTGATTTTCACATCCGAGGGAACAAAGAGCGAAGAGGAATTTCCGCGAACCACTCCGCCGCCAAAAACACTCGTTAGGCGAACGAGTTGGCTCGCCCAAAGATTCTTCGCGATGCGCCGCTGCACCGCATTCGCGCTCACGCCCGCGAGCACCGGCGCGGCTGCCGGCGCGGTCGTCGTGCCTGCAGCGGTCGAGGCGGTCGCGTTGTCCGCCGGCGCGGTGGGATTGGCGTTTCCGGACGCGCTCGCGTCGACCGCGCCAAGAAGCGTTCCGCTATTGATCTCGCGCAAACTGCGCGCGACTGCCGCCGTCTTAATCACCCCAGGGTTCGCCATCACTTCTTTTATGGCCGCGCCCAAAATCGGAATCCGCACGCCCGGATCGGGCGCGAGCTCGAGCATGTCGTAACTCGTTAGGGCATCGGCGATCGACCGCGAAAGAGCGGCGCGAATGAGCGCGGCGCGAAAACGCAGAACCAAATCGTCCTTGTTGAAATCGACCAGACGAAACGGAATGAAAACGACGCGATCCGCGCGGACCACGCTCGTCTCCGTCCGATAGAGTTGCAGCACTTCGTAATACTGCACAGTCAGCGCGTGCATGTGGTTGTAGTTGGTCACGACGCGTGTGCTGATTTCGTCGTGCTCGGTTTGGCTAACTTCGCGCACGACCGAAGCGCGCCGGCTGCGCGTGGCGTGCGCGTGCTGATGCGTGCGATCGCCGATTTGTTGCAACATCGAGGCCGCGACGTCGCGTCGTCCCGAACTGCTGCTGTAACTATCGGCCGACCCGCTCGTGCCGCCTTCGCTTGCACTTCCGCCAATGCCGAGCGCTCCCGCGATTCCATCGAACATCCCCGCGACGCCGAGGCCGAGAGACGCGCCCGCTTGTTGCGTGTAGGACTCTGTCTCCGTGTGTGAAAATCCCGATTGCGCTTCCGTCGCGACCGCCTGCGTCACTTCGCTAATGCTGCGGTTATGGCTGGTGTCGTCTAACAAGTCTTCCGTTTCCGCGACTTGTTCCGTCTGCCCGGCTCGACTTTTTCGGCTCCAATCCACCACCGCGATGCGAGTGCTTTCACCGGGCGCGAGCGCCATGCTGTGGAGCAAATGCCCGAGCGTCACGCCTTGCATGAACCACGATTGATTGAAGGTCAGGAGCGCGCCGGTGCCGATGGTGTGAAATCCAAAATCCGCCGCCGTCACGGGCGATAAATCGATCGGCGTAAAGTTTCCGCTCGCGATGTCGATCAACGGGGCGGCGTTCGGCGGCCGCTGAATTTCATCCAATAACAAAACGCGATATTGCGCGCGCTCCGTGGGAAATTGTCCGGATTTCGGAATCAAATCCGCCGGCGCTTCCGGATCGAATCCTTCGGCGCGCTCCGGGAAAAAAGCCTGATCCAAAATTTCCTTGGCCGCGCGAAAGGGCGGATAAAACGCCAGGTCGCGCACGGTTTTCACTCCGAGCGCGGCGCCGAAAGCTTCGGCGTCGGGAATTCCCGCGAGAATCTTCGGCGACAAAAAACGCACATCCGGCATGCGCGTATTCGGCGGCAGCGGGCCGCTCAACATGTCTCCGGCCGGCGCGCCGAAACGGTTGAGCGCGCTGGCCGCGTCCTCGCCCGCATCGTTGATCTCCACCGCGGCGGCGAAAACGCGAGAGAGCGCCAGATCGAAAATCGTCTGCACGCCGATCGCGGCCAGCGCGGTATTCGCGGCTTCGGAAACTCCGAGCAACGCGGTCGGTGGCTTCTGCAAAACTTCCACCAACGGCAGAGCTTGGAAATCGGTTTGGATGAGTTGGGTTGAATCTGACGCTGAAGTTGGCATGAGGCTCCTTGGTGTCGTTAGGCGGAAATTCTCCGCCAGAAAAACTGCGCCCTGCGCGGAGCCGGTTGGTTAAACCGAAGCACTCCTGCGTTGTCCCGGTTCGCGTGGTAAGTCGCCGGCGGTATTTGCGTCAAGACCGATTTTATCGTGAAAAGCGATCCCTCAACCAAATACGCCAGTGTGCAAATCCAGTCGTTAGGCGCGGCGTTGTGCTAAAGTCCGCGGCAATGGAAATGTCGCGCGAACCGTCGGCCGTTCGCGGCATGTTCGATCGCATCGCCTCGCGCTACGACCTGGCCAATCACCTACTCAGTGGTGGGATCGATTTTTGGTGGCGTCGTCGCGCAACAGCACTCGTTAGGCAATGGCAGCCGCGGCGCGTGCTCGACCTTGCCACCGGCAGCGGAGATCTCGCGCTGGCGATCGCGCGAAGATTGCCGGAAGCGGAAGTGACCGGCGCGGATTTCTCGCCGGAAATGCTGGCGGTGGCGCGGCGCAAAGGACTCGCGCGCACCGTCCTGGCCGACGCGCTGGAGTTGCCGTTCGAGGCGGCCAGCTTCGATTGCGTGACGGTCGCGTTCGGCTTGCGCAACATGGTCGATTGGAGCGCGGCCTTGCGGGAGATGCGTCGTGTTCTCGGAAAAGATGGGCACCTGCTCGTGCTCGATTTTTCCCTGCCCGCCGGCGTCTTGCGCCCGATCTACCGCGCATATCTGCATCGTTGCCTGCCGGTGCTGGCCGCGCTTCTGACCGGGCAACGCGACGCTTACGATTATCTCGGCGCGTCGATTGAAAAATTTCCGAGCGGCCGCAAAATGCTCTCGCTCATCGAAGCACAAGGTTTCCGCTCCGCCGCCGCCATTCCGCTGACCGGCGGAATCGCCGCGATTTACACTGCGCAGGCCTAACGACCTATTTCGGCGAAGGCGCCTGCGACGGAGCGATGGGTGGCGGCGAGTTCGCGGGCGTCGCGCTCAAGGATAATCGGAGCGCATTAAAATCCGGATTGTTCATGATGAAAGTGCCGTCCTGACCTTCCACGCGCGCGAACCACATGCCGGAACCGGCCGGCCCACCGACGATCAATTTGTGGATCGTTTTGTCGTCCAGCGAAGTCGTGAAGGTAATTGTGATCTGCGTTTTTTCGAAGGCCTGCGGCGGCGCCTCCGCAGCCCAGCGCACCGCGCGCAGACTCGTTAGGGTATTCAGCAACGACTGCACGTTTGTTTGGTTGACCGGCTCGCTTCCCGCCGCGCGCTTCCACTCGTTAGGCCCGTTTCGCAGCAGCATCGCCTCCCCCACTCCTGCCGCGTTCACGCTCAAGCGATGCACTTCCTCGGGCTTGAATTTGAAGATCGCCAGTTCCTGCCAAAGCACCGGATCGGTAAAGATGGCGTCGAGCAAACTGCGCCGGACCGCGACGATGAACGGCTCTTCCCCGACGCGCGCATAAACATCGTCTCCCTCGGTTTTTCCGAACGCGATCGTCGCGAATGGATGTTCGCCGGCATTCGACTCCGCCGTATTTTCCGAGGCGAACGAGCTGAAAGTGATTTGCAGTTGCGGCTTATCCAGGCCGTATTTCGGCAGGTCGGAAGCGACGTCGTCGACGAACTTGGTCACCTGCGCGCCCTTCAAAACATCGAGCAATCGATTCACTTCGGCGGCGTTAGCCGGTTGATTATTATGATTGGCGATGATCCAGGTTTGATCTTTGCGCGCCAGGATTGTCTTCGCTTTGCCGAGCGCGTCGATCGTTAGGCGGTCGAGGTTGTTGGAATCAATCCGCACCAGATGCCGGTCGCGCAGATCGGCCGGCTTGGTCGCGAGAATCTCTTCGATTTTTTTGGGCAAGGTGTAAACGAAACTACGCGCGGAAAAGCGCACATAGACCTGATCCTTTTCCTTCTCCGGCGCCGCGCCGATTTGCAGCATCTGCCCCTGCTTGTCGTCCCGCGTGAAAAGCGTGATCGCGCCGCGCGGCTCGGCCAATCCATACGGCTGAAGATCGCCGCGATCGTCCGCCATGAATTGCGCGATGCGCGCGCTCGTTACTTGCGCGATCAGGTCGTTGATTTTCTGCGTGTCGCCCCGAGCGCGGAGCGGTTTCACGAGATCCCAAAATTCGCCGTGCTTTTCCATTTCCAGCTCGCCCGCCGGCGTTTTCAGAACGACGCGCGCAACTTGCGCCGCGGTCAGCTCAGTCAATTTGCGATCGCGAAATTCATCGGCTTTTTTCGCGATATCGGCGCGAACGTTTTGCCTAACGACAAAGGTATCCTTGGAATTCTCGAACCGGACATACATGCGGTTTTCCAGCGCGGCGTCCTTCCCGAAAAGAATTTCCGGCGGCATTTCCTTGCCGAGTAATTTCAGCCGCAGCTTCGGCTTCGCCAGGTCGTATTCCGCCAGGCGATTTTTATCCGCTTCCATTTCCTTGGCCGGAAACGTTTCGTCCTTCTGCCAGCCTTCCAGATCGGAGATTAAATTATCGATCGCGGAACGATCGGCCTGATCCTTGATCGGTGTTTCCAGACGCCACTTCTCGTTCGTCTTGCGCAGCTCGATTTTGTCCTCGCCGTTTTGAATGACGAGGCCGTTGACCTGGTCCGGTTCGAAGTTCAGAACCTTCCCGCTGCGCCGTTCCACTTCTTCGGTGTTCGGCCCTTTGCTCTCGAAATATTTGATCCAAACTCCGAGCCCGACCACGACGGCCAGCAGAATAAGAGTGGTGCGCAGTTTCATCTCCGAACCACTCGTTAGGCGCGACGCTGCCACCAAACCGCCGCGCCGATCACCGCCGGGATCAACGGCATCAAACCAAGAATCAACCACTTCAGATTCCGCATCGCGTGATCATCGAGACTGAAGGTGAGCGTCTGCGAAACTTTCGGCGCGATGCCGATGAGCTGTTCGCGATTGAGCAGCCAATTGATGCTGCCCGAGACGAAATCCAGACCTTGCTGCGCCTGAGTTAGAGCGGCGTCCTGCAGAAAAGTGGAGTTCGCCACTACCACCATGCGGGAAGAATTTGCCTGCACGCGGTCGTCACCGCTGCCGCCTTTTTCAATCGATGCGGCAAAATAAAGCGGCGCATCAAAATCGCGCCCGGGTGTGAATTGCAGCACCGCGTCGTCATCGGAATTGTAATCGACCTCGCCCCAATAACCTTTCTCGGCTTGCGCGAGCGGCTGAACTTTAATGTTGGCCGCGCGCATATGATCGGCCGCCGCCAGGGTCAGGGAAGAAGTCGCGCCGAGAAATGGCGCGCGCGCATCCGCGAGGCGTTTCGTGATCGGGCTGTCGCCGATAAAGTTGCCGATGACATCGCGCACCCGCGCCACCTCCTGGATGCCGGTTTTGATGTTGGCCATCAAGCGGTCGTCGTTCGCTCGCACGCCAAGATCGCTGAGAAACGCGAGGAGCTTGGGCGTTTTCGCAGTCGGATCGAGCAGCAAAAGAATGCGGCCTTCCTTCTCCCAAAAATCGCGCAACAGTTGTATCTCGCGATCGGAAAGATCGTATTGCGGACCGACGATCATGATCGTTTTCATCTCTGGCGGAATCGCTGGGACATCGAAAAGATTCAGTTCCTCGAGCTTGATGTTCTCGTTCTCGACAAAAGTTCTCAGGACGGAAATAGGACTGCGTTCGCCCGCTTCCGGCGCCATCGAACTCGAGAGTTTCGGCGCGGCATCAGCGATGGTCGGTTCCTTGTGACCGACCAGATAACCGAGCACATTTTTTTTGCCTTCAACTAAATCGATCAACGCGCTGGTGATGGCTTGCTCGCCTTTGAAGGCGGCGATTTTCGGCGACTCGCCCATCATCGAATTGCCCGGATCAACCTCCGCCATCTCGGAAGCTTTGACGGTTTTGTTCCGGCCATCGTAATCGACAATGATCAGACTCTCGTCGCTGACTACTTTGTATTTATCGAAGACCTCTTTCGCGCGCGAAAGATTGCGCTCCGGATCGATATTCTCGACATCGATTTTCCCCTTGGCCGCGTATTGATATTCGGTCAGCAAATTCTGCACGTCAGCGGCGATCGGATTACTCGGGCCGAAGAAAACGGTCATGCGCACCTTGCCTTTTATGCTGTCGAGAAAACGCTTCGTCTTGTCGGAGAGCGCATACTTTTTATCGCGCGAAAAGTCCCAGCGTTTGTAGTGCTCGAAGCCGAGATAATTGACCATGAGCGCGAGCAATAAAATGAGCGCGACCTGCACGAGCACGTTCAAACCGATGCGCGCCCGCTGGATTTTTCTCCGCGGCGGCGCGGGTGGCGGAGGAGTCTCGGTCGCCATCGTCACAGCCTCCACTTGCGCGATTGAAAGGCCTGATGCGTCAAGGCCAGCATGACCACGGTCATGCTGAGATAAAGGACGATGGGCCGGGTATCGATTTCGCCGCGAGACAGCGTGCCCATTTGTTCGATCGCGGAAAAATAACCAAGCAACTGCCGCGCGCTCGAGCTGATATCGAGCATGATGAACGAGACCAGGCCAAGGAAAAAGAGCAGCGTGATCACGCAAAAAGAAATGATCGCGGCGATGATCTGATTCTTGGTCAGGACCGAGGCGAGACAGCCCACGGAAATGTAAAACATGCCGAGCAAAAGCAGCATGAGATACGCGCCGCCGTATGCGCCGAGCGAGCTCGCGGCCGGTTGATGCGTGACCGTTTGGAAGATGACGAAATAGAGCAGCGTTGGAATCCAGAGGACGAGGTAGAAGACGAGCGCGCCGAAGAATTTCGAAAGCACAACCTGCCAGTCGCGCACGGGCGCAGTCATGAGCGGCTCGATCGTGCCGAGTTTAAATTCCTCGGAAAACAAGCGCATGGTGATGAGCGGAAAAATCAGGACAAAGGCGAACCAAAAGAAGACGGAATTAAAGAACGCTTCCTGCACGCCGTAAGGAACGGGGCGTCCGTTCATGAAGGAGAGTTGAATGCAAAAATCGACGCCGCTGAGGAAGAGAAAGAAAACGAGAACGACGTAAGCGATGGGCGAATAGAAGTAGCTGCGCACTTCGCGGCCGAGAAGGGTAAGGAATTTACTCATGTGCCATCTCCTTCATCGTATGCGGTTCTGGATGACATCGCGGAAGCGGATAGGCCCCACTCGTGCCCGAGAAAGACTGCGAGGGATATTACACATCGTCGGCCTGCGTAATTTCCACGAAGACGTCTTCGAGCGTGGCTTTGCGCTGCGATAATTCGCGCACCGACCAGCGACGCGCGCTGGCCAGTTGAAACACTTCTTCGCGCACGTCCGCGCCGGATTCGATGCGCAGCGAAAACGTCTGCCAATCACCATCCGCGGTCGCGGTGACATCGCGCACGCCGTGGATTTTCTTCAATTCCTCCGCGCCATTATCCTGGCCCACTTTCGCCTCCAAAAGCACGCCGCCGGCGGTGCGGATTTCGCCTAACAAGTTCTCCGGCGTGTCGCACGCTTCGATCCGTCCCTTATTAATAATGATGACGCGGCTGCAGGTCATCTCCACCTCCGGCAGAATGTGCGTGGAGAGCAAAATGGTGTGCTGTTTGCCGAGGTTTTTGATCAGGTCGCGCACCTGGCGAATTTGATTCGGATCCAGCCCGCTGGTCGGCTCATCGAGAATGAGCAAGTCGGGTTCATGCACCAGCGCATCGGCCAGACCAACACGCTGCCGAAAACCTTTCGAAAGCGCACCGATCAATTTCTTTTCCACTTCTTTTAACCCGCAAAGTTCCTTCACATCGCCGACGCGTTCCGGAATGCGACGATGCGGAACGCCCTTGAGCGCGGCGCGATAATCGAGGTATTCGGTCACGCGCATTTCGCTGTAGAGCGGCACGTTTTCCGGCATGTAACCGAGATGCGAGCGAGCTTGTAGCGATTGCTCGAAAACATCGAAGCCGGCGATGCTGGCGCGCCCGGAAGTGGCCGGCATGAAGCTCGACAAAATGCGCATTGTCGTGCTCTTGCCCGCACCGTTCGGCCCGAGAAAACCCATGATCTCGCCTTTGCCTACTTCGAAGCTGAGATCGTTAATCGCGGTGTGACCGGCGTAACGTTTCGTTAGGTTTTCGACCTTAATCATGAACAACAGGTTCTACAGACAACCGAATCGCCCAGGCGTTGCAGATTTTTTCTGGCTGATCAACGCGAGGTCAAGGTCACGCGCTCGAGTCGCGATTGTCCGTTCCCGCGCACAATCCCCACGGTGAAATCAACCGCCGCGCCGCTGGCCGCGCGCGCGATCAGCTTCTCGATTTGCGCAACCGAACGCACGTCATAACGACCAACGCGATAAATGACCAGGCCGCGCTCGATTCCCACCTGCGCCGCCGGACTATCGGGATCGACCGCGCTAACCAGCACGCCTTTTCCCGCGGCCAGACCAAGCGCGTCGCTCAGCTCGGGCGTGAGGTCCTGCAATTGCATTCCGAAAAGTCGTTCCGCATTCGAGGCCGTCGTGTCTTCAGGCACAGGGGCTTTCGGCGTTGGCTGGTTCTCCGCGATTTTTTTGAATTGGACGACGCTGTCGCGCACGACTTCCGCCGGAATGGCAAACCCAACTCCCTGTGTCGGCACACCCTGCGGCGTGAAAGCCATTTTCGCGGAACTGACGCCGACGAGACGCGCGGAAAGATCGATCAACGGCCCGCCACTGTTGCCCGGATTAATCGCGGCGTCGGTTTGCAAAAGATCCTTGTACTCGAACTGGCCGACGGTGACGTTGCGCTTCATTCCGCTGAGCACGCCGCGACTGATCGAGCTGCTGTAACCGAGCGCGTTGCCGAGCACGATGACGCTTTGGCCTAACAAGTTTGGCGAAAGATTGTTCAGATCGATAAACGGCAAGGGTTCCTTCGCGTCGATCTTGATGAAGGCGAGATCCTTCTTTTCGTCGCCCGTGATGTAGCGGGCATTGAGCGTTTTCCCGTCGCTCAGCGTCACTTCGATTTTCAAATCGGCCGCGCGCTCGACCACGTGCTGATTAGTGATGATGTAGCCCGCCGGATCGACGATGAAACCGGAGCCGAGGCTTTGCAGCGTTTGCCGAATCTCCCGCGGCTGCGAGCGATAATTCCCGAAATATTGCGCGGCAAAATCTTCAAATGGATCGCGCACGCGCCGGCGCACCACGCGTTCGGTATTGATATTCACCACCGCCGGCAAAGCCTTCGCGACCGCCAGCACGCCCGGCTCAGTCGCGGGATCCGTTTGCGCAAAAACCGTCGAGCGGAAGCTGCACAAAAACAAAATTGCCGCGCCCATCAGCAGTCGATCGCAAAGGCGCATCCCGGGCTTCATCGGGGAGGAAGTAATGGGCCGACTCCGCACTGTCAACTTGCCGGTCGCGGCAAAAACGGGAGATTGAATCTCACATGCGCCCATCGTTTGCCACTCATCTGAACCTCGATGTTCTCGAGGAGAATTACGATCGTTGGAAACAAAATCCGGACTCGGTCGATACGGCGTGGTCGGCCTTTTTCGAGGGCTTCGAGCTAGGCAACCTGGAGAAGCGCAACGGCGCGGCCGCGACTTCCGCGCAACCGCGAGCCGATGCCCAGGAAAATCCGCTACAGACGCGCATCGACGGGCTGGTTTACGCGTATCGCACGCTCGGCCACACGATCGCGCAATTGGATCCGCTGGCCGATCAGCGCCCGGAAAATCCACTGCTCACGCTGCGCGAACTCGGCTTCAGCGAGAAGGATCTCGGCCTGCAGGTGTCGTCGAAATTCTTCATGGACAACAAGCGCATGACGCTGCGCGAAATGATCTCCGCGCTCGAATGCATTTACGCGGAGTCGATCGGCGCGGAGTTCATGCACATCCAAAATACGCGCATGCGAAACTGGGTCCGGCATCGTCTGGAATCGCGACCGCCGAAGCACAGCGCGTCGCGCGGAGTGCAAATCGCGCTCCTGCGTTCTCTCTCGGAATCGGAATTATTCGAGACGTTTTTGCATACGCGTTACGTCGGGCAAAAACGCTTTTCCTTGCAGGGCGCGGAGTCGCTCATGGTCATTCTCGATACCATCCTGCACAAATGTCCGGCGCGCGGGATCGAGGAGATTTGCATGGGCATGGCGCATCGCGGGCGGCTCAATGTCCTGGCGAATTTCATGCAGAAATCGTTCAAGGTTATCTTCAACGAATTCACCGAAAACTACCTGCCGAACCTGGTCGAAGGCGATGGCGACGTGAAATATCACCTCGGTTATCGCACCGTTCGCGAGCTGGCTTCCGGCGCGAAAGTGGAGATTCGTCTCGCGGCGAATCCGAGCCATCTGGAAGCGGTCGATCCCGTGGTCGAAGGCACGGCGCGGGCGCGGCAACGTCGGCGCAACGACACGGAACATCGTCGGAAAGTTTTGCCATTGCTCATTCACGGCGACGCCGCTTTCGCGGGACAGGGAATTGTTTACGAAACGCTCAACATGTCGCAGCTCCCGGGTTACAGCACCGGCGGCACGATCCACGTAGTGGTGAACAATCAGATCGGTTTCACCACGCTCCCGGAAGACGCGCGTTCTTCCATGTACGCGACCGACGTGGCCAAGGCGATCGAGGTTCCGATTTTTCACGTCAACGGCGACGACCCGCTCGCGGTCATGTTCGTGACCGATCTCTCGTTAGACTTTCGCCAGGAATTCGGACGCGATGTCGTGATCGACATGTATTGCTACCGGCGATACGGGCACAACGAAGGCGACGAGCCGTCCTTCACTCAACCCGATCTCTACGCGAAAATCGATCGCCGTCCCTCGATTCGAAAGCTCTACAAAAAAGAACTGATCGAGGCCGGGCGTTTGAGCGAAGAGGAAGCGGCCACGCTCGAGCGCGAGTTCGAGGAGCAACTGCAAGCCGCGCTCGACGATGTGAAAGCGCACGCCTCCGAACCGGCCGATCGCAAGGAACGTTTCAACGAATCGACCGCGATCTTTCAGCCAGATTACACGCCCGGCTCGCCGCCGACCGCGATCACGGCGGAGACGTTGCGGCAGATCGTCGATGGCCTAACGAGAATTCCCGAAGGCTTCAATCTCCTTCCGAAAGTGAAGCGTTTGCTGATCGATCGCCGTCGCGAGATTTTCGAAGGCGGTGGTCCGTACGATTGGGGTTTTGCGGAAGCGCTCGCCTTTGGTTCGCTTCTCCTCGAAGGCACAGCCATTCGTCTTTCCGGGCAGGACAGCCGGCGCGGCACCTTTAGTCATCGGCACGCGGTTATCTACGATGCGAAGTCCGGTGCGCCTTATGTGCCGCTGCTCCATCTCGTGCCAGAGCAGGCGCGTTTCTGCGTTTACAATAGCCTGCTTTCCGAAGCCGCAGTCCTCGGGTTCGATTACGGTTACTCGTTAGACTTTCCCGAGATGCTTTGTCTTTGGGAAGCGCAGTTCGGCGATTTTGCGAACGGCGCACAGACGATCATCGACCAATTCATCGTCTCGGCGGAATCCAAATGGCAACGCCCGAGCGGCATCGTCATGCTCCTGCCGCACGGTTACGAAGGCCAGGGACCGGAGCATTCCAGCGGCCGGCTCGAGCGCTTTCTGCAATCCTGCGCGGACGACAACATCCAGGTCTGCAACCTGACTACGCCCGCGCAGTACTTCCACGTTTTGCGCCGGCAAATGAAGCGCGACTTCCGCAAGCCGCTCATCATCATGACCCCGAAAAGCTTGCTCCGCGCGGAGCACGCCACCTCGCGCGCGGAAGATTTTCAAAACGGCGTTTTCGAAGAAATCCTGCCCGCGCCCGCGCTGGCCGCGCCGAGCGAGATCAAGCGCATCGTCCTTTGCTCGGGCAAAGTTTATTACGACCTTCTGAAATATCGCGAGACGCAGAAAGTGACCGAGGCCGCGATCATTCGCTTCGAGCAGCTCTATCCGTTTAACGAAGAGAAATTGCGCGAAGTGATCGGCGCGTTTCCGAAAGAGGCGGAGCTGGTCTGGTGCCAGGAAGAATCGCAGAACATGGGCGCGTGGAGTTTCATGGAGCCGCGGCTGCGCGCGCTTTTCGGCCGCGAGATCGCTTACGCCGGCCGCAACGCCAGCGCCAGCCCCGCGGTCGGCGCGCTTACTCTACACAAGCGCGAGCAAGCTGAGCTGATCTGGGAAGCGCTGAGTCTGTAGCGAACGCGCAGGCTTCCTAATTATAAGGCGACCAGAAGGCGGTATCGACCACGTCGCTGAGCGAAGTCTTGGTCGCGGTCGGAACCTTCGGCGTGGAATCGACCGTGAACGGTCCGTAAATCGCGCCGAAAAGATCCGCGCCCGTCGTGTAGAGATTAGTGCCCGT
>CAXSCV010000022.1:0-27728 GCA_964235895.1 uncultured Chthoniobacterales bacterium
CTTCCGCTTCCCGCCCGAAGTCGATCAATTTTCCATCGAGCCCGTAGCGCGCCGCGCGCCAGCGATTTTCATCGAGGAGGCGTCGGCGATAAACTCGGAAGGTGGTGTTTTGCCGATAGAGTTTGTAGAGCTTCGCGACGATCGCCTGAATGAGCGCGGCCATCGCAAGCGTGTCGTCCACACGTGTTTGCGCATCGCAAACACGGAGCTCGAGCGTGTCGAAAAATGGATGGAGCCGGATGTCCCACCAGATTTTTTTCGCGTTATCGACGCAGCCGGTTTTGACCAGGAGCTTGCAGTAATCTTCGTACTCGGAAAGCGATTCGAAGGCGTCGGGAATTCCGGTTCGAGGAAAACGCTCAAAGACTTTCAGCCGATAACCTTTCAAGCCAGTGTCGCGTCCAACCCAGAAGGGCGAGTTGACCGAGAGCGCGTAAATGTGCGGGAGAAAATAGCGCGCCTGATTCATGATCTGAATCGCGCTTTCGCGTTCTGGAATTCCGACATGCACGTGCAAGCCGAAGATGAGATTTGCCCGCGCGAGCAGGCCCATATCTTTCACGATCGTGGCGTAGCGCTCGCCTTCCGTGATCAGTTGATCGTGCCAATGCGAAAACGGATGCGTGCCGACGGAAGCAATTTTTAATCCGCTCTTGCCTGCGAGTTCGGCGAGCTTGCTCCGGAGATCGACCACGTGCTCGCGCGCGTCGACAACCGACTGACAAATTTCCGTGCCGAGCTCGACCATCGACTGGTGCATCTCGGGTTTGATCTGCTCCTTGAGCGTAACTTTGCCGTCTTCGAGAATCTCGTGAATATGCGAGCGCAACTCCCGCGTTTCGGGATCGATGATGGCGAACTCCTCCTCGATGCCGAGGGTGAAAACGTGATCTTTCGCACTCACAGAATGAAGAAGCGCTAAATCGCGGAACGGCGCAAGTCTTGGTCGCGCGGAGAGAAGCGATGCATGGGGATTTTCCGGTGAAGAGCGAAGAGAACGCGCGAAGTTTTCCAAGCTGTCATCCTGAGTCGCGTAAACGACGAAGGATCTCGCAGAAGGGCGGGTGAGGTTCGCGAAATCTGACTGGGCCCGCGGCCCCGCGCGCAGCTGTGATTATTTTCGCCTGCTTCTTTGAGGTCTTCGTCGTCTAACGCCACTCAGGATGACAGGCGACGGGAACGCGCGCGCGAAAATCGCGTGGGCGTTGCGAGGCCGCTCGCGCTTATTGCATTTCGCTCAGGCTGCGCCTGGTCGCGCCGGCCTGAATGAATTTGCCCCAGCTCAAATTATCCTGCTCGGGCACGTGTTCGCGCGCTTTGCGAATGGCCATATCGGAAACTGCATCCACGACCCAATCGAAGTTCGCCTGGCCGACGCTGGTCACTTCGGCATCGGGCGCGGGATTGCAAAAATCGATCGCGAGCGGCACGCCGTCGCGGATGGCAAACTCGACCGTGTTCAGGTCGTAACCAAGATATTGGTTCAAGGTCAGCACGCCTTCGTGGACTTTTTCCAGGATCTCGCGCGGCGCCTGCCATTCGGTTTGATAACGCAGATGATACGGATGCCGCGGCTCATACGGCATCATGCGGACGTTGCGTTGATCGATGGAATAGCAGCGGAAGTACATGTCGAATTTCACTTCCTCCTGCAACATCATGACGAGCTGTCCGGTCTCGCTGTAGGCGCGGAAAAATTCCTCCGGATTGTTCAGCTTGTAGACATTTTTCCAGCCGCCGCCGGCGAAGGGTTTGAAGTAAGCCGGCCAGCCCACGTATTCGAACATCCCTTCCCAATCGAGCGGATAAGCGAGATTGCGAAACGAGCCGTCGTTCGTGTCCGGCGGCACTTGGTGCGACGGCAAGAGCACAGTCTTCGGGACGGCGACGCCGATCTTGGTCGCGAGCGCGTTGTTGAAAAATTTCTCATCCGCGCTCCACCAAAATGGATTGTTCACCACTGCGGTGCCGGTGAGCGCGGCGTTCTTGAGGAAGCCGCGATAGAACGGCACGTCCTGCGAAATGCGATCGATGATCACGTCGTAACCGCACGGTTCGCCCTGCGCGACTTTGTCGATGCGCACGAACTCGGCCTGCATTTCGCGACCGGCTTTTTCGTTCACGCGCTCGACGAACGCTGGAGGGAAAGTGTTTTCCTGGCCGAAGAGAATTCCTATTTTTTTCATGAGCGGTGGATGGTTTTGGGGGAGAGAAGTTCGCAGGTTACGCAGATTTCCGCGAAACGCCAGACGCGCCGCGTGCTTAGATCATCGACAAATAATGCGGCAGCATGTCGCGCCAGTAATTCCAGTCGTGGCCGCACCATTTGCGGTCGTCGAGCAGGTGATGAATGCCTTTGGCGTTGAGAATTTGCGAGAGACGAAAGCTTTCGTGGCGCGTGTTATCCCATTCGCCCGTGCCGAGAATGATCTTCATGTGATTGAAGCGCCACGGGTCGGGAATGTTCGGTAGATAATCGTACGGACTGTTGAAATAAATATTGTCGTCGTAGTAGCCGTTGAAGAAATCGCTGATGTCGAACGCGCCGCTCAAGCTGAGCAAATGGCTCACGGCATCGGGATGTCGAAACGCGATATTAGCCGCGTGATACGCGCCGAGACTCGCGCCGCACACGGCCACGCGATGCGATGAGCATTCGCGCCGCGCATGATCGAAAACATCCTGCGTGATCACATTCTCAAACGCCATGTGCGTGCGGATGCGATCGGCCGGATGGATTTGCTTGTTGTAAAAACTGTCGAGATCGATCGCGTCCGGACAATAAATAGTCACGCGTCCGCTATCGACATATTCGCTGCACGCGTCGGTCAGATGAAAATCTTTGGTCTGATAAAAACGACCGAACGAAGTCGGAAAAAGAATCAGCGGCAGCCCGCCTCCCTCGCCAAAAACCAACATCTCGAACTCGCGACTTAGATGGGGAGTCCACCAGCGGACGTAGCGTTCTGTCATGGGAGCCCGCCACTTGAAACAGAGCGAAAGGCGAAGTCGAGAAATTCTTCGCGCGCGCTTCCTGCTTCAGGAAAGAAGCGAAAAAAGCGAAACATCCGTCGCGGATAGACAAGGCGTATCTCATCCGCGATACCTCTGCTGCGAATGAGCGAGCACACCCTGACCGGCAACATCCAAAGCCATCCGAATTTTGAATCCGGCATTCTCGGAAACGAGCGGGATGTGCTGGTTTATTTGCCGGTCGGTTATCGACGCGCGCGCACCCGGCGTTATCCCGTTCTCTATTTGCACGACGGCCAAAATGTCTTCGATGCCGCAACCGCATTTGGCGGCGTGGAATGGGGCGCGGATGAAACGGCGGAACGTCTCGTGCAACAGAAGTTGATTGATCCGGTCATCATCGTGGCGGTGACGAACGCGGGCGAGAATCGCATTCACGAATACGCGCCCACGCGCGGGCGGATCGAGGAAGGAAAGCGCAAACGCAGCCGCGGCCTGCTGCGCGCCTACGGGCGTTTTCTCATCGAGGAGCTGAAGCCGTTCATCGACGCCACTTATCGGACTTTGCCCGCGCCGGAATACACTGGCCTGGGCGGTTCGTCGCTCGGCGGGCTCGCGACCATCGTGCTCGGCCTTTGGTTCCCGAATGTCTTTCGGCGACTCGCGGTCATGTCGCCTTCCATCTGGTGGGACGATTGCGCGCTCTACGGCATCATCGAACAGATCGATGAAGAGCGGCGGCCGCCTTTGAAAATCTGGCTCGACACCGGCACGAACGAGCCCGGCTGGGAACGCGCCGCCGTGGTGCGCGACGGCTTGATCGAGAAAGGCTGGCGGCTTTACGACGACCTGCATTATTTCGAAGCGGAAGGCGGCGACCATTCCGAAGGCGCCTGGGCGCATCGCTTCGATGCCGTGCTGCGTTTTCTTTATCCGCCGCCTCCGCCGATTTTGGAAACGCGCCCGAGCCGCTCGCGGCGAATAGTCGTTAGGCGCGAAGCAGAGCTGGTCGAGAATTAGCACTCGTTAGGCGAAAGAGGACGCGCGGGAGATCGTCGCTCGTTAGGCATTTTCTTCACCCCTCTGTCATCCTGAAGCGCGAAGACGGTGAAGGACCTCACATAAGGGAGTTGCTTTGTTTAATTGTCGCACGCGTCGCCGCGGCTCTGCGTTTCCGTCGAAGAATACCAGTCGCGCCGCGCGAGATCCTTCGTCGTCTGCGCGACTCAGGATGACAACGCGCGCGATGGGCGACAAAAGCCGCGAAAGACAAGCGATGCGTTCCTTCCCGCTAGGGGACCGTCGCACCGCTTGGCACGAGCGCGTTCGCCAGCACTTGCTCGACGTTCTCCACCGGGATGAATTTGATTTTCTCTTTCGCTTCCTCCGGCACGTCGGCCAAATCTTTCTCGTTCAATTTCGGGAAGAGCACCGTCGTAATTCCCGCGCGCATCGCGGCAGCGATTTCTGGGGAGCGCACCCTTGTAGCGTGCTGGCGGAGGCATTCTGCCTCCGCGAACTTTTTCTGGTGGCGCGAGCTGATGATGTCTCCGCCATTTTCGTTGACACACGGCAGAGAAGTTCGTCTCCGCAGAATGCGGAGACCAGCAGGCTGGCAGCGTGCGCTCCCCCGGCCTCCGCATTCCCGCGAAAGGAACTTTGTCGATTGTCGCCTTCGGTGAAGTGTTGCGGCTCGCATGATTCACGTCCTCGATACGCGCCAACTCGGCCGGCCCGGAATCATCGCGGCGACGGCCGTGGAAAGTGATGACGGCCTCATTCTTTTCGATACCGGTCCGGAATCGACTTTCGAAAATATCGCCGCGGAACTTCATCGCCTCGGCGCCGACGCGAAGGAGGTGCGCCATGTTTTTCTCAGCCACATTCACTTCGATCATGCGGGCGCGGCCTGGCGTTTCGCGGACTTGGGCGCAACCATTTACGTGCATCCGCGCGGCGCGCCGCACTTGCTCGATCCCTCGCGCTTGGTGCAATCCGCCACTCGTATTTTCGGCGACGAAATGGAAAAATTGTGGGGCCGCTTCGCGCCTATTCGCGCGTCCAATTTACGCGTCGTGCACGACCAGGAAACGACGCGCATAGGCTCGTTAGGCATTCGCGCGCTCGAGACGCTCGGGCACGCCACGCATCATCACGTTTATCATTGGGACGATCATTTTTTTGGGGGCGATGTCGCCGGCGTGCGTATCGGAAACGGTCCGCCGATTCCGCCCTTTGTTCCGCCGGAACTGGATGTCGAAGCGTGGCTGGGTTCGATCGACAAGATGCGCGCGCTCGATGCGCGCACACTTTATCTCCCACATTTTGGACTCGTTAGGGGATCGGTCCCGACGCATCTCGATGCACTGGAGGAACGCGTGCGGCGTTGGTCGATTTGGTTTCGCGATCAAATTCGCGAAGGTCGCGATGAAAACGAATTGCGGCCGAAATTCGCCACTTATGAATTTGATGATCTTCGCGCGGGCGGCGCGAGCGAAAACGAAGCGCGCGATTATGAAGCGGCCGATCCGAGTGCGATGGCGGTGACGGCGTTGCTTCGCTATTGGAAAAAATTTCCCGCAGCGGAAGCGACTGCAAAATCGTGAGCGCGCGCGAATTTTCCGCCGAGCCGAAACGGCGCGCGCCATCGGATAACGGGATTGTGCGTTGTCGAGCGGCTGGGCTTCCCCTAGATTGCCGGCCTTGAAAACGCGCCTCTCGCTCGTCCTCATTTTTCTTCTCAGCTCGCTGGCTCGGCTCGCTTTCGCGCAAACGGAAATGCCTGCGGCGGATTCGAGCGCGCTCGATTTCCGGCAGTTTGGTTTGCTCGCGGTGCAGGACGGCGGGCGCCGTAAACCGGTCGATACTTTTGCGCGCGAGGCGCTGATCAAAATCAGTGGCCGCTCCAGTTATCAGGCGCCGGGCGGGAAGCATTGGCAGGCGAATGACTTTGTTCTCTCCGCCTTGCTCGAGACGCACGAATGGAAAAATGAGCCGCTGGTTTTGGTCTCGTTAGGCAAATTGATCGAGGAACTTGGGCTCGACCGGACGCAGCGCCGTTTTTCCTATGCACAACTGACCGCGCTCCCGGAGCTGAGCCGGCGCGCGGGCGAAGTGCGCGAAATGCAGCGAGCTGAGAAGTCGTTAGGCCGAGTCGAGAAAGAAATTCTGAATGTGAGCGAACGGCTGACTTTGCTCACGCGGATCATGGACGGCAGCGCGCTTCTCCTGGTGCCGGCCCAAAAAGTAACCGACGCCTGGCTGGTTCCATCGGATGCCGCGAAGATTTATTCGGCCGAACAATTCGCGCCCGTGCAGACGCAACTCCAGGGCATGGCCACCGCTTACATGCGTGCAGACGGCTTTCAATTCGCGCGCTCTGCGCAGCAGTTGCGCGAGGCGTTGCGCACGCTCAGTCCTTCGATTTATCCGACGGAACACGAGCTGCGCCTGGAATATTTTTACAATCACTTCGACGGCTTTTATCGCGCGGCTTTGTGCTACGGCTTCGCGCTCGTTTTCCTGGCCTTTGCTCACGCGCGCGGGACTTCGAGTTGGCTGCGCAATGCCGGCGTGTTCCTGACTCTCCTCGGTCTGATTTTTCACGGAAGCGCGATCGCCATGCGCTGCATGATCGGGGGCCGTGCGCCGGTGACGAACATGTATGAATCGATCATCTGGGTTTCGTTCGCGGTCACATTTTTCGGCACGATTTTTTTCCTGCGCTACCGCACGATCGTTTACTTTTTGGCCGCCCTGCCGGTCTCGTTAGTCGCGCTTCTTTTGGTCCATCAAATGCCGATCGCCATGCCGGCGAGCATCGATCCGCTCGTGCCCGTTTTGCGCGACAATTTCTGGCTAACCATTCATGTGCTGACGATCACTTTGAGTTATGCGGCTTTCGCGCTCGCGATGGGTTTCGGCCACATTTTGCTCTGGCGTTATCTGCGCAATCCCGCGGGCGCGCGCGCCGATCAGTCGATGCATTTCTGGCTTTATCGGGTGTTGCAACTCGGCGTCTTGTTGCTCGCCGCCGGCACGATTCTCGGCGGGGTGTGGGCGAATTATTCCTGGGGACGCTTCTGGGGTTGGGATCCGAAGGAGACCTGGGCGTTAATCGCGCTGCTTTGTTACATCCTCACTTTACACGGCCGGCTCGCCGGATGGTGGACGCAGTTTGGTTTGGTGGTGGCGAGCGTGGTCTGTTTTCTGGCGGTGCTAATGGCCTGGTACGGCGTAAATTTTGTCCTCGGCAAAGGGCTGCACAGTTATGGATTTGGCATCGGTGGCGAAACCTATGTCGCTTCTTTTGTCATCGCCGATTTGCTCTTTGTCGGCTTTGCCGTTTGGCGCCATCGCGCCAGCAAACGCAGTCTCGCCGCGGGGCCGAGGTCCGTGGAAGCGGAACGCATCACGGTTTAGCGAACAAACGCGGCGCGAGATTTCCCCGCTTGTCATCCTGAGCCGCGCAGACGGCGAAGGACCTCGCACAGGGTCCTTGGCGAATTACTCGTTAGGCAAAACCAAGCACCCTCTGTGAGGTCCTTCGGCGCGCTGCGCCAGCCTCAGGATGAGAGGGGCGCGAGGGCGCGCTTCTTCGCGCGAGGCGGCCGCGCATTTGGCGAACTTTGCGTTACATTCGCCGGATGGAACAAAGCGCGAATGCGGTGCTGATGATTCGCCCGTATCGATTCTATCCGAATCCTGAAACGGCGGCGGACAACGCGTTCCAAAACGCGATCGCGATCGGTGAGATGCCGGCTGTTTCCGCGGCCGCGCAAAAGGAGTTTGATGACGCGGTCGAAACGCTGCGCAATGCCGGCGTACTCGTGCACGTGGTCGACGATACCGCAACGCCAGAAAAGCCGGACGCGATTTTCCCTAACAACTGGTTCTCCACCCATCACGACGGACGAGTTGCGCTTTACCCGATGTATTCGGCGGCGCGCCGGCGCGAACGGCGAGCGGATGTGATCGAGGAATTGCGGAAGCAATATCGCATCAGCGAGGTGATCGATTATTCAAAGGCCGAGAAGGATGGACATTATCTCGAAGGAACCGGCAGCCTGGTGCTCGATCACGAACATCAACTTGCTTACGTCTCGCTTTCCCAGCGCACGCATGCAGAAGTGCTCGAGCAGTTTTGCGCGAACTTCGGTTATGAAGCCGTGAAATTTCGCAGCGTGAGTGCGGATGGCCGGCCGATCTATCACACAAACGTGATGATGTGCGTCGGGACGGAGTTCGCGCTCATCGGGCTCGAGACGATCGTCGATGAAGCGGAGCGAATGGGCGTGCAGAATTTGCTCGAAGCGACCGGCAAAAACGTCATCGAATTAAAGACGCGGCAGGTGGCGGAGTTTGCTGGCAACGCGATCGAGTTACAGAACAATCGCGAAAAACTCCTGGTGCTCTCGGCGCGCGCGGTCGCGGCATTATCGAACGAACAAACCCGCGCGCTCGAGGGTTATGCGCGTTTGGTGCCACTCGCGCTTCCGACGATCGAATTGGCCGGTGGAAGTGCGCGCTGCATGATGGCGACGATTCATTTGCCGCCACGTTAAAGATTTTTGCGGGCGGCGAAGATGGTGCGCGATACAGGGTTCGAACCTGTGACCCCCTCCGTGTCAGGGAGGTGCTCTACCACTGAGCTAACCGCGCGAAACGGTCTCGACTATGCGACGCGGCTCCGGCCTTGGCAAGTTGAGCGCCGCCGCCTGCGCTCAGCCCGGCGGGTGAGATGGCCGGCCTGATTCATTCGCCTAACGAGTAGTGCGAGATCAAATTGGCCGGTCGCGATCCGAGCGGCGCGGCCAATTTGCGGCACTCGTTAGGCCGCGAGCTTGACCGCGTCCTTGTGGCCGAGGATGCGCACGGTCTGCTGCAGTTGTTCGATCTGCAGTGGCTTTTTCAGAACCATGACCGGTCCGTGCAAGAGAATGCGATCAAGCATCTCACTATCCGGATAACCGGTGATAACCACGATAGGCATTTCCGGAGCCGCTTGCTTGGCCGCTTCGTAAACATCATCGGCCGGTCCGTCGGGCAATTTAAGATCGAGGAAAAGAAGATCGAAGTGCTGCTTCTCTAAAGCCGTCAGCGCTTCCTTTACCGTTCCCACCACGACTCGGCTGAAGCCGATCTTCTTAAGGAAGATTTTGAAAAGGCTTTGCAGGCTTTCATCATCGTCCACGACCAGGACGGTGGGTTGCCCGGACTTATCTTCCTTTAGAATATCTTTATCGAGCGCGGCTTTCTTGATCCTCCAGCGTCCGCCAATTTGGATCGCTGGCAGCTGACCGCGCTGCACAAGATAATATACTGTGGGTAACGGAATCCGGAGATATTTGGCTGTCTCCTTAACCGTCAAGAGATTGTGCATGGTCGACATTCAGAACTTGCAAGCCGACGAGGCAAGACTTTTCGATGGAGAAGAGAGTTATAGTTTCAATAAGTAATGTCAATGTTCTTCTTCCGGTCGTTAGGCAAGATGATCGAAAAACTTCGGCCATCTTTCCTTCCCATGCGTATCCCGTAGACCGCGCCGCGCGCCCGCGCCATCCGAGATCGCGACTGGACAATGCGGGAGCGGCAGTTGACTGTTCCCACCTTCATGAGCGTTCTGTTTTTCAAGCGGTTTTTGCAGCGGCCGTTCCAAGTTGCCTCCATCATCCCCAGCTCTAAAGCGCTCGTGCAAAGAGTCGCCAGCAAGATGGATTTCAGCCAGCCGCGCGTGATCGCGGAATACGGTCCGGGCGAAGGGGTGCACTCACGCGAGATCGCGCGCCGCTTGCGGCCAGGCTCGCAGTTACTTCTCTTCGAATTGGATCCCGATTTCTCGCGCGACCTCGAGCGGCAATTCGCGAACGATCCGCGCGTGCATGTGATTAATGGGGACGCCGCGCAACTGCCGCAGGAGCTGGAACGGCGCGGCATCGCGCAATGCGATTACATCGTCTCCGGCATTCCCTTCAGCATCCTCGACATCGAAAAGAAGCGCGCGCTCCTGCGCAAAACCCATGAAGCGGTCAAGCCCGGCGGCGCCTTCATTATCTATCAAGTGACGAATGAGCTGCGCCAGCACGCGCGTCTCTTCGATCATGCCACCTCGGAATATTGTCTGCAAAATATCCCGCCGATGTTCGTCACCGTTTTCGAGAAAACGAATACGCGCAACGGCCACGCGCGCCCGGCGAGCAACGGCGCTCGCGTGCCAGTCGATCAATCGGCATGACTGCCGGCGAGCGCCGCACGGAAAAGGATTCGATGGGCGAAATGTCCGTCCCGTCCTCCGCGCTTTATGGCGCCTCCACGCAGCGCGCGGTTCTGAATTTTCCGATTAGCGGCTATCGATTTTCCCGGCCCTTTATTCGCGCGCTCGGTCTTTTAAAATGGGCCGCCGCGCAGGCTAATCACGATCTCGGTTTGCTCGATGCGCATCGTTCCGCGCTCGTCGTGCAAGCAGCCGAGGAAGTGATCGAAGGAAAACTCGATGAGCATTTTCCGCTCGATATTTTCCAGACTGGTTCCGGCACGAGCACGAACACGAACGCGAACGAAGTCATTTCCAATCGCGCCTGCCAGCTCGGCGGCAAGGAAATTGGCGCGAAAGATCCGGTTCATCCGAACGATCACGTCAACATGGGCCAATCGAGCAACGACGTGATTCCTTCGGCCATTCACATCAGCGCGGCGGAGCAGTTAAAGAATTGTTTGTTGCCCTCTTTGGAAAAATTGCAGGGTGCGTTCGAAACGAAGGCGAAAGAATTCTGGGACGTGATCAAGATCGGCCGCACTCATCTGATGGACGCGACGCCCGTCCGGCTCGGCCAGGAATTTGGCGGATACGCGCAGCAGATCGCTTACGCGCGCGAGCGCAGTGAGCGCGCGATTTCGGCTTTGCAGGAACTCGCACTCGGCGGCACCGCCGTCGGCACCGGATTAAATCGGCACATCGATTTCCCCGCGAAAGTGATGCGGCATCTGGAAGCGCGCACCGCGATTCCCTTCCGCGAAGCGAAAGATCATTTCGAAGCGCAAGGCGCGAAAGACGCGGTCGTGGAAGTGAGCGGTCTTTTGAAAACGATCGCGGTCAGTCTTTTTAAGATCGCCAACGACCTGCGCTGGCTGAGCAGCGGCCCGCGTTGCGGCATCGGCGAAATTCAACTGCCCGCCACGCAACCTGGCAGCTCGATCATGCCGGGCAAAGTGAATCCGGTTATTTGCGAATCGACCATGATGGTTTGCGCGCAAGTCATCGGGAACGACGCCTGCATCACCTGGTCGGGCGCGAACGGCAATCTCGATCTCAACGTCATGATGCCGGTCATGGCGCACAATCTTCTCGAGAGCATTCGTCTCCTCGGCAACGTCAGCGACGTGCTCGCGGAAAAATGCGTCAGCGGAATCGAAGCGAACGTCGAACGCTGCCAGGAATTGGTCGAGCTTTCCATGGCCATGGTCACGAGTCTCGCGCCGAAAATCGGCTACGATCGCGCGGCCGAAATTGCCAAAGAAAGCGCGAAGACAGGCAAGACCGTGCGCGAAATTTGTCGCGAAAAAAATGTCCTGCCGGAAGCGGAGCTGAATGCCGCACTCGATCCGATTTCCATGACCGAACCCGGCGGGACGGGATCAGCCGGCGGTTAATCGCGCGCGCGATTTCTGCCTAACGAGTCCAAAAAATGGTCGCGAA
Organism: uncultured Chthoniobacterales bacterium; assembly: GCA_964235895.1. Taxonomy (GTDB): domain Bacteria; phylum Verrucomicrobiota; class Verrucomicrobiia; order Chthoniobacterales; family UBA10450; genus JACCTI01. The sequence goes on from CAXSCV010000022.1 coordinate 11,669, forward strand.
CGTTAACGGTCCTCAATTTTCCGGCGGCGCCAACATTGCGATCAAATGTCCGACGCACACTTACGAACCAACGATCGCCTTTTATCGCGACACGCTCGGGCTGCCCTTGATCGAGGAAGAAGAGGACGGCTGCATTTTTCAATTCGGTCCGAATCGGCTCTGGATCGATCGCGTGCCGAATTTAAGTCAACCGGATGTCTGGTTGGAATTAGAAACGAACGACACGGAAGCGGCCGCTTCTTTTCTGAAGATCAACGGCGTTCCGCGCCGCGATGAAGTCGAGCAATTGCGGGAAGATTTCGATGGCTTCTTCGTCTCCGCGCCGAATGGAGTCATTCATCTGGTCATCGGCGACGAGGAGTGAGGAGAGCGCGGCAGCGCTGCGTTTAAATCCGTGCTCGTTACGCGGCCTGCGCCGGCAGAATCGCCACGATCCCGCGCTCTCTCCGCCTTGTCATCCTGAGTCGCGAAGACGGCGAAGGATCTCTCTCAACGCGACGGATGTATGAACGACGTTGACGTGCAAGGATATCAGCGACCGAAACCCCTCTTCGATTTCGATCGCATCGCCTGCTTTTGTGAGGTCCTTCGCCGTCTGCGCGGCTCAGGATGACAGGACGGGAACGCGCGGTGACGAGGGCGTCTTGTCCGAAGATCATCACTCGTTAGGCGAACCGACCCGCCGGCCGAGAACGACGACGTCTCGCAGTGTCCCTTCCATATTTGCCACCGCGGGCAACAATCCCCAGCGCTCGAAACCGAACCGCTCAAACAAATCCAAGCTCGGTTGGTTATGCCCGAAAATCAGCCCGAGCAACACGCTCATTCTCAGCGCGGGCGCCCGCGCGATTCCCTCCTGCAGGAGCGCGCGAGCCAGGCCGCGCCGCCGGAAATTTTCGTGGACATACACGCTCACTTCCACCGTCCCGCGATAAGCTGTCCGCCTAACGAATGGATGAAAACTGAGCCAGCCCGCGACGCGCCCGTCGATTTCCACAAGTCGCAGCGGATATTGCTCTGGATGATGTTCGCGAAACCACGGCCGTCGCTCCTCGACCGTGACCGGGTCGAGTTGCGCGGTCGAGATGCGGGTGGCGATGGCGTCGTTATAAATGCCGACGATCGGCGGGAGATCGGCTTCGTCGGCCTCGCGGATTTTCACGCCGCGCGAATCGCGATTTCCGGCGGAGACGAGGTTTGGAAAAAGATGTGATCGAAAGTCGGCTGAAAGGCGCCGGCTTTCGTTTCGCCGATTCGAAAACATTTACTGACCTCGCGTTGATCCGCGCAAAAAACTTCCACCTCGCTCCGACCCACACGCGTCAGCAAATCAGTCACGGCCGCGCGCGCCAACTCCGGCGTATTGCAATCGCGACTGAGATGACCGAGGACCACGCGCTCGATCTTTCCCGGCAACAATTGCTCGATCACGGCCGCGGCCGCGGCGTTCGAAAGATGGCCGTGCCGCGACATGATGCGCTGCTTCACCGGCCAAGGCCGGAACTGGCAGGCCTGTAACATTTTTTCGTCGTGATTCGTCTCGATGACCAACGTGTGCACTTCGCGCAAACGTTCCACCAGCATCTTGGTCGCGTAACCGAGATCGGTCAGGAACCCGAGCCCGGCGCGGCCGGCGTGAAAAGCGTAGCCGACCGGTTCGACCGCATCGTGCGGGACGGGGAACGTTTGCACGGTGATATCGCAGATGGCGAACTCGGCGCCGGTGCGAAAAAGTCGCCAGTGGCGATGTTTGCCTAACGAGGAATCGCAGCGAATCGCTTCCGCGGTTAAGGAGTTGCAATAAATCGGCACCTGATATTTCCGGCAGAGCACTTCCAGGCCGCAAATATGATCGCCATGTTCGTGGGTCAGGAGCACGCCATCGAGCTGGTCCGGCCTCACTCCGCAGAGCGCCAGCCTAACGACCAGTTGCCGCGCGCTCAGTCCGCCATCGACCAGCAGCCGGCAATGATCGGTCATGATCAGCGCGCTATTTCCGGCGCTGCCGCTGCCGAGCATGGTGAGGCTGAACACGCTCGATACATAGCGAGCGCCTTCCCGATTCACAAACGGAAACCCGAGCGCGCGGCGGAGAATTCTTTCGCGGTCGCGCTTGATGTTCGCCGGGAAGAGGTGCACCATCCCGCGCATGAAAATCCTCTTCTCCCTGCTCGTTGCCGTTTCCCTTTTCCAGCCGCTTGCCGCGCGCGCGGATGAAGCCAGTCACAAAAAGGCGGCCGAAGCGCTCCTGAATTTGATGGGCATGGAACATTTGCTCAGCCAGTCGGTCGATCAAATGTTGCAGATGCAGGTCCAGCAAAATCCCGCGATCGCGCAATTCCAGCCGCAGATGAAAGCGTTCCTCAATAAATACATGAGCTGGTCCAGCCTGAAAGACGACATGGCGGCCGCTTACATGAGCGAGTTTTCCGAAGCTGAACTGAACGATTTAACGAAATTTTATCAGACGCCGCTCGGGAAAAAGACCGTGGAAAAGATGCCGGCGCTCATGCAAAAAGGCGCCGCCATGGGCCAAAAACGCGTGCAGGAACATTTGCCGGAACTCCAAGCCGCCATTCAGGCAGCGGCCGCTCCTGCCTCCGCCTCGCCCGCCGCGAGCGTTCCTCCCGCGAAGAATCCTTAACCGATTCGCTCGGCTGTTTTTCGACTCGTTAGGGCGAAGATGCGCGCCTTTTTGCCGTCGTAGCCTAACGAACGAAACGCGCGGATTTCCACCAGCCGTTGCTCTCCCTTGAGTGAGTCGAGAAACCGCGTGTATTGCGCGGCCAGTTCGCTCGTCTCCAGATAACGGGCGCGCAGATTTGGGTCGCGGAAGGCGTTTGGATTTTGCGCGGCAAAAAGGTTCAAACGCAGCCAGCGCCGATCTGTCCGCGAAACCCTTTCCGTCTTGCGAAAAAAGGCCACGAAGAGCAGCAACACCAGATAGGTATCGACCTGCGCCTGTAGTTCGAGATTGCGCGCGAAATCTTCCGATTCGATCGCGCGCTGGCCGGTTTTGAATTGCAGCGCGGCGTGGAGCGCGTGGTTGATTTCCTCCACGAAAGCGATCAGTGAATGGATATTCCGATCGCTTAAACCGGAGCGCGGATCGTGCCGCTCCAATTCCTCGATCAGCCAACGCGAATAATAGATGCCGACGTAAAGTTGATCGTCCGCGCGCCGCAAAAAGGTGCGGGCGAGCTCGTTCAGTTCGCGTGCGGAAGCGCCCGCCGCTTTGGTCAATTGCGCACAGCGCTGCCGGTCGATCAGGCAATCTTCCAAATTAATTCCAACCTGCGCATATGTTCGCTCGAACAATTTTTGGATCTCGCTGAAGAGCGTTTCCTTCACAAAAGAAGCGAGGGGCTGAGATCGTCGTCCAGATTGAGCAGTTGATCGGAAAGCTGATTGAGCGCGAGGCGGACATCGTGAAAACGATCCGCTAATTCCTCGTAAACATCGTTCAATTCGCAGCGGCGCGCCGTCGCATGCGCAGCGACCAGTTGATAATTCGAGCGGCCGATTTGCTCGTAAAATTTCATGTCCGGCGCGCCGCGCTGGCTGCGTCGTTGCGTATTCTCATGAAAAATTCCGCTGACGAAGAGCGAGTAATTCCCGACGTGCGCGCGCAAAAGAAAAGCCTGCTCCGAGGTAGCTCGAGTCAGCGCGATCAACATATCGGAGATATATTGCCGGCCGCTCTCCTCGAGCAGATGCGGCGCGCGCAAACCGCTCGCGCGCGAGAAAGTTTCGAGGAGGGAAGCGATGTAATCGCACAGTTTGCGATCACTAATTCCGGCTTGCCGCAAAACATGACGCGCCAGGACGTAAAAATAAAATTGCGAAGAAATCGCGAGATGCCCGGCGTTGCTCAGAATGGCCTCGATCAAGCGCGGATGATCGAGCACGGCGTCCCGCGTTTCGCCGTCGCCGAGCAGATCGACTAACGAGACGTGATCGGTCTGCGAACGAGCCAGGGTCCGCACGACGAAATCAAAATCCGAAACGGTGAACCGCTCCCGGCAATTCGCGCGAACCATCGCAGCCATTATGAGCTATTGGCGTGCCGTATGACAATGAGCTCGTCGTGCTTGTCGCGGGATAAGTGATTTGAGTACGGTGACGCGATGATGCGTTTCCGCTTTTGCACGATTTTTTTCCTGGGCGTTTTGCTTCCGCTCGCTCACTCGTTAGGCAATGGCGGCGCCTGGCAGGTCGGCATTCCATTGACCGGTGATGCCGCCGCTTCCGATAAAAAAAGATCGACCGAGGTAACGATCGAAGAAGAACGCCTAACGATCGATCTGCATCAGGAATTCGCCGCGATCGAGGTTCGTTATCGAATGCGCAACACCGGGTCGAAAGTGGAGCAGGATTTCTTTTTTCCGGTTGAACAATGGTCGTCCTTGGACGCGGACGATCCCGACGCGACGAACACACCACCGGCGGATCTGGAAGGATATCGCATCACTGCGGACAATACGGATTTGAAGTGGAAGAACATCGCGAACTCCCAGAAAACCAAACCAGCCGGCGAAGAACCGTCCGAAGATTTTCCGCCACCGAAAAAGCTTTGGAAGAAATCGGAGATTCCGTTCGCGGCTAATCAGACACGTGAAATTCTCATCCGTTACCGCGCGGCTTACGGCGGCGACGAAAGTTCCGTTTCGGACGACGGACACGAAAGCGAGAAGGTCTTGGTTTATTCGCTCTCGCCGGCGGCGACTTGGAAAGGTCCGATCGGGAAAGGAACGATCGTGGTCAATGTTCTGCATCCCCGCCTCGAAGAAGTAGCGATCGAAAGGCCTAACGAGCGGTTTCGAAAAGTAAGCGAGACGCGCTACGAATGGTCGTTTGAAAATCTCGAGCCAACGCTGGCGGACGATCTGAAGATCGTCGCGCATCGCGCGCTCGACAGTTATTACACCGGTTATTCCGAGAGCGAAGAAGAGCGGCAAATTCCGCGCGATTACATCGTGCAAGGCGACCACTATTTCCTTTTGCACGGCGATTTCGAAGCAACCGCCACCTCCACTTTGCGATCGGCCGGCGCGAAGAATTACGATGCGAAAAACATTCGCAGCATGGAGCCCGATCTGACCTGGGCTGAAGGCGTCGAAGGTGACGGCATCGGTGAGAGTCTCACCCTAAAAGTAAATCGGCCGCTGCCGCTCGATGAAATTCAGATTATGCCCGGCTACGCCAGCAGCTCGAATCGATCGCTTTGGGCGAAGAACAATCGAGTCGCCGAACTCGAAGTTACGCTGAATGGCACGCACACTTTCGATGCGAAAATTCCGGATGAGAATTTCACCCGGCCTTATCCGATCCCGGTGCGCGGCTGCGACGAACCAGTCAAGACGGTCAAGCTCACGATCAAGGCCGTGCATCGCGGAACCGCCGCGCGCGACACCTGCATTTCCTCGGTCCGTTTAAAAGGGAAACTAGCGAACAAACCCGAGTATCACCCTGCCCGGTGAAGCTGCGGCTGCTCGCTTTTCTTTTCGCGAGCGCATCGTTTTGCGCGGCCAGCGAAAGTCGGATCGCGCTGCCGATTCATCTCGAGGACAATCACGCTGGCTCTTTCTACTGGCTGGCGCAGCAGCTCGACCTGGAGGAACCGTGCACGCTCCTGCATTTCGATGCGCATAGCGACGCCTCCGCGATTTTCGATTCCGATAAATTGCGCACCGCGCTCCGGCGCGTGCACTCGTTAGGCGACCGTTCGCAGTTGCTGCAACGTTGGCGCGAGCGCGGTGTCGTTCAATGTTTTGATTGGATCGAACCGCTCATGCCGTCGCCGATCGCGGAGATGATCTGGGTCCGCGCCGGGCAACTTTCCACGGAAGAACAAACGCGGTTCGGCGAAGAAATGGCACGGCAATTCGATGGACATCTGGAAGCCGCGCCGCGGGCAACCGGCTCATTTAAAATGCGCGCCCGCGTCGTCGGCCTGAATGAGTTGGAAGCGAACTTCGCGCCGTCCCGCCCGGTGATCGTGACGATCGATCTCGATTATTTCGCAGGCATGAATTCCGAAACGCGGGCCGCGGAGTTCGAACGCATCTGGAATTTTGTTTCCAAAGTGCGCGATTTGCGCGCGATCACGATCGCCATTTCGCGGCCGTATCTCTCGGACGACGAAGAGGCGGACGCGTTGGTTCAACTCGCGCTGCGGAGCGCGCTTTCGCTGCCGACGGCGCGGATCAGATTCGAACCATTTGCGCGTGTGGCGAACGATCGTTCTTTGCGCGCGCAAGAGTTTCACGCACTTGGGCACGACGTTCCCGCGTTTGATCTCGCGCGGTCGTCGCAGGAATTGCGTGCCCTTTTGCTGGCGAACCGCGATCGGATCACTTCGCAGGACGATGCATCGCGTTGGAATGAGTTACTGACACAATGGTCTAACGAGTTACCGGCCGCGCGACTTCGAGTGAAAAATCATCAGCCGTCGACCGACAACATCTGGCGGGTCCCGGTTGATGAAGCAGCCGAAGTGGAAGTCGTGGGCGACGAGTTCGAAGAGGCGCAATGGATCATGGAATCGCCGCGCGAGCTGCGCTGCAACCTCGTCGCCGCGACCGATGACGAAGCGGCATTCGCGCGCGATGCCCCACCGCGACCTCGTTGGCGAGAAACGATTGTGCCAGTGCGCGATCGCACTTTGTCGCTGGAAAACGTTTGCGGTGCGATGCGAATCAAAGCGCGGCTGCGCGGAAAAAATTTCGTGCGAGAAACGCCGGCGATCGAAGTGCGGCGCTTTCGCGGGACCGGCTTTCGCGCGGCTCTCACGGAGCAATTTGGTTTGCCTTACCTTTTCGGCAGCGGCGCCTTGAATGACGGAAACAATCGCGGCCCGGAGACCAACTGGGGCGCAGATTGCGCGAACTTTATTGTCTATGCTCTGCGTCGTCAGGGCCTGCGCATTCCGTGGTCGAATCCGAAACAACTGCGCCAGTATCTCGAGCCGAATGGATTGAATTTCAGCGCCGCCGACCTCGAACGCGGTTTAATCGTGCACTTCGGTTCGCACGTCGCCGCAGTGATGGAAGATCGGCCGCCGCTTGGAGTTTTGAATGCGGAGGACATCGTAGTTCATCAACTGGAAGGGCCGCCGGAAATGCTCTCGTTAGGCGAATTGCTCAAGGCCCGCGGAAATACGCGCTTTGATTTTCTGCGGGTGCCGCCGCCGACCGCAGAGACCGATTTGCGCGTCGGCGGCGATGTTATGCTCGGCCGGAGCGTGGGCGAGCAGATCAAAAATGGCGCCGATCCGTTCGCAGGGACTCATGAATTGATTAACGGGACGGCTACCACAGTGGCGAATCTGGAATGCGTGATTTCGGATAAGGGAACGGCCCGGGTCGGAAAAAAATATTCGTTACGCGCGCCAGTGGAAGGAGCCGCTTTGCTCAAGGCGGCTGGCTTCGATGTCATCGGTTTGGCCAATAACCATGCCAATGATTTCGGTTCCGAAGCGCTCGCCGATTCGATCGCTCGTTTACGCGTCGCGGGCTTATCTGTGATTGGTTCGTCGAACGAGAGCTGCATCGTGCGCAACGGCGTCGCGTTATTCGCGATCAATGATGTGGATCAAACAATCGACCGCGCCGCGTTAGCCGCCGCTCTGCAACAAGCGCGGGCCGAAGCGGTCTCGGTCATCGCGCTCGTCCATTGGGGAGATGAGAACACAACGGTCGTGACGGAAAGACAACGCGAGCTGGCGCGGTGGTTAATCAATCATGGTGTCGATTTGATTGCCGGTTCTCATCCGCATTGTCTGCAGCCGCTCGATTTTTACCACGGCCGCGCGATCATCTACTCGTTAGGCAATCTCGTCTTTGACGGCGCGCCGAGCGTGCGCAGTTGGAATCAGAGCGAATTGCTCGAGATCGGTTTCGGAAAAACGTCGGCGGAATTCGCGCTCCGATTGGTGCCGCTGGAACTCGATCGATGCGGTTTTCCGCATCCGCGCTGAGATGAATTATAATCCGACCGGATGGCGCGCGACGAATCCGCGCGGCTCGCGCGGAGTCGGTTGCCAGCGCGGCGCCCAGTGACGATCGCGCTTCATCGTGTTGTAAGGCGTGGTGTCGAGGCGGAGGCCGGCGATCATGGCAAAGGTGTGGCCATCGCGCGCGTAGATGGTGATCCAGCGTCCCTGACCGCGTTCGCCGAAGCGGCGGAACTCGTTCGAACTAATCGGTGCATTAACAATTCCGGCGCCGGCCAGCGCGTAAGAAACGGTGGCCGAGCAATCGTAACCGGAGTCCTTAAAAGAACGATGACCGCCGCCGTAGCGGTATGGTTTCGTGCGCAACTGATTAGCGGCCCAAATAGCGCGCTTCACCGATGCGGGCGCTTCCTGCGGGGCGAACGCAACCTGGCCGCGTAAAGTCGCGCGTGCGCCGGGGACGGTCGGACCAGATTCAGGAAAAGAGACAATCGTCGCCGCCGAAGATTTCATCGCGAAAGCCGCAACACTAAGCAGGAGAAAACTACGGGGACGCATGCGCGATTTCCTTAGCGGATGATGTGCCAAAATCCAGTGCTTTTTATGTTGGTGCGAAGAGCTCTCAGTCGGCGCATCAGCACTCGTTAGGCCGTTTCGGCTTTGGCGAAATAACGCAAGGCGCGCAGGCTCGGGAGAAAGAAATACGCCCCGCCTCGCACGGTGACGAACTGCGGCAGCCCCGATATGCGTGCGCGTAAATTTCCTTGGATCGGACGGGTGAAGTTGTCCGTCACTGGGCAGCCAGGAATGGCTGCGCGAGTTCCGAGAAGCGGATCGCTTTCATTCGTTAGGCCAGAAAATTTCGTGCTCGCGAGCCACGCATTCTGCAGAAACTCGAACTGGCGCGAAATGTTTGCGTTCAGGCAAATGAAATGCAGGCCGCGCTCGGGCTCGTTAGGCGGCGCCAAGCCGAGCGCGTTTTCCGGAAGCAGCTCGGGTCCGTATTCGCGACCGCGGCGAAGGATACGATGGAAACGCACGGCCGACATCAGGTCGTCGCGGAAACCTTTTGGTCCGAAGCCGATCATTATCAGAAATTTCTTCAGCAAACCCGGATGATTGGGGAAGTCGGCATTGCGCGGATTCGCGCGATGCACGTGCGCGCCGAAGGGACAACGCGCGCCATCGGTATTTTCGGCGAAGGTGAATTGATTCTGGCGGACTTCTTCAGGGTCGGGACCGATCCCGGGAATTGCCTGCGATTGGATCGGAACCAGCGGATCGCCGGCACGCGTGCGACCAACCATGGCGGCGCCAAGTTTCTCCGCCTCCGCTTGATCGCCGCCCGCGGTTTGATGGAGAAATTGCCAGAAGCCGCGCACGTCCTGGCGCAGTTGGCGGATGACCAGATAGGTGCCGTTGCGGCCAAGATCTTTTTTGTCGGGCGCATCTTCGGCCGGGAGCAGATCCGCGCTGGCCGCGTTTGCTTCGAGCAACGGACGATCGGTATATTTTTTATACTCGTTAGGGTACCCGAGGAGGAATTCGCCGAGCGCAGCGATGTTGCTGTAATCGAGTTGCGACTCGCTCGGATCGCGTTCGCGTGCCCAATCGATCCGCGGCTGGCTGATGCCGTCGGCAAAACCAAACGGCTCGATCCCGTCGAGGTTTTCTGTTCCGAGCCAGCGTTGTTCCGCGAAGGCCTGATGCCAAAGATCACTTTTTGCTTCGTCGATCAAATTTTGGAGACGTCCGGGTTCGGCGAAAAACATCACCAGCAAATGCGGAGACTCGTTAGGCGGATAACCCCAATCCCATTTCTCCGGCGCGTTCGCTTCCACATCGCCGAGCCGACGGGAGCGGCTTTCTTCGGTCATCCCGGCGAGAAACTCTGAGGAAAAATTTGCGATCACGGACGTGTCGACACCGAGAGCTGCGAGACCGGGGGCAGTGAAGGCAATCTGCAGGGCAGTCGGCGGCGGCGGATTCATCGCGACCGCGTTGGTGATCTTGGCCGAGCGCAACCAGGCACGCGCAGCCGCGGCGTCTTTTACACGCAAGAGTGCATAGGTCGCTTCTTTCATTTTGCCGTAACCGAAGCGGACCAAGCCCTGAATGTCGCTGTAATCTAACTCGTTAGACTTCATAAGAGCGCGACCCATTCGCGGACTTCTGCATCGGTCATTGCGGAGGAATCGATGCCTGCGCGGATGCGGCCGTTGCGTTCCAAATCGATCGCAGTCAAACCCGGATACGCCTTGTACCATACTTGTGTCGGCAGAGTGTGGCGGCGGAGGAAGTAGCGATACTTTTGTTCGTCGTTGCAGCCATCGAGGACGAGCCAGTTGGTCTTCAAGTAACCGATGCCGTTCCCGAGAAACGCATTCAAACCGAAGCCGGCTTTGTTAATAAAATCGTCCATGTAACTCTCGACCGTGCCGTCGTAGTTGCTGAAGAAGACCATCCGTTTTTTGTCGTCTAGAAAAACCCAGCGAGCGAAGTGGATCGAACGCACCCGCCCGAGGCGGCCGGGTCGAACGATGTGGCGCGCGGCGTAATCGACCGAGAGAAGAATACCGACAAGGGTCAATTGCCTAACGAAACCTGGCTTGATGCTCCCGAGGAGGCTGAACTGGTTAGTCACGTCGTGATCCTCCATCGAGGACAAGAGGTCGGAGTGAGCCTGACTCCCGCGCGCGGCGAGGACGGGATCGGATTTTTCGAGGTAACGGAGACGCAGCAAGAAGAACGGGGCGACCACAATGATGAGCGGCAGAGCGAGTAAAACGAGCAGAGGAACTCCGATCAGGTGCACGAGATTCTTGAGCAACCAACTAATCGGCGTCGGCGCTTCTTCGGAAAGATCGAGTCGCCCGGCCGATTCTTCCGCGCGGACAAATCGTTGCAGCGCCGCATGAAGTTGGCGCGGCGGTAAGCTCTGGAGATTGCGGGCTTCGCACTGAAGATGCTCTTCGAGCAAATCGTGCAAAGCAGCGTCTTCGCGGATACGGCGAAGCGTGCGACCAGGCCAGTTTCCGTAGTTCGCGATCGAGCGCACGCGATGCTGTTTCATCCAGAGAACGAGATCGGTGTCGGCGATGAAATTTTGGCAGCAGGAAAAAAGCGCGCGTAATCCTGCGTCTGCGACGTTCGCGAGCTCTTGAAAAAGATCGTCGATCTCGCCGTCGATGTCTCCGAGAAATGCGAGGTAAAGCGGATAGGTCGGCGGCCTCAGTCCGTAAACGCGGACGTCTTCGGTGGTCGTATCATCGAGGATGAGCAGTCGCGAAAAGTGCAGCGTTTCCAAGCGCGCGAATGGGATCAGCGCGTTGTTTGCGTTCACGCGGCCGGGCGCGTCGGTCATTGAATCGAGGAGCGCGCGTAATTCCTTTTCTCGCGCCGGCTGGATCGCAGCCAGAATCATGAACTCGGCCTGCGGAGTCATGCGCGATCACTCAAAAATTTCGTCGCCGGTCGGCTCGAAATGCGGGACGGAATTCAGGTTGTGGCGCAATTGTGAGAGCCGCAGATACATCCGATGCCGTGCGCGGCTTTGGTTCCCGAGCGGACGATGGTCGGCGATCGTATGCCAGGGATTGTAGGAAAGCTTCTTGGCGAATTCCATCTGCGCGGGCGAATCGAATTTCTGTTTCGGCAGGCGCAAGGTGGCGACGGAAACGCGCGGCGAAAGTTCCTCCGGCCAGAGAACGCCTGCGTTTTCCAGCGGCATGAGGTGCGGGTCGGTTTGCAATTGCAAACGAAAATCTAATTCGACATCCCCTGTGCCTAACGAGTTGATCATGGCGACGCGCAGGTAGTCGTCTGGTGGCCGAAAGGGAAGCCGCGGAATGCGCGTCTTCTTCTTCGACTTTGGCCAAATGGAATACTGCATGGCCTGGCCTTCGCCTAACAAGTAAGGCACACAACTGAAGTAAGGCGCTTCCAGCGGACTGCTCTGGGTTTTCGTCCAAAGCGTTTGCATGATCAGGTCGAGGACATGCGGGCGATGGAGGTTTAGGAAATAAAAAATCTGCGCATTCCTCAGGCTTTCGTGCTGCAACTGCGCGTTCGCTTTCACATCGGGCGTGACAAAAGTCGGCGGCGAAACGCCGAACAGGTCGACGGTGAATTTTTCTTCATCCATCAATTTCGGTCCGTCGACGCCCATGAGTTTGATGCTGATGCTCATGAACCCGATGTCGTCGATATCAGGCGTGATGTAGGGGCCCGGGCCGGAGAAGCGAACCCAGGCGCGGTAGGTTTTCGGCTGCGCGAAAATTCCGCGGCGCAGATTCTCCGGGAGGTTTTCGTGCACGATGAATTCGCCGCGAACGATGCCGTGAGTTTTAGTGTTCCCGCCGCGTTCCGTCCCGCCGGGCTTCCAGAGCTTTTGCATCTGTGCGGTGAAGCTGGCGATGATCGAGTCGACGAACGCTTCCTCATCGGGCAGCAACTTTTCCTCGGCGATTCGCAACCCCTCGTTAGGCCGTTTCGAATTGATCAAGTTCGTGACCCAGCGGGCCAGTGGATCGCGCAGGGTGGCGTCGAAAACCGGACGAATCCAGGGATCGATCCGGCGCTCGAGATGAATCAGCGAAGTCGAAGTGTCGCTCAGCCAATCCAGAAACCGAGAGCCGGTGTCGGCTCGCGGCTGCGGACGACTCGCGTTCGAATTCAACGCCGGAATGCGCTCAGATTAACTGGTCGCGGGAAACTGCAGCGCGAAGTGGATCAGTTTCTTTTTGCTCCAAAAAACGAGGCCGAGATAAATGCCGGGCGCGACTTCGCGGATTTCATCGCGGATCCATTTCGCGACTAACGAAGTCTTCGAGTAATCGAGCACGATGCACTCCTTCTCGTCGAACCAGCTCTTGTCCTTGTAAACTTTGGCCACGATCGCCTGATGGCCGAGCGGCAGGATTTTATTGCGCAGCTCGCCTTTCTCCGGATCGAACACTTTTCCCTTCCAGGTAAAGATGTGAACGAAGCGCGCGATGTCGTCGTTAATGTCCTTGCCCGGAGCGATGATGGCCGTGCCTTTGCCTTCGCCGCGCGGGATTTCGCCGACGGAGGCGTTGCGGAAAATTTCATCGAGCTGCTCGCTCGACATCCTGAGAAATTCCTGCGGATCTTTAATCGCGACGGCGTTGCTCGTGTCCATGTTGTCGGTTGGTGATGCGCTAAAACGTTTTCAGATATTCGATCAGCGCGCGTTTATCTTCGTCGGCTAATTGCGTGCCGTAATAATGGCCTTCGTCCTCGATAAAATCGGGACACTTGTTGGCATCGAGCAGTTCGGGCACAGCGCTGATCAGCTCCGCGCCGGCCGCGTCGGCCGACATATTTTCGGCTTTGATTTTGACGAAGGTGGTTCCGAGTTTGGTGGCGATTGCGACCATGTCGCCGAGATCGGGTTCCAGATTTCCCAGGAGATTGATTGGCATTCCTTTCGGGAGCGGCCCGATTTTGACGTAGCCGTCGGTATCGGCGAGCGCGCGGAGTGGCGCGGGAATGAATTCCTTGCGCAGATGGAGATAGCACTCGTCGTCCGTCCGCCAGACGGAGGCTTTGCCGAGGCGCTTTTCCGGCCAGAGCAATTTCTCCGTGGCATCGTTGAAGGCTTGCAAACGTCCGTTGACCGACGGGTCGCCGTTGAAATTGCCGAGCGCATTGTTGTGAAAAAAGGGCGCCGAGCTCCACAGACTAACGAGTGATGGCACGCGGTAATAACCGGCGCCGACCTTCTTCGTTTTCGGGCTGAACTTGATCGGCTGCGCTTCGTTGAACGGATTATAAAATTCCATGTCCGGCATCGGCGGAAGGTTCTTGTAAGTCTCGGAGGAGAAGTTGTCCCAGACGTGGCCGCCTTTTGCGTTAGTGCCGAAAGCGCGCGCGGAATTTGTTTTCACTTCCGTCACCGGAATGCGGTGTTCGTTAGAGAGGAAATTGTTCTCGAGGAAAGTCGGCTCCATCACTTTGGCCAGCCAACGTTGCCGACCTTCGGTCGATTGCGGATCGACCACGCCTTCGGGTTGCTTGCTCGAATGACAACCGGCGCAGTTCATCGCGAAAGCCGTCTTCCCGCGCGTCATGAGCGCCTCATCTTTGGAAATCAAATCCGCGCCGCCGGGCGCATCTTTCAGGCGATACGCTTGCAGCTTGCGAAAGAAAGCCGCGATGTGGCCGAGCCGTTCTTCCGTGGCGCGCCAGAAGACGGAATGCTCGCGCGCGTACGAGATTTCAAACGGCTCCTGCGGGGTCAGGCCGATGAGGCGATTGTGCCGCGTCAGCCAATATTCCGAGAACATGCCGATGTTCACGTAAACACGAATGGCCGCACCAGCTACGCCGATCGAATCCGCGCCGTCCTTTAAAATGTGCGCGACCGGCATCTCCGGTTTCGTTCCCGGAAAAGCTAACGTCCCGCCGGCCAGTCTCTCCGTCTGCTCGATGCGCTCGCGCTCGGCCAAAAGGAAGATGGGATTGATCGCGTTCGGATTATTGATGTGATCCGTCGCGATGCGCGAAGTGTCGGAAGTGCCGCGCGGTTGCTTCTTGAGTTCCTCGAAAAAGAATCCGCCTTTCTCCACATTCGATCCGAAAGCTTTTCCCTCGTCGATGTATTGATTGCCGATGGCGGAAGCCAGATTTTCCCAACGCGGATTTTCCGGATCGGCCGGCGGATTTGTCGGCAGCGGAGCGATGTGACAGGAGCCGCAGGCGACGCCGACGCGATATGGCCTAACGAGTTGATTATTGTTGTAATAAGTCGGGTCGTTCATGTAGCGCTCGCCGTTCCAGGCTTTGCGCGCCGCGTCGTTGAACTCAGGATTTGGGAAGAGGCGAAAACCTAAAATGCCAGAGGGTTTGCCGTAAATTTTTTGGTCGATCCCAGCCGGCTCCGGTTCGACCTGTTCGTCCAACCAAAGCCCGTATTCGTCCGGCTTGCTTGGCGCGCGGAAGCCGGGCTCGTTGATCAAGCCGGTGGTTTTGAAACGCTCGCCGCGTTTGTATTTCCGGTTGTCGAGCGTCTTCAACAAATCGAGCAGGCCGTAACTATCCTGCGAAACTCCGTTCCAAAAATGATCGTTCCCAGCCGACCAAAGATTCCAGGCATTGCGGCCCATGATCTCTTCCTGCGTGAGTTGAACGCCACCATCCATCGGCTGGAAAATGTCCGCGGTGATCTGAGGAAAATCGGCCGGTGTCTTGTGCGCGACTTTGGCTTCGTCCTCGACTTTTTTGTTGCAACCCGCGACCGCGAAAAGCGTGAGCGCGGCAAGGAACGCCACTCGTCCGCTGCCGCGGAAAAGCTGAAGCAAAGCGCTGCGCGTGGGAGGAAACGCGTTCAAGCTGAGGGCTTGGTTTTAGAGCTTTCGTTAGGCGCGGAGCAACAAAAAAATTGCGCGCAGCCTGCGTTATGGAGTCCGCATCTTCAGAAGAATGTGCGAGCCGGAAGACTCGCGCGGAAGGGGTGGGATTCGAACCCACGGTGGGTTTAACCCCACGTTCGATTTCGAGTCGAGTGCCTTAAACCAACTCAGCCACCCTTCCAGTTTCGCGATTTTCGCCCGCTGCGAGCGCGAGCCCATTATGAGTGCGTGGCCTTTCTTTGCAACTCCGGAGCCGGCAGGCGCGCGCCAAACTCAGGATCGGAGCGCGCGACGTAATCCGAGATAGAAGAAGAAGGCGATGCCGAATCCGACGAACCAGGCGTAACTGTAGAGCCTAACGAGTGGTTCGGGGACGCTGTTGGAATTGAGCAACTTTACGGTGACGAGGAAGCCCGGGAGGTTCGGCAGGATCGCGACGACGAGCGCGATCAAGGCGGCGATGCTGAAGCCGTTTGTGTAGGTGTATTCGCCGCGTGCTTGATAAAGTGCCGGGACATTGAGCCGTCGCCGGCGTAACACAAAGTAATCGGCGATCATGATTCCGCCGATCGGGCCTAACAACGCGCTGTAGCCGACGAGCCAGGTGAAAATGTAGCCCGAGGGATCCGCGACCAACTTCCATGGCATCATCAGAACGCCGACGATGCCGGTGATGAATCCGCCGATGCGGAAAGTGATTTTGCGCGGCGCAAGCTGCGCAAAGTCATTCGCC
>CAXSCV010000022.1:27738-42834 GCA_964235895.1 uncultured Chthoniobacterales bacterium
GGACTCACGACATTCGCCGCGATGTTGGTTGCGAGCGTGGCCAGACAGAGCGCGAGCATGGCGACGACAAGCACGACCGGATTTTGGAAATGCGTGAGGACATCCACCGGATCCCAAATCGTCTTTCCGTAAATAATTGTCGTCGCCGAAGTGACCGCGACACCGATAAAAGCATAAAGCGCCATGGTCAGCGGAAGTCCGAGCGCCTGGCCCACGATCTGATCGCGCTGCGTGCGCGCATAGCGCGAGAAGTCGGGGATGTTGAGCGAAAGCGTCGCCCAAAATCCGATCATGCCGGTGAGGCTCGGGACGAAGAACGACCAGAATTGTCCGGCTTTCGGCTGGCCTGCGGCGAAGGCGGAAGGCTGCGCCAGGATCGGCCCGAACCCGCCCGCATTCCTGTAAGCCCACGCGAGTAACACGAGGCCGAGCGCGATCAGCAGCGGCGCTTTGATGTTCAGCAGGAAGCGAATCGATTCGATGCCTTTGTAAACGACGAGCATGTTGATGCTCCAAAAAAAAATGAAGCACACGAACTCCGTGCAGCTGATGCCGAGAAACGTGGGTGCGCCCGGACTCGTTAGGCCAGGAAAGAAGACACCGAGGATTTTGTAAATGGCCGCGCCGCCGATCCAGGTTTGAATTCCAAACCAGCCGCAGGCGACAAACGCGCGCATGAGCGCGGGGACATTTGCGCCTCTTGTTCCAAAGGACGCGCGACAGAAAACCGGGAACGGAATTCCGTAACGCGTCCCGGCGTGCGCATTCAAAATCATCGGCACAACCACGATGAGGTTGCCGAGAAAAATGGTCAGGATGGCTTGCGACCAATTCATCCCGCCGCCGATGAGCGACGACGCCAGCATGTAAGTCGGGATGCAGGCCGACATCGAAATCCAAAGCGCCGCGAAGCTGCCGACGCGCCAGGTGCGGCGCTCGTTAGGTACGGGCGCGAGGTCTGCGTTGTAGAGATCGGTCGCGTGCTCGATCTCGATCGAAACATCGACATCCGGTGCGACTAAATCCGGCGTCTTCATCAACCGAAACCCCACCGCCATCTCACACGGCTGTCATCCTGAGCCGCGACGGCGAAGGACCTCGCATCCGGAGTTTGCATCACCCAAATCATCAAGCGTGATCCATCACCGTGCGTGAGGTCCTTCGCTACGCTCAGGATGACAGGCATATTATTCAGCGCCTTGTCAGAAGTGCGTCGGTTCGCGTTTCAGCATTTGGCCGCGACCAATTGTGCCGACGAATTTTCCATCGCGCACCGCGACTTCGCCGCGCACCGTGACCACGCTCGGACGTCCTTCAATGTCCCAACCTTCGAACGCGCTGTAATCGACGTTCATCAACTGCGTCGCGGCGGAAATTTTGCCGCGATAGTTCGGATCGTAAACGACCAAGTCTGCGTCAGCTCCTATTTGGATCGCGCCTTTGTGTGGAAACAAACCGAAGAGCTTCGCGGCATTGGTGCTCGCGACGTTGACGAATGTTTGCAGATCAAGCCGCCCGGCTTTGACGCCGTGGGTGAAGAGTAAATTGACGCGATCTTCCAGGGACGGAATGCCGTTCGGGATTTTGGTGAAGTCATCGCGGCCCATCGGCTTTTGCGTTTGGAAATCGAAGGGCGCGTGATCGGTCGCAACCGTTTGAATTTCGCCGCTGCGCAGTTCGTGCCAGAGAATCGGTTGATTGCGTTTGTCGCGCAGGGGTGGCGACATGACGAATTTCGCGCCTTCGAAATCCGGCTTCTCCGCGTCCGTTTTATCGAGCACGAGATATTGAATCAAGGTCTCGATCGCCACATTCACGCCGCGATCGCGCGCCGCCAGCGCTTCGCGTAGGGCCTCTTCGCAACTCAAGTGCACGATATAAACGTGCGCGCCGGTCGTCTCGGCGAAGGTCATCAAATGATGCACGCCTTCCGCTTCCACGATCGGCGGTCGGCTTTCGTGATGCTGGGCTGGACTCGTTAGGCCAGCGGCCAGCAAGTCCTTTTGCTTCTCGAAGACGAGCGTTTCGTTCTCGCAATGCGCGGTCACAATCACGCCGAGCTCCTTAGCTAGCTTGAGCGTCTCGTAGAGTTCGCCGTCGTCGATTCCGAACGCGCCCTTGTAAGCGAGGAAGATTTTAAAGGACGCGATGCCTTCGCGTACAATCGCGCGCAACTCGTTAGGCGTTTCCGCATCGAAGCGCGTCACGCCCATGTGATAGGTGTAATCGCAGGCTGATTTTCCTTCGCTCTGTTCGCGCCAAAGTCGAAAGCCTTCCGCCGCGCTCATCTCGCGCGACGGACAAATCATCTCGATGATAGTGGTCGTTCCGCCAACTAATGCAGCCTTGCTCGCTGTCTCATAAGTGTCCTTCGAGAACGTGCCCATGAACGGCAGATAAATGTGTGTATGCGGATCGATGAACCCGGGAAAAATATACTTCCCGCTCGCATCGATAACATCGCAATCGTCTATCGCTTCGATCTCGCGATCGATCCGCGTGATCGTTTCGCCTTCGCAAAAAATGTCGGCGAAATAGCGCGCGTCGCCGGTGACGACCTCGCCGTTTTTGATCAGTAACGACACGGTTATTTCTTCGACGGTGGTTGATGAACTTTGAGGCCGCGAAAGTGGGAGCGCAGATAACCTCGATCCGTCGTTAGCAACCCGCTGCATTGATGCAAAGCATGCGCTCCGATGAGAAAATCAGGAACCAATCGTGCCCGTGGCCCTCCGGCTTGCCGGTAACTGCGATAGATTTGCCCGGCAAGGTGCGAGGTCGTCGGATGAATTGCGTCATACGAAAGCCCGAAAGCCGAAAGATCGCCGCGCAGTGCTTTTTCCTCGCGATAAAAATATGAAATCTCCGCATAGACAATATCGCAAATGACCACCCGCTCCTGTCTGCGGAGTGCTAGAAAAAATTCCAACGAAGGCTGGTGGCTCTCACCGCCTTTCAACAGCGCGATAACGATCGAACTATCGACGGCGAGCGCCATGGGGCGGAAGTTCGACCGGGCCGCGCAACCACTCTATCCATTGCTCGACACTCTTGCCCGCCAGCTCTTTTTTCTTGGAGCCAAAGACGGAGCGCGCACGCTTCTCATCAATGACACGATAAGCCTTTAAATAAGGTGCGTCTTCGTCAAACCGAACTCGATGGCCAGTTGCGAGGCCGAGTTTTTTTCGAATCTTTACCGGAATGGTGATTTGACCTTTGCTCGTGATCGTCGCCGTCATCGGCGAAAAAGTAAGCAAGGGATGTAAGGCGATCAAGCCTTACTTCTTCCAGACATCGCCGACGCCGTCGCCGAACCAGCGTGTCGTTACGACCTTTTGCTGGGTGTAGAATTGCACGCCTTCTTTGCCTTGGATGTGCAGGTCGCCGTAGAACGATTCGTCCCAGCCGGTGAAGGGGAACATCGCCATCGTTGCCGGAACACCGACGTTGATTCCAACCATGCCGGCCTTGACGCGATTTTTAAACTCGCGCGCAGCTTTGCCTGAGTTGGTGAAAATACCAGTGCCGTTGCCGTAACTCGACTTGTTCGCGAGCGCGATTGCGGCATTGAGGTCGTCCATGCGCATGACATTCAAAACCGGGCCGAAAACTTCTTCGCGCGCGATTTCCATTTCGTTGCGCACCTGATCGATAATCGTCGCGCCGAGAAAGAATCCGTCAGGCGCGTCGCTGATTTTCACACCGCGGCCATCGGCGATGATTTTCGCGCCTTCGCGTTCGCCGTTCGCGACCAAGCTCATAACGCGATCGCGATGTTGCGCGGTGATCACCGGGCCCATGTCGGGCTGCGTTTCCATGTCTGTCGGGCCGACGCGAATCGCGCGCGCCGCTTCCACTAACGACGGTAAAACGTGATCGGCCGCTTTACCGACCGTGATCGCGGTGGAGCCGGCCATACAACGTTCGCCCGCGCAACCGAAGGCTGCAGTCGAAAGCGCTTCGACCGTGTTGCGAATGTCTGCATCCGGCATGACGACGATATAGTTTTTCGCGCCGCCGTTTGCCTGGACGCGCTTTCCGTTTCGCGTGCCGGTTTCGTAAATGTATTTCGCCACCGGCGACGAGCCGACGAAGGAAATCGCGCGCACTTTCGGATGCGTGAGTAGGGCATCGACGCACTCGCGTCCGCCGTGCACGAGATTGAGCACGCCCTTCGGCACGCCTGCCTTCTCGAGCAACTCGATCAGCATGACGACGGTGAGCGGAACTTTTTCGCTCGGCTTGAGCACGAAAGTGTTTCCGCAAACCAGCGCGAGCGGGAACATCCACATCGGCACCATCGCGGGGAAATTAAACGGCGTGATCCCGACGCAGACGCCGAGCGGTTGATGGATCGTTTCGCAATCGACCCCGCGCGCGAGATTCTCCAGCGAATCGCCCATGAGCAAGGTCGGCGCGCCGCAGGCGTATTCGATGTTTTCAATTCCGCGATAAACGCTGCCGCGCGCTTCCGCGAGAGTCTTGCCGTGTTCGCGCGAAACGCTTTGGCAAATGCGATCGAAGTTCTCTTCGATCAGTTGGCGGTAGCGGAAGAACAAGCGCGCGCGTTCCACCGGCGGTGTGTCGCGCCAATTAGGAAACGCATCCGCGGCAGCCTGCACGGCTTCGTCCACCACATCGCTGCCACACATTGGCACTTCGGCGATGGTCGTGCCGCGCGAAGGATTGAAGACCGGAGAAGTCGTTAGGCCAGCTGGCGTGCGCCATTCACCGTCGATGAAAACAGGACAGGGTGTCATGGCAGATTTCGGGGAGCGCACGCGACTCGCGTGCTGTTCGTGGCGACCCGCCACGAACTCCCACGACGTTCGCAGATCAGCGGCATTGGCGGATCGTGGAATGCGATCGGCGGGTCGCCGATCGCAGCACGCGGGTCGCGTGCGCTCCCCGGAGTCGCAGCGGCGCCTTTCATCGGGCGAGCGCGTCCGATTGCTTCACGAAATCGTCGCCGCTCCATTCGCTGTCAGCGCGGACCATCTTCTTCGCGGCCGCTTCTTCCGCGGCGGCTTTGTCCTTCGCTTTGCGCTCGGTTTGACGCCTAACGAGTTCCGCGTGCGTGGTGAAATAATCGAGGCTCTTGCCTTTGAAATCGGCCAGCGTTTCGAATTGATGCTTCCCCATAAACGCGAGCAGTTCGTCGCACATCCGTTTCACGGAATCGTAGCCAAACTTCATCACGCCCGTGCAAACCTGCGTCGTGTCCGCGCCTAACAAGATAAATTGCGCGGCATCGCCGCCGCTCTCGATCCCACCGATGCCGGACAAACTTCGTCCCGGAAATTCTTTGCGAATCATCGTCGCGATTTCCATGACCATGCGGAGCGCAATTGGCCGAACCGCCTTGCACGAATAACCACCCGGCGTGGTGAATCCCTCGACCGTCGGCTCCGGCCGCAGCGTCTCGAGATTCACACCCATGACACTGCGAATCGTATTGATCGCGCTCACGCCCTGACATCCCGCGCGGAACGCGCCCCGGCTCGGATCGGTAATGCGCGTGACATTCGGCGTCATTTTCGCCCAGACCGGTTTTGTCGCGGCCTTCATCACCCAGCCGCTCACTTCCTCGACGATCTCCGCATTCTCGCCCATGGCGGCGCCCATTTTTCGCTCGGGCAAACCATGCGGACAGGAGAAATTCAGCTCGAACGAATCCACGCCCGCGCCTTCGCAACGCTCCACGATCTCGCTCCAGGCATCCGCATTATATTCCTCCATGATCGACGCGATGAGGACGCCGTTCGGATTCGTGTCCTTGCACTTCTTGAATTCATCCAGCCAGATCTCGAACTTCCGATCGCTGATCAGCTCGATGTTTTCCCACCCGACGACGTCCTTCGGATCGTTCGCGAGCAACTTCGCGTAGCGCGGCGCGACGTTGACCACTTTCGAGGAATCCAGGCTGATCGTCTTCGCAATGACCGCGCCCCAGCCTTCTTTGAAGGCGCGATTGATCACATTGAGATTCGTCCCGGGCGGTCCGGATCCGATGACGAATGGATTGGGTAATTTCAGCCCATCGACGGTAGTGGATAGAGTAGGCATGATGGATTCGTTAGACCAAAGTTGTAGCGGCCGCGCGCATCCTCTTCGATACAAATCTCCGTCGTCGCGTGCGTATGTTGAGTAGTGAAAATGTTTAAGAACGAATCGCGCCGCTTCTTAATCGCTTGCTGTGTCATCGTCACGGCAACGACATCGGCGCATGCGCAGGTTTCGCCCGCGCTGACCTCGCCATCGCCATCGGCCAGCGTCGCCTCCACTCCAGTGCCGCTGGCCGAAGTCGTCGCCGCGGCCGACGCCGAAAGCGAGCGGCTCGATCAGATCAGCTCCGACATTGCGGCGAATCCGACGAGCACGAACGTCACCCGCGACCTGCCGGTGGTAATCGCCGAAATCAGCGCCCGCCTCGATGAAACCAAGCGCACGCTCGCGCCCGGCGTGCCGCTCGAGACCATGCGCGAACTTGAGAATCGCTGGCAGAAATTGAGCGAGCAACTGACCGGATGGACCCGCTCTTTAACTGAGCGCGCGACTTATCTCGATCGCGAGATCGCGCAGTTGCCCGAGCTCCGTTCGACCTGGAAATCGACACTCGATCGCGCGCGCTCTTCCTCCGCTCCGCCCGAATTGACGCGGAGAATCGAAGAGGTGGTCAAGAAAATCGACGACACGGAAACGGCGCTGCGGAAGCGGCGCGCCACCATCCTCGGTTTGCAAACGCGCGTGGCCGAACAAACGCAACGCGTGCAAGGCGCGGTCCGCTCGATCAAGACCGCGCAAAGCGCCGCAGTCGACCAACTCTGGACGCAGGACAGCCCGCCGATTTGGAATCCAGAAGTCCGCAACGCGGCCTCGCGCGCTTTTACGCGCGAGGGTCAGGTCTCGTTAGGCGAGCAATTCACACAGCTCCGCGCCTACGCCACGCGCGAGTGGGCGAAGTTTATTTATCTCGCGCTCATCTTTCTCGTCGTCGCACTTGTTTTATTTCGGATCAAAAATCAGTCCGCGCGCTGGACCGAGCAGGACGCCGCGCTCGAGCGCGCGAACCGCGTCTTGCAATTGCCACTCGCCTCCGCCGGCGTGCTCACCTTCCTGTTTTGTCGTCCGCTCTTTAACGAAGCGCCGCGGCTCTTCTGGCTCGCGCTCGCCACGGTCGCGCTCGTGCCGCTCGTCCTTCTTCTGCGTCGCGTCATGCGACCACATCTCTTTCCAATTCTGAATGCGCTCGTCGTTTTCTATCTCATCGCGCAACTCCGCGCGCTCGCCGCTGCGCTGCCGGTGCTCTCGCGCCTCATGCTTCTTCTGGAGATGATCGGCGGCGCGATTTTTCTCGCCTGGTTTATTCGCTCAACCCGCGGAGCCAGTGGCGGCACCACCTCGCGCAAAATCATTCGTGCGGCCGCGCGCATCGGGTTCGTTCTCTTCGCGCTCGTCTTTTGCGCGAACGCGCTCGGCTATGTCGGTCTGGCAAATTATCTCGGCGGCGGCGCCTTGGCCGCCGGTTATCTCGCGATCCTGCTCTACGCCGCGGCGGAAATCCTCGAAGGTCTCATCTTCTTCGCGTTGCAAATCCGTCCGCTCGCGTCTCTGGCCATGGTTCAGCGACATCGGGGCTTGCTCCGCCGCCGGGTCGCGCGCGTCATTTCTTTCGGCGCCTTTCTTCTTTGGGTTTGGCTCGCGCTTGGCGCTTTTTCCTTGCGCGAGGTCGCCCTCCAGCGCGCGAGCGAGTTCATCAACGCCGAAGTCGCGGTCCGTTCCCTTCACTTCTCGTTAGGCGCCATCCTCGCCTTTGGCCTAACCATTTGGCTGACCGTGTTGCTTTCGCGTTTTGTCCGCTTTCTTTTGGAAGAGGAAATTTATGGCCGCTTGCATCTGGCGCGCGGCTCGTCCTACGCCGTTTCCACACTGCTGCATTACGTCATTCTGCTCGTCGGCTTTTACGCCGCGCTCGCCGCGGTTGGCGCCGACATGACGAAGTTTGCCATCCTTGCCGGCGCCTTCGGCGTGGGCATCGGTTTCGGTTTGCAGAACATTTTCAACAACTTCTTCTCCGGCCTCATTCTGCTCTTCGAACGCCCGGTGCAATTAGGCGACGTCATCGAAGTCGGCGGTGTCACAGGACTCGTTAGGCGCATCGGCATCCGCGCCAGCATTATTCTCCTCGCCGACAGTTCGCAATTGATCATCCCGAATGGCCAGCTCATCTCCGACAAGGTCACAAATCGCACCCGCTCCAGTCGGCAAAAAACCATCACCCTGCCTCTGCGCGCCGCTTACGGGAGCGATCCGCAACGCGTGATCGATCTGCTCACGCAGGTCGCGACCGCGCATCAGCAAGTGATCGAGAAACCGCCCGTCGAAGCGTTTCTGAAAGAATTCGGCGTGGACGCGCTCCTCTTCGATCTCAAGTTCACGACCGGCGAGACCGATCACTGGCTACGCATTCAGAGCGACGTAGCCGTGGCGGTGAACGCCGCTTTACGCGATGCGGGAATCGAAATACCCATTCCGCAACGCGAAGTGCATCTGGCGGCGACCGAAGGCAAACCCGACTCGGCGGAGATGCGTCGCTAGATTTCAGCGCGTGATCCAGGCGATCGCTTTCTCGGCCAATTTATCGAAAGCGACCACTGCCATTTCTAAATGTTCTTCGCGCGTGTCCTCGATTTTGTTGTGGCTGATGCCGTGCAGACTTTGCACGAACATCATGATCGTCGGCACGCCGGTGCGCGCGACTTCGGCGGCGTCGTGCAGAGGTCCGCTCGGTAGTTGACGCGGCTTCGCGCCGGTCTCGCGGATGGCTTCGTCGGCGAAGGCGATCAGTTCGTCGTTGAACGGGATCGGTTCGATTTGCCAGAGACGTTCCCAGGTCACGGTGACATTTCCTTCCTGCGCGAATTCTTCGCTGGCGGCTTTCGCTTCGGCTAACATTTGCGCGAGCGCCTCGGCGTTGAGATGACGTTGATCGAGCGTGATCCGGCAATCTTCCACCACGCTGGTGACAATGCCGGGACTCGTTAGGCAAGAGCCGATCGTGCAGACGCCGCCATTGCTCCGTTCCGCGATGCGATAAATTTCCGGGCTCATTTTCGCGGCGGCGAGAAAGGCGTCGCGACGCCGATTCATCGGCGTGCTCCCGGAATGCGCGGCCTGACCGCGGAAGGTGATGGCGTGACGTTCAACGCCGAATGTTCCGAGCACGGTACCCAGCGGCAGATCAAGATCGAGCAGGACCGGACCTTGCTCGATGTGCAATTCCAGATACGCGGCGACGTTGGTTAACTCCTTGCCGCAATCCTTCACTTTCTCGAAGTCGATTCCGTGTTCGCGCAACGCGTCCGGTAACGTGACACCATCGCGATCTTTCAGCGCGCGCGCTTCGGCCATGTCGAGATTGCCCGAGCAAGCGGAGGAACCGAAGAGGCTCTTGCCGAAACGCGCGCCTTCTTCATCCGCCCAATCGACCAGCCGCACCGTGACTGGCGGCCGGCGCGAGGGCGCGGCCGGCTCCAGATACTGTGCGTGGATGCGCCGCAGGATTTCCAAACCGGCCAGCGTGTTCAGGCAACCATCGAGCCAGCCGCCGTTCGGCACGGAATCGATATGGCCCCCGAGGAGCAGCGCTTTCTCCGATTCGCCGCGCAGCGTTGCCCAGAAATTTCCTGCCGCGTCGTTCTGAATTTCCACGCCTTCGAGCGCCGCCACTTTTTCGCGCAACCAGGCGCGCGCTTTCGCCCAGGTCTCGGTAAATGCGACGCGCTGCGCGCCGTTTTCATCACTCGTTAGGCCGCGCAATTCCTTGAGCTCGGCAATCGTGCGCTTGGGATCGAGAACGCTCTTCATGGCTGCCGCGGATGGTATCGGGGCGCGCTTCGTCGGTCAGTGATTTTGTGCGATCGCCTTTGGCGAGAAATTTATTTTCTCTGGAAATTAATTCTAGGCTTTACGCATCCACCGCTGATCGGCTTCGAATCATTACCGCTGCCGAACGATCAATCGGCTCGCTTCATGGAAAACAAAATCTACCTCGATCACTATCGTCTCGCTTTTGATGAACTCGGTCTGCCGTTCGTCATTAGGCGGAGCGCGGGCGAAGGAACTTTTCGCGGCCAAGACATCCGCTCGCACGAGACCGTGGCGATGCAGATCATTCCGGTCGGCCCGAGCCGAGCAGCGCCGCGCGACCAGCTCAAGACGAGCGCGCAGCTGGCGAAAAAAATCGAGCATCGCCATTTGCTCGCGCAGAAAGAATTCGGATTTTCCGGCGACCAGTTCGTTTACGTCACGGAATATTTTGATGGCAACACGGCGGACGATTGGGTCAAGCAACACGGACCGTTGCCCGTGAGCGCGGTCTTGCGGATCGCCGCGCAAATCGTCAGCGCATTAGCCGCGGCCAGCTTTCACGAAGTCGTTCATCCCGCGCTCAATCCGAGCAACATCATGCTCGTGCCGGGACAGACTGCGGAAGGCGATTGGCCATTGATCAAGGTGCTGAATTTTGTGGGCTTGCCGCCGAAATTTTCGCGCGCGCAAGCAGCGGCCGCCGGTGTGAAAGATCCGGTGAACTTCGCCAGTCCCGAGCAACTGGAAGGCGGCGCGGTCGACTTCGCTTCGGAGATTTATTCGCTCGGTTGTATGCTCTGGTTTTTCCTCACTGGCGTGCCGCCGCTGGCCGGCGCGGCCACGGTGGCGAACGCGAAAAATGTCCCCGCGTCCGTGCGCGGTTTGCTCGCGACCATGCTGGCCGTTTCGCCTAACGAACGGCCGCGCGATCCGCTGATTCTACAGGGCGAGATTCAGGAATGCCTCGCGCAATTGGAGCGGCGCGATGGACCATCGACCACCTTCGGCACACCGCTTTCGGCCGCGATCGCGCCCCTGGAAACGGCGCGCACTCGCTCGAAATTTGTCCCGACGCTCGCGCTCGCGGCTCTGTTCGTGACGATGGCGGTGATCGCGGGATTGTTCCTGCCCGATTATCTGCGCGGCTTGCGCAAACCGCAGACCGTGGGGATTCCGCTCGAGCCGCCGGAAGCGTCGCCGCCTCCGGCGGTGGCGAACGCCGAGCCGTCTCCGATGATTGAAACATCGCCGGCGGCGATGCCTGCCGGGACCGAGCCGCAGGTGCTCGTCTCAACCGCAAACGCGGCTGATGAAAAAAGTGAAGCCGAACCCTCCGCGAGTCCGCTAACCGAAAGCGCGCCTTCGCCGGCGGAAGTTGCAGCGAACGATGTCGCATCCGCGCCGACGCCCGAGCCGTCCGTCGAAGAAACGCCCAGCGTTGCGACGAACGAGAATCCGGTCGCATCCGAGACGAACGAACCCGCGCCGCCCGCGGAAGGTCCGAAGGAAGAAACCGCTTCAGTCACAACCACTCCGCCCGAAGAGGTCGTGTCTTCTGCGCAAGGCTCGGCGGAAGCGGAGCAGATTGTTGCGGCGCCGACACCAGTCGCCACGCCTCTTCCTTCACCGGAAGAACCGACCGTCGCGGTGGCCGTCGAGACAACTCCGAGACCGACGGCCGCGCCGGAAAAATCCGCGGTGGCAGCGAAACCGCCGACCCATGCGGTCAGAAGAGCGCGTCTTGCCAGAACGGCCGCGCCTTCATCGAACCGCGGCGACGTCCGCCCGCAATTTCTCGGCACCACGCCGGACGGCAGCGCCGTTTTCGGCGTCCCGCCAACGGAGCGCGGTTATCCGCCGCCCTCGGAAGCGGAGCGTTCCTCACGTCGCCGTCCGCGCCCGAAGGCGACGCCTGCGGAAAATCTTCCGGTTCTCCCGGCCTTGCCGCCGGACCAGTAAAAGCAGCGCAGGACTCGTTAGGCCGTAACGAGTCATTCCGCGGCCGGAATAGTGTAGCCAATATGCCGGACCGTTTGAATGAGCGAAGGCTGGCCGATTTTTTTGCGCAACCGGCCGATGAAAACTTCCACCAGCTTGGTGTCGTACTCGTGCTCCCGCTCCCAGACGCGCTCGCATAATTCGGTGCGGGTGAAGACGCGTCCTGGCTCGCGCATGAGCACTTTCAGCAGGGTCAACTCACGCATGGAAAGTTCGATTTTTTCGTTGCCGCGATGGACACTTTGCTCGGCCAGATTGAGGCAGAGGTCCTCCGCACGGAGGATCAGCGCCGGCTCTTCCGCGTAGCGGCGGCTGAGCGCCCGCACGCGCGCGACCAACTCCTGCATGGCAAATGGCTTCGGCAAATAATCGTCCGCGCCGAGTTGCAGACCGGTGATGCGGTCGTTCAATTCACCGCGCGCGGTCAACATCAGGACGCGGCTCGCGATGTGTTGCGCGCGCAAACGCCGGAGCACTTCGAAGCCGTTCATGCCGGGCAGGCTGACATCAAGCACAATCAAATCGAAGGGACTGCTCTTGGCCATTTGCAAGGCCGCTTCGCCATCATGCACCACCACCGGATCGTGGCCGGCTTCGGTTAAGGCGGAGGACAAGTGCCGCGTCAATCTCACTTCGTCGTCAACAATTAGAACGCGCATTTTTCATCGGAGGTTTGGTTATTCGTGAGAATGTGAAATCAGAAACGCACCGTGAGCTGCGTGCCTAACAAGTGACCGAAACCGTCACGGCCGGTGTCGTCGTGAGCGAGATCGTATTGCAGCTTCAACTGCACGTGCGCGGTAAAGCGATAAGCGATCGCCAAGTCGATGCGCCAGGCATCGCGGCCCCAGGGAATTTCGCCCGCGCGTCCGCTCGGCACGTCGCCGAAGAGTTGCTGGTTCCAGCGAACGGCGCCGAAGAATTGCGGCGTGAATTTGTATTTCGCTTCGACGAAATATCCGAAGACATCGGCGTCGCCAAAAATCGGAATCTCGAAACGCGCTTCGTGAAATTCCGTCCAGACCTGAAGGTGATGCCATTCGTAACTGGCATCCTGCGCCAGCAACGTTTCGTGGTAATCGCCGATGCTTCGCCCGGGCGGCAAAGTTGGCGCGGCTTCCTCACGAAAATAGGCGCCGTCGCTCGCGGACAGGCCGAAATTCCAGCTCTCGTTAGGCCGAAAACCGATCCGGCCGGTGACCGTCGGATAAGAAAAATCCACGCGCGTCGCGTCCCAACTTTCCGGCCGGGAAGCAAGCGCGGCGTTCTTGAATTCGAACGCGTAATCGAGTTTGCCGAGACGTCCCGCAGCCGAAACGCCCGAGGTATAATTCGGTCCCCAAACGACCGGATTGTATTCGTATTTCTCGTCGGCCAGCGACGGATCGAGATCGTAGTGAGACGATGGCGCTTCGCGATCTTCCAGCGCGGTTTCGTTCTCGTAAATGAGCGGCGCGTTCAGAAAAGGATTGTCCCAGGAAAGATGCCGTTGCACCCAGCGGCCGATGACGGTGGCGAATTTTCCGAACTGCAAATTCAAGCGACCATCGGCCCACGGCGTGATGCGGAGCGCGTATTCATCGAGGCGAATTTGCGCGCCGTGATCGCTCGGATCGAAATGGCGATCGACGCGCACCTGGCTAAAAAAATAAATGGCCGGCCCGATTTGCGAGTCGACGAAAAGCGTCAAGCGCGGATTAAAAAGCGTCTCGCTCGTCGCATCGATCAATCCCGGCGCGGGCAAATCGAATTGGTAAAATTCGAGATCGAGCGTGCCGCTCAGGCGTGTCCGGACCTGATCGTCAAACGCGCTCGCGCTCAGTTTTTCTTCGACGCGATCGAAAAAATCCTGCGCCGGCGCTCGCGAGCAAACAAAGGTGAGCGCGGCAAAAGCGAGCAGGCGCGGCGAGCTCATGTTTTGGTAACTGGCGTTGCCGCCGCTTGCTCCGCGATGCGGAAACGCACTTCGAATTCCGTCGCTTCATCATCGGAGCGCACCAGCCGCAAATCGCCGCCGTGCAAACGCGCCAGCTCGCGCGCCAGATTCAAACCGAGTCCGTGCCCCGGAATATTTTCGCCCATGCCGCCGCGGTGAAAACGCTCGAAAATATGTTCGCGCGCAGCCGTCGGAATCGGACGCGCGGTGTTCTCAATCGAAAGGACTACGAACCCGTTTTCTTCGCGGGTCGAAACGCAAATGCGTCCGCCGACGATGTTGTACTTGCGCGCATTCTCCAGCAGATTTTGCACGATCAATGTGATGTAGCGCTTCTCTCCGGCGACACGCAGGCCCGCAGGAAAATCGGTTTCCAGTTTCACATGCAAATCGTCCGGCAGCGCGCTCAGGTCATCGATCCATTCTTCCAAAAGACGCGAGAGATCGACCGTGCCGAAATCAATCTGCAAGCGGCCCGCGTCCATCCGCGAGAGAAGGAGCAGATCGTCGATCACGCTGGTGATGCGGTAGGTTTGGTGGAGGAGCGCGGAAAGTTTGTCGTAGACTTCCGTGGGGAAATTTTCGCGCGCGAGCAATTCGTCGATCCCGGCGCGCAGGACAGTGACCGGCGTCTTTAATTGGTGCGACGCGTCCGCGGAAAAACGCACGGAACGTTGCAGCTCGACATTAGTGGTCTCGAGCGCGGCTTCGGCGCGTGCGCGCTGCGCGCGATTTTCTTCGGAAA
Source organism: uncultured Chthoniobacterales bacterium (assembly GCA_964235895.1). Lineage (GTDB taxonomy): Bacteria > Verrucomicrobiota > Verrucomicrobiia > Chthoniobacterales > UBA10450 > JACCTI01. The sequence continues at coordinate 42,288 of CAXSCV010000022.1, forward strand.
CGACGGCAAGTTTTTCGACCGGCTGCGAGAGACGCGCGGAAAGCAACTGGCTCGCGACCAGACCGAGCGCGAGCAGGCCCGCGCCGGCGATCACAACATGCCAGCGGATTTTTTGCTGGCGCGCGATCGCCTCGGCCAGCGGATAAATCGCCACCTCATAAGCGGGCGGAAAAAGCGAGCCGGGATTGAGCTGTTTATAAAAAAGCAGATAGGACGCGCCGCCGATTTTTACCTGAAAACTGCTTTCGGAAAGTTGCGTGCGCGCGAGCGCGCGAGTGACTTCGCCGGCGAGCGCGAGTTGCTCGGTCGCGGGCAGGCCCGGCAATTGCAGATGGCCATTCAACCAGACGCCGCTACGGATTTCGCCGCCGCGCGCGCGCTCGTTTCCGAGCTCGACCGGTTTCAATCCGAGGACGAGAGCGGCGATGACCGCGCCGGTTTCGGTCGAGAGAATCGGCCTGGCGATGACTTCATCGACCACTTCGCCCTGCTCGCCTTTGTGGCAAAAATATCCGTTTTGTTGCTCGTTAGGCAACGAAGACAACGA
>CAXSCV010000023.1:0-5633 GCA_964235895.1 uncultured Chthoniobacterales bacterium
ACTTACTGAAGGCCTAACGAGAACAAGATGAGCGACGGCGGACGAGGGCGCGCGTCGCTCGGAGTGGAAGGGTGGAAGTCATCTCGAAGTGAATCGCACAGCGGTCCGCCGTTCGCTCCATCGCATGGTTAGACCTACCACCGTAGCTGACGCCAACCGGCAATGCACGCCCATATCGGTATGATAACGAAAACGAGATTGATAAGAATCGCGGGGTGCCAAATCTCCGGTCGTCGCGACTCTCGTGCCACAACGTACAGCGCGTAACAAGCGACCAGCAAAAAGGCGATGGTTGCCCAACGGCGTAGAAAAACCAAGCCGACGCCGATGAGAAACGCGAAGAGATCGACAAGCGGTGCGAATGCCCAAAGCCTGTGCTTGGTAGCTGGATTTAACAGGAGAAGCACACCCAGCAGCGCTTCAATGATGAAGAATGCGCCAGTGATGCGAATCAGGATCACCGTCGCCAATTCGAAACGCGTCCGCGTGTAGGTCTAACGAGACCCAAGATCAGCGACCGCTGGCGAGGGCGTGCATGGCGGCGGGTCGAACGTGGAAGTCATCGAAAGCTAGAACACGGGGCGGCCAGCGGTTCGCTGCATCGCTGGTTAGGTGACGTTAGTGGCATCGCCAATCACTGTTCGGGTCATAGCCGCCGTCCAAGAGGTATACGACATAAAGTGTCTTCTTGCGTTGCTTCGCGCGCGCTTTGGTGAGCGCGTTCGCAATGTCCCAGCGTAACACGCCAGTATCGTCTGGCGAGCCGGGAAACTCGACCGTGACTGCGATAGGGTCCCGTAGCACCCACTGCCCGCTCTGTGGGTCGAGCGGTGAAAAGCTGAATCTGGAGTAATGCGCTTTGATGCGCTCTGGCGGATCGTCACTCTCGCGAATCTCCCCGACGACGTAATCACAATGATTACCGTTGCCGCCGGCTGCGATGCCGAGGTCCGAAAAGCTGTCGAGCGGCGAACTCGCGGCGGGATGCGTAATGCGGGCATACTCTGCGCGAACGTGGCTGAGCGCACGGTTGTGGAGGATGTAAGGCACCGAGCAACCGCCGATAACTGCGAGGATGAGAACGAGACATCCGAGAGGCGCTCTACGTAAACGGGGCGAAGTCACCTAACGAGAACAAGATGAGCGACGGCGGACGAGGACGCGCGTCGCTCGGAGTGGAAGTGTGGAAGTCATAATCATCTCAAGAGTGGATTGGACAACGGTCCGCCGTTCGCGCCATGGTTAGGCATTCTACGAACGAGCGTATGTGAACTCTATCGGAAAGGGCATCAGCGCGCGAATCGATCGTGCCTTTACCTTCCAGCGCTGCGGAGTGGAAGACGCAGGAGCACAACTCGAAAGTGCGAGAGCAATGTACAGCGAGAACAAACGCGGCGAGAATAGGCCTAACGAGAACAAGCTCAGCCACGGCTCAGGGGAACGCAAGCGGCAAGCTCACTGGATACATTGGCTAGGCTGGACATGAACAAGACACCGCCGTCTGAGCCGTTGGCTGCAGCGCCTGGTTAGGTCTCAATCACTGCGGTTGTAGATCCAATGGGTTCCAAACGCGACTAGGCCTTCTGGGTGCTCGGCTACAACTTTCTTTGGGACTGGCGGTAGCTTGGCGGCACGCACTATCCGCGTCGCCATATCTTTCGTCCAGTCGTCGGCACCTTCCGAGCGAATCTCCTGAGCCCGTACATGGCCTTCGCGATCAAGTAACAAGGCAATCGTGACGTCTGCGCGAACTGGGCCGCGACGCTTAAGCACCTCAGCGTTGAGGGCGGAAGATATGATTGTATCGACCTTCTTTAGATATGCGATCGTCTCAGGTGAATCAGGCTTCACCGAGGTGTTCCCGGTATGAACAATGCCCATCTTGAGCGTAGTCTCGACGTTTACCGGAGCCCCTCTGAGTTCGTCAGCTAGCTTTTGGGGGACTGGCGGAAGTTTGAGATCGGCAAGTATGCGGCGCGCGGTATTTTGTGCCCACTGATTGGGTCTACTGGGAATAATATTCGCATTGTGCACGCGACCTTTCAAATCGACTTGGAATGTTAGCTCTAGTGTTATCTCCTCAACTCGTTCTGGATGTTTCCTCAGTTCTGACTGAATAGCGTCCGTTGCAGTCAACCCGACCTCCTCTTCATACACCTTAAATGCCGTGGACTTTTGCTCTCGCGCAGACGTGGGAGCGGTCTGCGCCATAAGGAACACAGAAATTAGCAACATGAAGCGTCTAATAAGGGCCGCGCGCATGAGACCTAACGAGAACAAGATCAGCCACCGCCGACGAGGACACGCGTGGTCGCGGGATGTGAGATGGAAATTAGGTGCATCGAGGTCGTACGCCGGTCGGCGGTTGGCTGCATCGCTTGGTTAGGTCTTTTCGATCCACCACTGATCGGGCTTCTCCAGCTTGGTTTTTGGAAGCGTGGAAACCTGATGCTCTGCAACAGAAATGAGGTAGTCCAAATGGAATGAAGCGATGCGAACCCGAGTACCGTCTGGCTCTCTCCTGCCAATATAACTGATTTGAGCCGGCCCATCCGATGGTGGGACATGCGTGGTGTTTCCGGCTGCCCAGTAATTGTGCGCGTATCCACAACGCAGCCACTCGTAAATCCGACTAGCGTAGGAGGCTCGCTTCAAATCGCGTACAGATACTTCCGGGTAGCGTTGCGCCATATCAGATATGGAACCATCGATTTCGTCACCCGTGAAGATACGAATCTCTTGTCCGAAATCGCCCCACGGTGTCTGGCTATCGGAAATGACCCCCAACTCAAGAAGCGCTCCAGTACTAACGTAGTCCAAGTGGAGCTCAGGCGATCCGAACCGGATCAGCGACTCGACAAATCGCTTTCTGTCGAAGCCGTCCCCAGGCCAACGACAAGCCGCACATGCCGATATGACGGCAGTCAGAATCAACTCGAGGTCTTGATGAGTCACGACGATGGGCGATTCGCGAAGAGTCTTCACCAAATCGATGCGGTCTCGCAGGAACGATTGCATGCTCATAGATCTAACGAGCCACAAGATCGGCGACCGCGAGCCCGATGCGACATGCCACACAGCCAAAGCGTGGATGGCAAACACGTAAAACCTCAATCGCAGGCTTGCTCGCGCTTCGCTGCATCGCCTGGTTAGGCCCGTTAGCGGACAAGCTCGAGATCAGACTCATAAAATGGTCCCTCCTCGTGCCATGGCCGCGGTTGATACTCCGGAAAATCGAATGGTGAGTCAGCCATACCATGCGTGCGCGCCCACTCCCGCGACTGGGCCGCGCTCTTAGCCTTCCAAGCTTCCCGCTGTGTCCGATCAGCTATAGTTTCGAAGACATAGTAACTCCCTGGGAATGTGATGAAGTAAAGATCCTCGCGGAAGAACTTGGTGTGGAGACAGATCGTGCCTTCAGCGCCGGTGACTTTTACTCGAACTTTGTCGCCGGGCTGAAACTTCGCCGGTCGCTCTACGAGGCTTGCTGCAGGAGACGCTGAAGGTCGCTTGGCGATCTGCTGCTTCACTTCATTATCCATACTTTCGGCCAGCTCACCGCCTACACCGATCAGGTCAAGAAACCGGTTTGCCTCCGCCGCCGTGACACGCTTCTGGGCGAAAACCTCGCCGTATCGGACCCGAAAGAACGCGGCACTACCAGGGAGAGCGCCCGAGCCGACAGCGAAGTATCCGAGGTATCTGTCGCCATCGTACAGGTGAGCGTACCAGGCAGGGCTAGGCGGGCCGAAGCCGACGGCGATCGCACGAGTCCAGCCACGGCGGTGGCCATCGATAAAGGCCTGGACGGCCGCAAGATTCACTTTGGGGTAGTCGCTTCGGGTGCCGGAAGCGGGATCATACAGGTGGGCACTTTCGGGCGCAAAGGAGCTTTCGGCCAGCTCCGAGCTACCGAGCGCGATTCGTGTGACCGGTGGCAACGGATCGACGTCGGCGCTCTTCATGCACCCACTTAAGATTACGCACAAGGCGGTCAGGAGCTTCACGCGCATACGCCTAACGAGAACAAGATGAGCGACTCCGAAAGCGTTCGCGAGCAGGCTTGCGGACGAGAGCGCGTCGCTCGGAGTGGAATTGTGGAAGTCATCTCAAATGTGGAACGTACGCCGGTCCGCCGTTCGCTCCCTCGCCTGGTTAGATGTAACGCTCACTTCTCGGATGTGGCTATCGTGTAAAAAAATCCGCAGCGGGTGTGATCGTGAACTTGGCTTTCCCCTGCGGAACGCGGCGCTCAGCAGAGATTTCGATGTCCCATTGCTTTTCACCAAGCACAAACTTTTGTGATACGACACGCCATCTACCCGCAATCTCTTTAATTGGAATGGTGCGTTCAACAACCTCAGTCTGCTTATCGTGGTCGAGTCGAATCCACTGTAGAAATGCGCGGCTGGCAAGCTCCTCCCAGCCGACGCTCTCGATAATGAGACGGTACGAGCCATCCTGGCGATCGCGGGACCAGTAGGCTCCCGACGCAACCGTTTGGATCTGCGACGGCAACGCTTCAGCCGTCGCCGCAAGCTGAGCGTCGTCTTTACCTTGAGCGAGCAACACGCTCGGCAGCAGCACGAGAAGCCAACGAGTGACGTTCATTACATCTAACGAGAATTAAGCGTAACTGCGCCTTACTTTACATCTATCACGGCTTTGAGTTTACTTACTAGCCTGGAAGCTAACAGTTACCCTTATGGACTCGCCGGGGTGGAGGTGGCGGGAGGATCGGACGGAGCGGCAGCATCGGCGGTCGCCGGGGTGGTGGTGCCGTCTTCGTAGAGGTAGACGACGCCCCAGCGTTCGGCTTTGGCGCGGCGGCTGGCGTCGCTTTTGTCGCTCCGCAGGTTGAACTCGATGGTGTCGCAGAGGTCGACGGCGAGGGTTTGCGCTTCGGGGTAGAGGGCGGTGACGTCTTCGCGTTGTTTGTCGGTGTTGGCCTGGGCGCTGCGGCTTTGACCGCGGAGGGTTTTGAAGGGGCCGCGAAGGGCGTCGATTTCGGCGGCGCTGGGCATGGCCATGGGGATGTAGCTGGCAGCTTCGGCGGTGGCGCGGTTGGCTTCGCCGGTGACGATGGCGTCGGCGGCGGTTTGGACTTCGTCGTAGTTCGTCAGCTTCGGGATGGTGGTGGCGCCGAGGTCGCGGCTGTAATAGCTGCGCGCGCCGCCGGCGAAGAGGCCGCGGGTGATCCCGAGGTCGAGCACTTGATGGAAGTGGGAGATGAACATGGTGAGCCGGGCGCCTTGCTGGCTGAGGGCGGTGGTCAGGGGGCCTTGCGCGGCGAGGGCGATATCGACTTCGCTGGTTTCTTTGAGGAGGCGGTTGAGGAGGCTGGCGGGGTTGGCGTCGTCGAGCTGGGCCCATTGGTCGGGGGTGATTTTGCGGTCGGCCGCGGCGGTAGTTTTGTAGGTGTCGCGCGCGGTGGTGAGCACGCGGATGACTGCGGGGGTGGTATTAGGGAGGCGTCGTGAGGGCATGGGGCGGTTTTAGCGAAAAGGCTGGCGGAGGGCAAGCTGGAATCCCGTTTTGTGTCGGTAAACTCCGGCGACGGCGGCTTTTTAGCCTATTTTGGGTAGAACAGTGACGGATTGTCCCAAGTTTTACGCCGGAATGGGTCCGACAGT
>CAXSCV010000023.1:5713-41251 GCA_964235895.1 uncultured Chthoniobacterales bacterium
AGGCTCACGCCGACCGTTCGCCAGGCGGGCGTTGGTGGCGCGGATTAGGCCGCTTTCACGACCACGCGCATGCCGTCGGTCGAGACCACGGCGATGGCCGTTTCCGCGGAAATGAAATCGCCTTCGGTGACCACATCAACAACTTGATCGCCAAAGCGCGCCTTGCCGCTGGGGCGAAGTGTCGTGAGGGCGGTGCCGGCGGCGCCGGGCGCGACTTCATTGGCGATGGCGAATTCGCGCGGAATTCCAGCGAGCGACGGACCGGAAGGAATATCAGCGGCGAGAACGAAGCGCCGATAGATGCTGGTGCGCGGAAGGAAGCGCGCGAGAATCATGATGAGAATCGCGGCGGCGATGATGGCGAAAAGGAGGTTCATAACCGGCACGCGCAACATCGCACCGGTTGGGAAAAATGTCTGGCCCGGATAGCGATCGATCATGGCCCAAAGGAGCGAGCCGAGCATGAGAAAAACTCCGATGACGCCGACGATGATGGTGGAGTGCCCGAAGAACAAAACTTCCGCGATGACGAAGCAAACGCCGACGACAAAGAGCGCGACCGTCTCCCAGCCGGCCAGTCCGGCGAGGTAATGGCCGAGGAAAAAAAGCGCGAAACAAATCGCGGCGATAATTCCCGGCAAACTCGCGCCGGGGATTTTGAATTCGAGATACGCGCCGAGAATTCCTCCGAGCAAAAGCAACGGGGCGAGCTCCGTGACCCAAAAAGCGAGTCGCTCGAAGCCGCTCGGATTGATCGAAACGACGTCGCCTTTCAGTCCCGCTTTTTGCACGAGATCAGGAATTGAATCGGCGATGCCTTCGGCCAGCAAGGGTTTGCCATCGGTGCGCGCGGCGGCTTCCTGGGCCGACAAAGTGAGGAGCGAACCTTTCGGATGAATGACGCGGTCGCCGATTTTCACTTCCTTCTCCTTGTTCATGAAGGCTTCGCCGACGTCGGGATTGTGTTGGTTGCGATTGGCCGAGCCGCGGATGAGCGCGGACCAATAGGAAATGGTTTTGTCGCGCGCGGTCGCGCCGAGATCTTCACCGCTCGATTGAATGGGCGCCGCGGCGCCGATCGCGCTGACCGGCGCCATATAGATGTAGCGCGTGGCGAGGGCGATAAGTGCGCCGGCCGATCCGGCGTTGGTGTTGATGAAAGTGTAAGTCGGGAGCGTGGCGTGATTGAGCAGATTGGTGATTTGCTCCGCGCTATCGAGCCGGCCGCCGTACGTATTCATCTCGAAAATAATGGCGGACGCACCGGCGTTCTCGGCCGCTTTCTCCGCGCGCCGCAAAAACAAAAACATGCTCGGCGAAACTTCGCCCTCGATCGGAACGACCACGATGTCGCCTTGGTGAATCTGTTCGCGCGCTTCGGCGGGCGACGCGGCAAATGCGAAGGAGAAGACGAGCAAAAGCGAAAAGAGGAATTTCATCGGCTGTGGAAACGTTGCGCTCTCTTAAGAGTTGCGTTGCATTAACGTGCCATTCGTCGTTCGCGCGAACGAGCGAAAAAAGGATTCCTCATGGGCAATATCCCGACCGAAAACATCGAGCAAATCGCCGCGGCGAACGACATCGTCGAAGTGATCGGTTCCTATTTTCCGCTGAAGCGCGCGGGTTCCAGTTTCAAGGCGCTCTGTCCATTTCATCAGGAAAAAACGCCGTCGTTCAACGTCAGCCCGCAGCGCCAATCGTTTCATTGTTTCGGCTGCGGCGCGGGCGGAAGCGTTTTCCGATTCGTGATGGATTACGAGCATCTCGATTTTCCATCGGCCGTGAAAAAGCTGGCCGCGCGCGTCGGCATTCCAGTGATCGAGGATCGCGGATCGGGTGGCGGCGATGACGATCGGCAACACGAAACGCGACGGACTTTGTTGCAGCTGCATGCGGAAGCGGCGGAATGGTTTCACGAGAATTTGCTGAAGCGCGAATGGGCGAAAGCGGCGCGCGAATATTTGAAGAAGCGCGGGATCGATCGCGGGATCGCGGACAATTGGCAGATTGGTTTTGCGCCGGAGAGTTGGGACGCGTTTTTAAATTGGGCGAAGGATCGCGGCTATCGGCGCGCGGAGCTTGTGCAGAGCGGTTTGGTGAAATCGCGCGATGAAGATCGGCCGAACGAGGAAGTTTACGATCGCTTTCGCGGGCGCATTATTTTTCCGATCTGCAACGATGTCGGCGAAGTCATCGCCTTCAGCGGTCGCGTGATCGAGAGCGAAAGCGAGACCGCAAAATATCTGAATTCGCCGGAGACGCCGCTCTTTCGCAAGGGCCATGTGCTCTTCGGATTGCACAAAACGAAGCGGCCGTTGATCGACGCGAACTCGGCCATCGTCTGCGAAGGGCAACTCGATTTGATCACGCTTTTCGAAGCGGGAATCACCAACGTGGTCGCGCCGCAGGGGACCGCGTTCACGGAAAATCAGGCGCGGATTTTGAAACGCTTCGTCGAGGAAGTGGTGCTTTGTTTTGACGCGGATAGCGCCGGACAAAAAGCGGCCGAGCGCTCGTTGGAATCGCTTTTGCAGAACGATCTCGTCGTGCGCATCGCGGAAATGCCGGCGGGCGAAGACCCGGATTCGATCGTGCGACGGCGCGGGAAAGCGGAGTTTGAAAAGCGCATCAGCGATGCGCGGGATTTTTTCGATTACTGGATCGAGCGCGAAGCGGGCGCGACGGATTTGAATTCGTTAGGCGCGAAGACGCAGCTCGCGCGCAAGTTGGCCGAGACGGTTGCGCGCGTGCACGATCCGATCATGCGCAACGCGATCGCGAGCAAAGTGAGCGCGCGCATCGGCGTGGCGCCGCGCGACTTCGAGGCGCTCCTGGCGCGGCCGGTGCGCGAGCGCAGTTCTGGCGACGAGCAGGTGCGCGCGCGTCCCTTGCCCGCGCCGCGGCACGATATCGCGATGCTCTGCCTGCTCGCTTTGCGCGACGCGGAGGCGCGTGACTTCTTGTTAGGCGAAAATTGGCGGGAAGTGCTCGCGCAAACGCCGGATTCGGAAATGCTCGCGCGCATTCTGGAGAGCGATCTGCGACCGGAGGACGCGGCTTCGGTGAATACTTTTTTAGCGAGCCTGTCGCACGAGGAGGAAGCGCTGGCCTCGTCGTGGTTATTGCAAAAAATGCCACCGAATGGCGCGGCAGTCGCTAGAGATTGGTGGCAAGGGCTGCAGCAATCAGCGATTCGACGGCAATTACAGATTGCCGAAGGCCGCATGAAAATACCGCAGCTCAGTACTGGTGAACTGACGAACCTGCAGAAAGATGTTGTTGACCTCAAGAAACAGCTCGGTGAACTTTCCGCGCTTTCGTCTGGCCGCGTGCTCGACAAGTAGAATTGTCGCGGAGGGTGCGGAATTTCGAACCCCATCGTGTCGGGAAAGCAGCAGTTCCGTTAACCGCCCCAAGTCTTGGCCACAAAGCAACCGAAACGAACTCGCTCGACGCGTCCTGCGCCCGCCAAACGGGCCAAGACCAAACCGGCTAAAGTTCGTCTTAAAGCTAAGCGCAACGGCTTCAAAGCGCCGGTGCGAAAGAAAACAAAAGCCGCCAAGGTCGCGCCTGCGCGAAAAGTTTTGCCAAAACGGGAGGCGAAAGTGGAAGCGAAAGATTTGATCGCTGCGCTCTCGCCGCCGCCAGCTCCGCCGGCTGATACGCAGGCGCGTATTCGGGAGTTGATCAAGCTCGCGAAGGAGCAGGGTTATCTCACTTTCGATGATCTGAATGAGGCATTGCCCGCGGAGGTAACGGATGCCGACGAGCTCGACGCCATTCTTACGCGACTGCGCCGGATGGAGATCGATATCATCGAAGCGTCCGAGGTTGATCGTTACAAAGACGGCAAGAAAGATTCCGAGGAAGAGGAGGAAGAAAAGCCGGAGACGAAGCTCGATATCCTCGATGATCCGGTGCGGATGTACTTGAAGCAGATGGGCCAGGTGCCGCTGCTGACCCGCGAGCAGGAAGTGGAAATCTCCAAGCGCATCGAAGAAGCGGAAGCGATGGTGCAACGGTTGATCAATCGCTTCGGTTTCATCGCCCAGGCGCATCTGGATTTGGCCGACAAATTAACCGAAGGAGGCGAGCGATTCGATCGCGTCATCCTCGATAAGAAAATCGAGAGTCGCGAGCGCTACATGAAAATGTTGCCGCGACTCTGCAAGCAGGTCGGCAAACTTAGCGGCAATATTCGCGAGCAATATTTGCAGCTTCTGAACGGCTCGCGCGCCGATTCGAAAAAGCTGAAGGCCTTTCAGAAATCAGTCGGTTCGTTGCAGAAGTTGTATCCGAAATTTTATTTCAAACAGAAGGTCACGGAAGAGTTCGTGAATCTGGCGGACGAGAAATTCCTCGCCCTAACGAATCTGAAAGCGGAGCTGGTGAAACATCCGCGCGAGCATGGCGCGAAATCGCCGCTGGGCGCACGTTCGCGCGAGCTTGAAAGCATGCTCTGGCTCTCCCTCGAAGAATACGCCGAACAATATCAGGATTTAAAAGGTTGGCTGAAAAAAGCCCTCCGCGCGAAAACCGAAATGGTGGAGGCGAATCTGCGCCTCGTCATTTCCATCGCCAAGAAATACACGAATCGCGGGCTCTCGTTCCTCGACCTCATTCAAGAGGGCAACATGGGATTGATGAAGGCGGTCGAGAAATTCGAGTATCGCCGCGGCTACAAATTTTCCACTTATGCGACCTGGTGGATTCGGCAGGCGATTACGCGTTCGATTGCCGATCAGGCGCGCACCATTCGCATTCCGGTGCACATGATCGAGACGATCAACAAACTGATGCGCGTGCAGAAACAGCTCGTGCAGGAATATGGCCGCGAGCCGAGTCCGGAAGAAGTGGCCGAAGAAATTTTGCTGCCGGTCGATCGCGTGCGCGCGGTTCTAAAAATGGCGCAGCAACCGATCTCGCTGCAGGCGCCGGTCGGCGAGAGCGAAGAGACAAACTTCGGCGATTTCATCGAGGACAAAGGCGCGGAAAATCCCAGCGACATGACCGCGATTGTTCTCCTGAAAGAGAAAATTAAAGACGTGCTCGAGACGTTGACCGAGCGCGAGCGGCAGGTGCTGGAACAGCGGTTCGGTTTGGTCGATGGCTACAGCCGCACGCTCGAAGAAGTCGGCCGGCAATTCCGCGTCACGCGCGAACGCATTCGGCAGATCGAGGCCAAGGCGCTGCGCAAGATGCGCCATCCGACGCGCATTCGGCAGCTCGAAGGATTTCTCGAGGCGGCGGAAGTTTAATCGCGCTTGCCGGATCGGCTCCGCTTGCGCAACTTTCGCGAGGTCAGGAAGTTCAATTATTCGAAAGATGAACCGCGAAGACGATCAACAACTTTGGGATTTGCTCGGGAAGGTGAGCGAACCCGCGCTCTCGCCTTTTTTCGCGCGCAATGTGATCCGCGAGATTCGGCAGGAAGCCAGTTGGCGCGATCGCCTTTCTGCGTGGTTGCGTCTGCGGCGGCTGATTCCGGCGACGAGCATCGCGCTCGTGCTGGTCGCGGCCACGGTCACGCTTCGGTTCTCGATGCACAACGCTCCCTCACCGGATGACCCGCCAGAAGTAGTCGCAAATATCGATCCGCAAGATTACGAAGTGGTGGCGGATTTGGACGATTTGCTGGCAAGTGAGGACGACAACGTATGGAGCGAAAACGAATCCTTGTCGCTTTAATCACAGCCGCGACGCTCTCGTTTTTCTTCGCCCACTCCGCCGCCGCGCAAGGTCCCGGAGGCCGTGGACATCGCGGTCGTTTTTTTGGCAACGCCCGGGAACATTGGCGGCAAATGTCGCCGGAAGACCGGCAACATTTTCGTTCGAATGCGGAGCGTTGGATGCGGCTGCCGCCGGAAGAACAGCGCGCTTTGCGCAATCGGGAAATCCTGCGCCGGCAGCGGATCCGTCAGGACGCGGATGCCGCGCTGCAACAATCCGGTTTGAAATTGGAATCGGAAAAACGCGAACTGTATGAGCGCCGTTATTTTCAGGAGCGCCAGCGGATCGATCGCAGCTTGCGCCAGGAAATACAGGAACGCCGGCAACGCGAATTGGCGCCGGTGATGGAGAATTTAAAGAAAGAATTTGGCGACCAACCGAAGGCCGCAAATTCCGCCGCACCGGCGCCGCCCGTCGCGCCGGTTCCGCCTAACAAGTAATCAGCGGCGAGCTCGTTTACCGGGCTGGACTGCGCGGGCAACTTCGCTGGTTGTATTCGTTAGAATCACCCAACGGAAATTATCCCGCGCAGCCGCTTGTCCCTTGTGACGTCGATCCCTTTGACGTCTGCCCGCTCTTGAAACGCCACGAAAGCGTTCGGCAGATTTAATTTTCCTGATTATTTTCCGCGCTCGAAAACCAGTGTTATCGGAATGCTGAACGCGGCCTCGCCGCGGCCGCCGTAGCGCGCATCGTTCGACGAAAGTATCTCCCGCCAATCGTCACCTTCGGGGCCGATCGCGCGCAGATTGGGCGGATGATTTGCTCCGATCAGATCGGTCACAACCACGCAGTCGGGCGCGTTTGCGGTTTTAAAAACGAGCGCGAGGACGCCGTGACCGAGTTCCATCACGCGCCAATTTTCTCGCGCCCGGTCGCGGAAGAAACGATGGCTTCGCCGAAACGCGAGGAAGTCTTGATAGAGGCGGAGTATTTGCGCGTGTTCGGATTCGTTCACTTCATCCCAGCGAAGCTTGGAACGCGCGAACGTTTCCGCATCCTGCGGATCGGGAATTGTCTGCAACGATTTCGGATCGCGAAAGGCCGCGAAATTTTGAAACTCGCGCCGTCGACCTTCGGTAATTTTGCGTCCGAGCTCCTGATTGTGACTGGTGAAAAATTGGAAAGGCGTGGAGGCATTCCATTCCTGGCCCATGAAGAGCATCGGAGTTTGCGGCGCCAGACAAAGCAAGGCCGACGCCGCGCGATAAGCGGCCGATGAAATCACTTGCCCGAGCCGCTCACCACGCGCGCGATTCCCGACCTGGTCGTGATTCGAAATGGAATAAATAAATCGCTCGGAGGCCACATCGCTCGCGTCATTGCCGCGGGGCTGCGCAGTGGTCTTCTGCGTCTGGCCGCGATAGAGCCAGCCGTGCGTGAGTGTTTGCGCTAATTCAGCCGCCGTGCCCTCGAAGTTTTCGTAATACGACTCGCGTTCGCCCGTGAGCATGACGCGGACAACGTGATGAAAATCGTCCGCCCAACTCGCGTCCATGCCGAAGCCGCCGCGTTCGCGCGAACGAATAAGGCGCGATTCGTTGCGGTCGTCTTCCGCCACGACGAATCCGCCATGCGCCTGCACGCTTTGCGCGATCTCCGCCAGGATGTGCGTCGGGGAATCGTCTTTGATTTCGTGCGTGGCATCGAGGCGGAAGCCATCGATGTGAAATTCGCGCATCCAATAAAGTGGATTTTCCGCGAAAAATTTCCGCACCGCCGGTTGCTCGTAATTAAATCCAGCGCCCCACGGAGTCTGGTGTCGCGGATTCCAATAATCGCGATGATAACAGCCGACGTAATTTCCGTCCGGACCGAGGTGGTTATAGACGACATCGAGAATAACCGTGAGACCGCGAGCGTGCGCCGCATCGACTAGCGCGCGCAAATCATCGGGCGTTCCGTAGGCGCGCGCTGGCGCGTAAAGATAAACACAGTCGTAACCCCAATTTCGACCGCCAGGAAAATCGGCAATCGGCATGAACTCGATCGCGTTTACCCCGAGCGCGACGAGATAATCGAGCTTCTCGATCGCGGCGCGGAATGTTCCTTCCGCGGTGAATGTGCCGAGGTGCAATTCGTAAATAACGAGATCGCGCAGAGGCGGCGCGCTCCAGTTCGCATCGGTCCATCGGAATGCGCTGGGACCGACAATCATCGAAGGTCCGTGCACGCCGAAAGGTTGCGAGCGCGCGACCGGATCGGGCCAGCCCTGGCTGTCGTTGAATTGATAACGATAGAGATCGCCCGCCTTTCCCTTCGAATCGATCGCGCTGAAAAATCCATCGCCCTCAGGCTCGAGAGAAATTTTTCGAATGACCGAGTCGTCCTGCCTAACGAGTAATACTTGGACGCGCTCGTGTTCGCACCAGGTCCGATAACGCACGCCGTCCTCTAAAACTTCAGCGCCTTGCGAAGAGACGATATTTGTTGCGCGGATCACAAGTGAGCAAAGGCGTTGATCGTTTGTCCATCATGTGAGCCGCCGCGTCCAGCGCAGAGGCGCGAGCGCAATAATGATCTGGAAAATCGCTCGCGAAGACGATTGTCCCCGCCGCTTGGAGAGATAAACTGAGCCGCGCGACGGGCCTATAGCTCAGCGGTTAGAGCAGGGGACTCATAATCCCTTGGTCCCAGGTTCGAATCCTGGTGGGCCCATTCTTCGTGCAGTTCAGACGGTCGATCTCTTTTGCGCCGAAAAGGCGAGCGGGCAAAAAGTTTAGGGATTGTCCGCGAAAAATCCTACCAAAATCGGCATTTTCCCTCGGAATCGATTGACAATCCAAAGCGCTCTCACAATAATGGCGCGTGTTGAAAAAATTCATCCCGCAAAAGCCCCTCTCGTCGATCGGAGAAGGATCGTTGAGCGCGGGTAATGATGATAACAACGGCCTCGCCTTCCGCGAAGAACCGAGAAAATCCGCAGTAACTACTACCGATCACCAAAAAATTATGGCTGAACATTCCGGCAAAGACATCCTTTCGAGCGACGTGGAAATCAAAGGCTCGATCAAATTCCAAAAAGAGCTCCTCATCGACGGCAAAGTGGAAGGCGAAATCCATTCCGACGGCGTGTTGACCATTGGTGAGAACGCCGATATCCGCGGCGAGATCAAAACCAAATCGATCACCGTTTTCGGAAAAGTTCAGGGCAACATCACCGTCGGTGAGCGTTGTGAATTGAAATCGCGCTGCACCCTGCAGGGCGATTTGAAAGCCGCGCGTTTGGTCATCGAAGAAGGCGCCACCTTCATCGGCAAGTCTGAAGTCACGAGTGGCAGCGCAGCTGCCGCCAAGCCTTCGACTAATTCGCGGCCGGAAGTTGTCCGCAACGAAGAGTCCGCCATGCCGGCGAAAGCCGCCTTTGGCGCCCGCGCCTAACTAGAACTGCCTTTCGCCTTCGCGCCCTGTGGCTAAGTCCGGTCCCGCTAAGCTCAGTGTGGAGTGCCCACACTGCGGCTTTAAGCAGATGGAGTACGCCGCGGCCAAGAGCACGATGTGCCGGCAGTGCGGGAGCGCATTTTCTCCGTCCGCGCCGAAGATCGAAATCAAGTTGCGCGCGCCGCGCGAACCGCTGGCCGCGCTGCAAGCATCGGTCGTGGACGAAGGCGCGTCCATGCTCCGGAAATTTGAAGGGCTTTGGGCGAAGCAGCGCAGCTCGGTCGTGGAATGTTTCGAATGCAAAGCAAAACAGGAAGTGACTTCCGCCGCGACTTCCACGACCTGTCCGAAGTGCAGCGCGCATCTCGATCTGCGCGATTACAAAATCACCACCAGCTTCAGCCGCGCCATTCGCACACATGGTGAAGTGCACATCACCGCCAAAGGCGATTTGAGCAGCAGCAACGTCGTCTGCCGTTCCGTGCTTATCGAAGGAAAGGTGCGCGGCGATTTGCATTGTTCGGGCACGGTCACGGTCAATTACAGCGGCAAGATCCCCGGTCGTGTCGTGGCCGATCACTTGTTAGTCGAACGCAGATCCGAGGTGCAATTTTTTCGTCGGGTGCGCGTGAAGAGCATCGAGATCCGCGGGAACATGACCGGCGAAGTCATCGCCGAAACCGTCGTGGTTATTCATCGCAATGCTTCCCTCGATGGCAACGTTACCGCCAAAGCCATCTCCGTGGAAAAGGGCGGGATGTTTTCCGGGCAATTGATCATCGGCAGCAATGGTCTCACGCAGGCCGAGTTGCTCCCGGTGCCGACAGAATCTGCGCCGGCCTCGAGTCCGGAACTTCTCTTGCCGGCCGGCGTCGTGACTCCGCTCCCGGCCACGTAAGACTTCGGGCTGAATGCGCAAAACTCTGCTGCCGCGCAGTCCTTACGATCGTCTCGGCGGTTACGTGCATCTGCCGCGCCTGATCGATAAGGCGAAGCTTCATCGTCAGGGTTTGCTCAACGGTTACAACTACAAGACCGTCGGCTTCGATAAACATTTGTTGGCCTTCTTGAAATTGAATCCGGATGAGTTCGAAGCCGCCGCCGGCCGTTTTGAGAATGATTCCGCCATCCTCAGTTGGATCGAAGAAAACGGCGCGCGGCATTCCATCGAGGCGATCGAGGAATGGAATCAGGCCATGATTTCGCGACATCCCGATAGCGCGGTGAAAAAGGCGCGCTTCCTCCATTTCCTCAAGGAAGCAGGCGGAGAAAATCGGAAAGACATCCGCACTTACTTCGACCTGATCGAGTTCGACGAAGGCCGGCTAAAGTAAATTTGCGCTGCGGCCGGTTTCGCCCCGCGCACCAGCATTTTTGCGCATGGAGCCGGCGCGCCCTCGCGCCGGAAACCCAGAGCGCTCCATTCATCCAATTTCCGCCCAATTGGCCTCGCCTCGCCCGCGCCTAACGACCAGTTGCAAATTTTCGGAAAAGTTCGTTCGCCTCTTCCAGCGTTTCCTTGCTCCCGATATCGAACCACGTTCCTTTGATCTGATACGTCTTCACCGACTTGCGCGTGTAGAGCCATTGAATAAAACGGCCTGGTTGATCCGGGTTATTTCCCGCCGCGATGTAAGTCGTAAACAAAGAAACCGTTTCCCGCGCAAAATAATAAAGCGCGATCCCGGTCAGCGTGCTCTTCGGCTCGGCCGGTTTCTCTTCGAAGGAAGTCAGAACGCCTTCCGTGTTCGTCGTGATCGCACTGTATTTTTTGATCGCCTCCAAATCGCCCACGTCGTAGGTCGCCAGCGTCGCTTCCGAGCCGCGCGCCTTTTCGGCAAATTCCGTCAGCGGTTCACTAAAAAGATTATCGCCCGCGACAATGATCAAATCATCCGCGCCTAAATTTTCCCGGACGAGCACGAGATTTACATCGCCAATCGCTCCGAGTTTATCGGAGTCATCCTTCGAGCCGTCGTTGATAATCTTGAGCCGCGGCGCGCCGGAACGCTCCTGATATTTCTCCGCCCACTCCTGGAAGTCGCGCGCGAACTTGTCGTTAGTCACGACGAAGACCGTTTCGATGTCCGGCACCGGCGCGAGATTATCCAGCACCCATTCGATCATCGGCTTGCCCGCCACTTCCAGAAGCGGCTTGGCTTTCGTCAGCGTAAGTGGATAGAGCCGCGTCGCGTAACCGGCCGCAAGAATGAGCACGTTCATGAAGTGGTGTCGGGTAAAATCTTTCCCTCGAATGGATCGAGCGCCCCAAGGTTAAGCGCAATCGAAGGCGCCGGCCACCGCCATTCCGTTACTGGCATTCGTGTTCGCCCAACGCCGCTTCCTGCAAACGTTTCTGCAACAACTCGATCCGCGCCGCGTCCAAAATTTTCCCGCGCGTCCGCCCATCCACCACATAAAACGTATCGACCGCCGCGCCTTTTTCCGTGCTCACGCGTGAGAGAGCGATCGAGATGCCTTCCTCGCCTAACGTGCAGAGCAGATCGTAGAGCAATCCGATTCGGTCCGGCGTTTGAATCTGGATCAATGTGTAATCGGGATGCGCGCGATTGTGCATCGAGATCGCCGTCGGGAACTCCACATGCTCGCGCGGACGTTTCGGAATTTGTCGGCGCGCCTCTTCCAGCAACGGACGAAAATGAAAAGCCGGATCGATCAACGCCTTGCGCAGAGTCGATTCAACCAAATCGATTTTGCTTTCGTCGGTCACCGCTTCTCCGTGCAAATCGCAAACGCGAAAGACATCCAGGACCACGCCATCGCCTCGCGTGTAAATGTCCGCGCCCAGAATATTCAGCGGCCCAATCGAAAACGAACCTGCGATCTTCGCCAGCAGTTGCTGCCCGTCCCACGCGCAAAAAGAGACCGTGCTGTGGCCATGTCGCGGCGACGCTTCCCACGCGATGGCCGGCGCCAGCGGCGGATCGTGTCGCACGTAAAGGTTTTCCAAAAATCTGCGAAAGAGCGCGATGTGAGACGCGACTTCGCTCACCTCGAATGCGCGAAAATAATTGTCCGGCATGTAATCCAAATGCGCGTCGATTTCCTCCGCATAATCCGCCGGCAAAATCGCGCCGACCGCATTTTGCAGCGACTCGCGTTCGATTTTTCGCTGCTCGTAAAATGCCGCTTGATCGCTCAGATATTGCGAAGTCGCGCGGTACAAATGCCAGACGAGCGACTCCTTCCAATCGGACCACGCCTCCGCGCTCGTCCCCTGGCCGTCCGCTAAAGTCAGGAGCATAAGCGCATCGAGATTTTTCTGATCGCGCACCAGCCGCGCAAATTCCAAGACCGTTTCCGGATCATCCAAATTCCGCTGCTGCGCGATACTCGAGAGCGTGATGTGATGATCGACCAAAAGAATAAGCGACTTGCGTTGCTCGGGCGTGAGCTGCAAGCGCAGCGCCGCGCGTTGCGCAAACATCGCGCTCGCTTCCGAGTGCGGGCGCGCGGCGATTCCCTTGCCCGTATCGTGAAGTAAAAGCGCCAGATAAAGAACGAGCGGATCCTCCAGCTTTTCGAACAAATCACGATAGCCGCGCAGCTTCGATTCTGTCGTGATCGCGAGCGCATCCAGTTTTTCCAGGCAAACCAGTGTGTGCTCGTCGGCAGTGTAACGATGGAAAAATTCGTGTTGCACCAGACAGGTCAACGGGCCGAACTCCGGCACATAACGCCCGAGAAAATCCACCCGATGCATCATGCGCAAGATGCGCGCGACTTCCCCTTTTCGGGAAAGGATGCGCTTGAAAATATCCCGCGCGTCCGTCGCATAACGAAAGGTCCGCGTGATCAATGCCGGGTGGCGCGAGAGCGAATCCTCCAGCTCCGCGCTCAGGACCAGATGATGTTGCTGCGCCAGCTCGAAAGCTTCCATGGCCGCGTTCGGATCGCGTTGAAAGAGACCGTGCTCTTTCGTGAAAAGTTGGTCGCCTCGCCTAACGAATCGTCCGAGATCGGTTTCCATCATCTCCGCCGGCGAAAGAAAACCGAAGAGACGATCGGACGATCCATCGGCCAAACTGCTCGAAGCAAATTGCTCCGTGATCCGTTGCGTCACGCGAAAAATGTTTCGCGTGTGCTCGTAGTAATCCTTCATCAGCCTCTCGCTCAGGAGCGCGCGATTTTCCTCCGCGTAGCCCAGACCTTTCGCGATCTGATGTTGGAAATTCAAATGCAACACTTCGGTCGCGCGACCATTCGCATAATGCAGATCGGTTCGTGTGCGCAGGAGGAAATCGTAGGCGTTTTCGATCCGCGTTTGATCGCCTTCGCTCAGCCAATGTTCGCCGACGAGATGATTGGTCGTAAGCGTGCCCGACTGGAACGAAGTGATCCAAAGCAGATTTTGATAATCGCGTAATCCACCGCAACCGCTCTTCACGTGCGGTTCTTGCATGTAAACGCTGTTGCCGAATTTTGCGTGACGTTCTGCCTGATCCTGCATGCGCAGTTTCACATATTCGCGCTCGTGGCCGTCGACGCATTCCGTCCGAAAACGCGCGCGGAAGTTTTGCTCCAATGATGCATCCCCCGCTAGAAAACGCGCCTCGAGCAGCGCGGTTTTCGTGCGCATGTCGCGATTGGCTTGCGTGATCGCTTCGTTCAACGAACGCGTCGAGTGGCCAACTTTGAAACCGATATCCCAAAGAAGATAGAGCACCTGCTCGACCACCTGTTTTGCGTACGGCGAAATGCCGTCATCGTCTCCGCCCTGCAAAAACATTACGTCCACGTCGCTGGACGGATTCAATTCGCCGCGGCCGTATCCGCCTAACGAGAGCAAAGCGATCGGCGATGGAGTCGAGCCGTTCTCCCTGCGCGCGAACGTTTCGGCCGCAGCCAGAATGTGACGCAACAAAACATCCACCACCTCGGCCCGACGCGCGCAAATCTCGCGGCCGCCATCGCCGGCGCGATGTTTCAGCCGAAGCCGATGCTCTTCGATGCGCAGAAATTTTTTGTAGAGCGGGAGGACTTCGGTCGGGCGCGCGCCGCCGGCGGGAGCAAGTTGGCGCTCAGCGTGTGCGAGAACTTTATCGAGATGTCGAGACATCGGCCGGGCGAAATTACTTCGCCGTTTTTCAATTTAGAACAACGCCAGCGCAGTGTCGCCGCTCACAATTGAATCGAGAAACGCTTCATCTTGTTGTAAAGCGTCGGCCGCTGAATCCCCAGCACTTGCGCCGCTTTCTTTTTGTTCCCGTGACATTGCGCCAGCGCCTGCAAAATCGCGTTCCGTTCCAAGGCGTCCAAACTTTGCACACCGTCGTTGGGCGCGGCGGTTTCCGCGCGCGCTTGCAGCGCCGTCGGCAATTGCACTTCCGCGGGCAATTCCTTTATGCCGATTTGATTTTGCCGCGCCAGGACGACGGCGTACTCCATCGCGTTCTGCAGCTCGCGCACGTTTCCGCGCCATTTGTAATCGAGCAATTTCTGAAACGCTTCCGGCGCGATGGCCGGCTCCGCTTTGCCTAATTGCTGCGCAAATCGCCTAACGAATGATGCGACCAGTGGCGGAATGTCTTCGCGCCGTTCTCGCAACGGCGGCACCTCAATCTGGAAAGTGTTCAGCCGATAATAGAGGTCAGGACGCAGCCGATTCTCCGCCAGCGCCTGCGGGATCGGGCGGTTCGTCGCCGCCACCACCCGGAAATCCGCCCTGAGCGTTTTCGTGCTGCCTAACGAGCGATATTCCCGTTCCTGCAGCACGCGCAAAAATCGCGTCTGCAAGTCCGGCGGCATCTCGGAAATTTCGTCGAGGAAAAGTGTTCCGCCGCAAGCCTCGGCGATCATTCCCGGGAAATCGTTCGTCGCGCCCGTGAAAGCGCCTTTCACATAGCCGAATAATTCCGACTCGATCATCGCCTGCGGAAAAGCCGCGCAATTCAGTTTCACCATCGGCTTGTCCGCGCGCCGGCTGCGATTGTGAATGACGTTCGCGATCACTTCTTTGCCGACGCCGCTTTCGCCCGTGATCAATACGTTCGCCTCCGACGGCGCCATCGCCACGATCAGCTCGTGGATTTCCTGCATCGCTTTGCTTTTGAAAACGGGCGCGAGTTTGGTCTCGGCGATTTTCAAGCGCTTCTCCAAAAACTGCGTGCGCTCGCGCAGCTCTTCCGTCTCGCGCAGGAGCGATTGTTTCTCGATCGCCTTCTCAATCAAACTTAGCAGCTCTTCCGCCGCGTACGGTTTGCTGATGAAGTGATACGCGCCGCGTTTGATCGACTCGATCGCGTTGTTCAACGAATCGTGCGCGGTCAAAATAATCACCTGTGTTTCCGGATGCTCGCGCCGGATCTGACCGAGCATTTCCAGGCCTTCTGCATCCGGTAATTGCAAATCGAGCAGAACGACCGCGGGCGGATTATTATTCATCGCGCGCAAACCGAGCGCGGCGGTCGCGGCCGTCTCGGGTTGGTAACCGTGCCGGCCCAGTAGTGCTTCCAGCGTGAGCAGAATCGGCCGCTCGTCGTCGATGATCAGAATGCGCCGGTCAGCAGACGTCATGAAAATTTCCCTTTCGAAACTGGCGAAGCAAAGGCGCGCAGGCCGCTCTTATTTCGCCGCGGCCAGCGGCAAGGTGATGGTCGTGACCAGAGAAGAAGAGAGTTCATCGTAGTGCGCCTGCAGTCGCCCGTGGTGATTTTCGATGATATTTCGCGCGCGATGCAGGCCAAGGCCATAATGCCCGTGACTCATCTTTTGCAAAGGCTCGCCGCCCCAATTGTCGGTCGCGTGCGCGAAAGATTTTTTCGGTTCGCGCAAAATGAAAACGAATTTGTCCGCTTGCAAATTTGCGCTCGCTCGCAGTCGATCCTCCGTGCGCTCGTGCTGAAATGCGTTCGCGAATAATTCCAAAAACGCCTCCTGTAAAATCTGCGGATCGATCTGCAACATGGCGTTGCCGAGATTGTTTTCCCAATCGATCGCGCTGCTCTCCTCTGGAAATTTGATCGTCAGTTTCTGCCGCAAATCCTGCACGAAGGCATCGGCTTCGTAAGTCATTTCGGTCAGGCGCGCGGGCGAGAGAGAAGTCGTTAGGCGATGCAGGCTCGCGCCCATCGACGCGAGAATTCCGCGCAGCCGCTGCACTTCGCTTTTTATTTCGGAATCGTTCGCCAATTCGTTGAGCAAGGTCGATTGCAGCTCAGCCGCGTTCAGTTGATTCCGCAGATCGTGGCTCAGTTGCCTAACGAAACCTGAAACGTGACGCATCGCGACGTGCCGGTCAGGTGCATTATGGGATTCGTCGGCGGCAGGAGGAGGCATTCGTTAGGCCAAACTAAGCTCGAAGAAATTTATCCGTCGCGGCTCCGTCGCCGGCTTCGCGTTTGGCCGAACTGTTCGCGGCCAGATGACGCAGCGCGTGATAAACATCCTCTGCGTCTGCCTTCAGCGATCGGGCAAATTCTTCGGCCGTCCGGCCGTTTGCGTCGAGCTGTTCGACGATTTCTTTTTGCAGATCCAACACTTTGGTTGCCGCCTTTTTCCCGGCTTCCACACCCGGCTGATGATAGGCGTTGATGTTGACCAGCGAGCCGTAGAAACCGACGGCGCGTTCGTAGAGCGCGATCAATAGACCAACGTTGAATGCGTTTACTTTCGGCACGCTGATCGTGATCGATTCGCGTCCTTTTTCATACAGCGCCGTCCGCGTGCCGCGCAGGAAACCCTGCAAATAGTCGCCGCTCGTTACGCCTGGTTCGACTTCAAAGCGATCGGTCGCGCGATCGTTTCGCACTTCGATGAAGGTCACGAAAAAATTGAGCACCCCGTCGCGCAACTGCTGCACGTACGCGTGTTGATCGGTCGAGCCTTTGTTGCCGTAAACTGCGATCCCTTGATTCACCACTTTGCCGTCGAGGTCCTTTTCTTTGCCTAACGACTCCATGACCAGTTGTTGCAAATAGCGACTGAAGAGCAGCAGCCGATCTTTATACGGGAGCACGACCATGTCTTTTTCGCCGCGACCGTTGCCGGCGTAAAACCACATCAGGGCCAGGAGCATTGCGGCATTTTCTTTCGATGATTGCGCGCGCGTTTTGCGATCCATCGCGGCCGCGCCCGCGAGAAAATTATCGATATCGATTCCTTGCAAGGCAGCCGGCAGCAAACCGACCGCGCTCATCACGGAAGTGCGTCCGCCGATCCAATCGAACATCGGAAAACGCGCCAGCCAGTTATGCTCCTGCGCGTATCGGTCCAGCTCGCTGCCGCTGCCGGTGACCGCGACCGCCTGTTTGCCGAAATCGAGTTTCTTTGCTTCGAAGCGCGCGGCCGTTTCCAACATTCCGTTGCGCGTTTCTTTCGTCCCGCCGGACTTGGAAATCACCACCACAAGCGTGCTCGCGAGCTCCTCGCCGATCTGCGCGAAGACGCGATCGAATCCGTCCGGATCGGTGTTGTCGAAAAAGTGAACCCCCAGTTTGTCGTCAGCACTCGTTAGGGCATCGGCCACGAACTCCGGCCCAAGCGCGGAGCCGCCGATACCAATCAGGAGCAAATGATGGAACTTTTTTTCCGCATGGACGCGCGCGGCAAATTCCTTGATCCGCCGATTCGTATCGACAATTTCCGCGCGCAATTGCTCGTTAGGCGCGAGTTCCGGCGCGCGCAGCCAATAATGGCCGACCATTCGTTGCTCGTCCGGATTGGCGATCGCTCCCGCTTCCAGTTCGCGCATGGCGGCGAAGGCTGAGTCAATTTGCGGCTGCATTTTCGCGAAAAAATCATCCGCGAATCGCATCCGGCTGATATCGATCGAAAACCCGAGGTCTTCGTATTCGAGGAAGAATTCCTGAAAGCGCGGCCAGAGAGACATGATCTATTGGGCTGAACTAAGCCCCGTAAGTTTGATTCGGTTAATTCTGTAGGATTCTGTCTGATCGTCCCATCACATGTGGTCGATGATGTTCTGGCCAAACTCTGAGCACTTGATCTCGGTCGCGCCGTCCATCAATCGCGCGAAATCGTAAGTCACGCGCTTGCTCGCGATCGCGCCGTTCAATCCTTTCACGATCAAGTCGGCCGCTTCTGTCCAGCCCATGTAGCGGAACATCATCTCGCCTGAGAGCACGACGGAGCCAGGATTCACTTTGTCCTGATCCGCATACTTCGGCGCGGTCCCGTGAGTCGCTTCGAAGACTGCGTGGCCGGTGATGTAGTTAATATTGCCGCCCGGCGCGATCCCGATTCCGCCGACCTGCGCCGCGAGCGCGTCGCTCAGATAATCGCCATTCAAATTCAATGTCGCGATGACATCGAAATCTTCCGGCCGCGTCAGCACCTGCTGCAGGGTGATGTCGGCGATCGCATCTTTGATCACGATGCCCGCGCCGGGTTTACCCATCGGAATCCGGCACCACGGGCCGCCATCGATTTCCTCCGCGCCGAAATACGATTTCGCGATCTCGTAACCCCAATCGCGGAACGCACCTTCAGTGAATTTCATGATGTTGCCCTTGTGCACCAGGGTCACGCTCTTGCGCTGATTCTTGATCGCGTAACTGATCGCGCTGTGGATCAGGCGAATGCTGCCCGAGCGGCTGACCGGTTTGATCCCGACGCCGACCATGACGTCGTCCTTCTCCGGCGCGCCGACCGATTTCCAAAACTCCGCTGCCTTCTCTTTCGTGCCGAAACGGACTTTGCTGAATTGCTTGGGAAATTCTTTCTCGAGAAATCCGAGCACCTTGGTCGCTTCCGGCGTGCCCGCGGCCCACTCGATCCCCGCGTAAATGTCCTCGGTGTTCTCGCGGAAAATGATCATGTCCACCTTCTCCGGACGCTTCACCGGTGACGGCACGCCTTGGAAGTACTGCACCGGCCGCAGACAAACGAAGAGATCAAGCATCTGCCGGAGCGCCACATTGAGCGAGCTGATCCCGCCGCCGACAGGAGTCGTTAGGGGACCTTTGATCCCGACCAGATATTCGCGGAACGCTGCGACCGTGTCGTCGGGAAGCCAGTTATCGAATTTATCCTTCGCCGCCTGCCCCGCGAAAACTTCGAACCACGAAATCTTCTTCTGCCCGCCGTACGCCTTCTCCACCGCGGCATCCATCACCCGCACACTCGACGCCCAGATATCCGGCCCCGTCCCATCGCCGCGGATGAACGGAATCACCGGCTGATCGGGCACGGTCAGTTTCCCTTGTGAAATCGAAATCTTATCGCCCGCGGGCGGAGTGATGTCTTGGTAGGCCATGCGCGACTGTAGCGGGAGCCGTGTCGCCTGCAAAAAAGAAACGAAAACGCCGCGCAGACAAGCGAAAGTCGGTGGATCTTTTGCGTGGCGCGAGCTTCCCAGCTTGCGAGATCCAAAGGGCGGCCCAAGCCGCCCATCGAAGCGGAACTCGCAAGCTAGGAAGCTCGCGCCACACAGCCTTGCCCCTGTGAAATCGGCGCAAGAATGCTAATCATTCCCAATCATGGAAGTCCGCAGCATCGAAGCGATTGTTCGGGCTTTGAATGAAGCGCAGGTTCGCTATCTGATTGTCGGGGGCGTGGCTGTGATTGCGCATGGTTACGAGCGGCTGACTAAAGATCTTGATCTGGTGATTGGTCTGGAGAACCAAAATATCCTGGCCGCATTAGATGCGTTGCGAGCGATTGATTATCACATGGCAATTCCCGCGAGCTCGGCAGACTTTGCCAACGCGGAACTGCGCGAAAAATGGCGGCGCGAAAAAGGAATGATCGTCTTGAAGCTTTGGAGCGACACACACCGCCGCACTCCGGTCGATGTTTTCATTTACGAGCCGTTTGATTTCGATGCCGAATACGCCGCGGCGCGCCGTGAAAATGTGCTCGGGACCATGCAAGCTCCCGTGATCCGGTACGAAACGCTCATCGAGATGAAAAGGATAGCTGGCCGACCACAGGACCTCGCCGATATTGCCGATCTCAACCGGCTGCACGAACTCAAGAGGGAATTCGATCTGTGACTCTCAAAGAGCTATTTGCACGGGATCCATGGCGTTGGTGCACCTTTCAAGGTTCGCGTGATCACGTTCTGATGATGGGTCTCGAAACCACCTTCCGCGAAAAACTCGAATGGCTCGAGGAAGCGGAGACGCTTGCACTCTCGTTCCGCGCCAGCCGGGAGCGCTCCGCTCGCGTCGCCGAAGACCCGCCCTTGCCGCCCGCTTCCGCGAATCCGGAAGGTTAGCTGCTTCGATTTCGTGCGCCGGCATCGGCGATAGTTTGCCGCGTCTTGCCTTTGCCGTGCTCTAGTTCGTTATGTCGAAGAAACTCTTCTCCGAGCTCGGCCTCGCGCCGGAGATTTTAAAGGCGATCGAGCGGATGGGGTTTGAAGAAGCCTCGCCTATCCAATCCGCGGCCATCCCCGTTTTGCTCGGAGGCGCGGATGTCGTCGGTCAATCGCAGACCGGTTCCGGCAAGACCGCCGCCTTCGGGATTCCCGCCATCCAGGCCGTCGACGCCAGCTTGCGCGCGCCTCAGGTCCTCATCCTTTGCCCGACGCGCGAGCTCGCCGTTCAGGTCGCGGAGGAAATCGCCAAACTCGCGTTCTTCAAACGCGGGGTGCGCGAATTGCCCATCTACGGAGGGCAATCTTACGAGCGTCAATTCAAAGGCCTGCATGCCGGCGCGCAAATCATTATCGGCACACCCGGCCGCGTCATGGATCACCTCGAGCGCAAAAGCCTCAAGCTCGATCGGATTAAAATGATCATCCTCGATGAAGCCGATCGCATGCTCGATATGGGCTTCGTCGACGACATCAAAACCATCTTGCGCCAGGTGCCTAACGAGCGGCAGACCGTCTTCTTTTCCGCGACCATCCCGCGGCCGATCCAGCAATTGATCCAGACCTTCACCCGTAACCCAGTGAACGTGCGCGTCGAGGCCGAGGCCATGACCGTGCCCGCGATCGAGCAGGTTTATTACGAAGTCGATCGGCGCTCGAAACTGGAAGTGCTTTGCCGCTTGATCGATCTCGAGGACGTAAAGCTCGCCATCATTTTCTGCGCAACCAAGATGATGGTCGACGAATTAACCGAGCACCTGATCGCGCGCGGTTACGGCGCGGATAAGCTGCACGGCGATATGACCCAGGCCATGCGCGAGCGCGTCATGGGCCGCTTCCGCAAGCGCAAGATCGAGTTCCTCGTCGCCACCGACGTCGCGGCGCGCGGCCTCGATGTTGACGACATCGAGATCGTCTTCAATTACGACCTCCCGCACGACGGCGAAGATTACGTCCACCGCATCGGCCGGACCGGTCGCGCGGGCAAAGGCGGGAAGGCCGTCACCTTCGTCGCCGGGCGCGAAATCTACCGGCTGGAAAACATCCAGCGCTTCACCAAAAGCCGCATCAAGCGCGAAAGGATTCCCACCGCCGAGGAAGTAGAAGGCAAACGCGCCACCGCCTTTGCCGAAGCCTTGCGTGAGACGCTGGGGAAAGGCGAATACAAACGGCAGGACGAATTGCTCGATCGCCTGCTCGAGCAAAATTATTCTCCGACCGACATCGCCTCCGCCCTCATCCACTTGTTAGGCGACGATAAATCGCGCAGCGGCCAGGTCATCGCGGAAGACCGACCTTCTCGTCATTCTGCTCCTGCTCGTAATCCTGCTCCTGCTCCTAATCGGCATCCCGATCCCAGCGCGCGCGCTCGTCGCGAGCGCAGCCGCGACGACCAAGAATCGCCGCGCCGCGCCCCGCGCGATCGGCCCTTCGAGCCGCGCGGTCCGCGCGAAGAAGCCGGCACCGTTTCGCACGAACCGGGAATGATCCGGCTCGCCTTCAACGTCGGCCGAGCCCACGCCGTCCAGCCCGGCGATTTCGTCGGCGTCATCGCCGGCGTCACCGCCATTCCGAAAGGCGAGATCGGCGCCATCCACCTGCAAGCCACCAAAACTCTGGTCGACATCGCCGAAGCCAGAGTCGAGCTAGTCTTAAAGAAACTAAACGGCATCCAATTTAAAGGCCGCAAGCTCTTAGTGCGCCTCGCGGCCTAAAAGACCTGTTCGTTCCCTCGTGGCGCGAGCTTCTAGCTTGCGTGCATCTTCGGCGGCAAGCGGAAGCTCGCGCTAAGTGATGGCGTGCGCTGAGGCGCAGGACACGCTTTAACACTAACCGCGCGCGCTCGAGGCGTCACGTTTTGCGTTTGTAGATTAAGACGTAGTTTCGCCCCAAGGTCGCCGGATTCGGGACGCCCGAAAAATCGGTTTCGCCTCCGTCGCGCGCGAGCTTCACCGCGCCGACCGGGAGATAGTTGGCCGCGCAATAGCTTTCAGCCCAGCGAAAGATTCCTTTGTTTGAGTCCGGTCGCGAGAGCCAGGATGTCGGCACCATGACAACCACGAGATACTTAGGGTGCGCACTCTCGATCTCTTTCATCATTTCCTGCTGCATCTGATTAGCATCTTTTTGCGGTTCCATCAGGCCATAGGTATAAATGTAGCCGGTGGCAGAGTGTCGCTGCGCATAGAAATAGATCTCCGGCTCAGAGCCAAGGACGGCCACGGTATCATCTGGCGAAGTGTGCGTGCGCAGGTAGTTGCCGATCGCGGCCGCTTCCACAAAAGGATTGGGATAATAGACTTCATGGTTAATCATCTCTGGCGGCCAGGAGAAGAAGAGTTGTCGATAGCTCCAGATGGGAAAGAAAAGAATAAGCAGAAGAAGGGCGGGGAGGAGAGGGCGCAGTTGATAGACTTTCCTTATGAGTAGATTTTCGACACTGGCAACAGCGATGCCTGCGAGAAGCGCGATAGCTGGAAGCACAAGCACAAAGTAGTGCTCGCGGAAATAGAGCCCCATTGAGAGAGCGAGCGCGGAAGCTAGGAGAAAGCTAAGGCTAAAACCAATCGCACGTCGAGCGCTTGCATTCCATAGGGATGTGCCGATCCCCAGCAGCGCAAGTAGCCAACACATCAAGTCCGGCTGAGTTACCAGCCGTATCTGACGCTGGAAGTTCACCATGCCTTGGGACATCGTCACCAGGCCTCCGTAGGCGGAGGCGTAGTGAATGGTCCAGAAGAAGAAGCGCCCGAAGACCCCGTCGCGCCAAAGAAGCAAAGCCGTGAGCGCGATCGGCAAAATGCTGCCTGCCAGATAAGCTCCCAATTCCCGCCAGGCCGCGCGCCAATTCCATCCGCGCTCGAGTTGAAAATAAACGAGCGCCCCGGCGCCGAAGACCACAAAAGCGAGCGCTGGTTGCTTCATGAGCAAGCCCGTGCCGAAGAGCAATCCGGCCGTAAAGGCCGGCCGAGTCCCCCGTTTTTCCCCAAAAGAAACAAGCACCACGCAACCAGCCAGAGCGGGTAGGACCACGAAGTGTGTCGCGTGCGCGGAGAACCCGGCAGTCGCCGGGCTGAGCGAGAGCAGCGCGTAGGTTGCGGCAGCGGCGATGCCCGCAGTCGTATTTAAGAGCCTGCGCCCCAGGAGAAGGATCAGGCCAATCGTCGCGATGTTGACCAGGAGAAATCCGAAGTGAATCCCGACCGTCGTTTGGCCAAAAAGCGACATGATCCCGGCATACGCCGCATAGGTGCCGGGGAACTTCATGTTATAAGCCAGCTTATATGGGGGCACACCTTGAAGGAGAAGTTGGCCCGCGTAGGCATACTCTCCTTCGTCGCGCTCGAGAGGGTAACTGAGAAAACGAAGACGCACCCACAGGACGACCACGAGCGTAGCAGCGAGCACGAGCCACCAGACGAGAGGGAATATCTGACTCTGCGAGCGCGTGCGGGGTTTAGGCATGGCTGCTAGTTTAGCATGGTGGCGGTGCTAATCGGCGAAAATAAACCAAGCGGAAATCCGCTTCAAGGAGGGAGCGCTCCTCCGTTCGTGGCGCGAGCTTCTAGCTTGCGTCTTTCTCAGGCGGCAAGCGGCATCGTGGCGCAAGCCTCTGGCTCGCGTGCATCTTAGACGGCAAGCTAGAAGCTCGCGCCACGGGAGGGCCGCTCACGCGCTCTAGTTAATCGCGCGCCTTAGAGGCGAGCTAACTCCGCGTCTTCTACTTTCTACTTTCGAATTTCTACTTTTCAACAGTCTCATCCGCGCGCCTGAAATTCCACAAACTGCCGGCGCACCCTCTCCCCGCTGGCTTCACAAACGAACCAGCCTTTCTGGGGCGACCCATCGTGATTCGCGCGGATGCGCGAGCAGCACCGGTCGGTCGTCAGCGCTGCCGAGCCAAAGGGCCGCACGGTGAATCCATGGAAATGCCCGCTGAAAGCCGCGCGCAGATTGAGTTTGGCGAGGCGAGCCAGGAGCGCGTTCGCGTTTCGCGGACGCGCCGGGGTGAAAATCCCCAGCGGGAAATGCGTCAGCACAATGGTCGGTTTCTCCGGCGCCAGCTGCGGCAGGGTCGCATCCAGCCAGCGCAGGGTCGCGTCGGAAATGAAGGTGTCCCGCGATTGCGTCCCCTCGGTCGTGTCGAGCCCCAGCACCTGCCAGCCGCGATGTGGGAAATGATAATTGATCTGCCCCGGAAAAATCCGCTCATAGGCCGAGCGATCGCTCGTCCCCGGGAGATAATCATGATTCCCCACCACCGCATGGACCGGCATCCCGAGCCGCGCGAACGCCTCCCGCACCCCGCTCAACTGCTCCGGCGAGCCCTCATCGGCCAGGTCGCCCCCGAGGAGGCAAAACTCCGCCGTGGGCGCGCTCCGCTTCATTTGCGCCACTACCTCATCGAACCACGGCCGGCAGAGGGCGTCGCTAAAGTGCAGATCGTTCACCGCGATAAAAGTGAACTCCCCCGCCGCCGGCGCCCCTTTGCCCAGCAGACGACGCGGCTGCAAGCCAAGCCCGACTAACCCGGCGGCGCCGAGCCGCAGCATTTCGCGGCGTGTAAGAGTGGAGCGCATTACCTTGAAAGCCCGGCCGTTGCTTCGCAGCCGTTACGGCAGCTTTTCAGAACGTGGAGCAAGCTTCCAGCTTGCTCAAGCCTGCACAGCGACGAAGGAGATAGGCCGCGAATTACGCAAATCACATCGATAAAATAGAGAGCTGTCGCTTTGCGAACTCTACTTGTGGAATTCCGAGTTTAACTCTTTGCGTCCAACTGCCGAACGAACCGCCGTCGCTGCGAATAAGCCACCGCTGCGACAGCCAGAATTCCAGCCGCCCATGTCGAGGGTTCGGGAACAGGACTCATGTTCAAGTCAATCTCACCGGGATTGTATACGAGCGAATAACCGGACGGCAATCCAGTAACTGTATCAAAGGCGCCGCTCAACGTTCCTGTGTAAGTGGCGAGTTGGTAACTCGCAGCTCCGGTCGTGCCTTGGAATTTGATCTGATCAGACAGAGTACTCAGATCAAGATTGCCGGTGATGATCAGCTTATCACTCGCGGTGGAGGTAAGATCGACCAGATAGGTCGAGAGGTTGTTTGTCGAGCCGCTGAAGGTCAGGCTATTTACAGTTAGAGTGAGGGCGCCAACCGTCCCGTTTGTTCCACCCGTAATGGTAGCCGAGCCGCCGCTTGTCGCGGTGGTGCCGATAGTCACATTGTTTGTCCCAGCGTTGATTGCCCCGGTGCCGCCAAGCGTTCCTCCATTGCTGACGGCCACAGTGCCGCTGCCAGTGGCCGAGCCGGTGGAGTTATTGGCTAGTAAGGTGCCGCCGCCGCCTACGGTCGTGCCCCCGGAATAGGTATTAGCCTTGGTCAGAGTCAGCGTACTGCTCCCGCCATAAGTTAAGCTACTGGCAGCCGTGTTGCCGGCATTGTTGTTCGCGATCACACCGCTGACTGTGATTGTACCAGAGCCGTTGATCGTCACCGTACGAGCCGTCACGTCATCGCCGGCTAAGAAGAGGCCACCGGAAATAGTCGTGTTCCCAGAGTTATTGACCGTGATCGTCCGACTAGCTGGGCCGGCGTTGGTCACCGTGCCGGCAAATGTGAGATCATTGGTCCCGCCGACGGTGAAGGTTCCTGAAGTCAGCGCAACACTATTGCTAATTGACCGCGAAGCACCGCCGGCTTGCACTGTCGAACTAGCGTTAATGCTAAGTGTCCCCGAGCCCAAGGCGTTGTTATTGCCGATCACCAAAGTGGTGCTGGCTTGATCGATGGAGACGCCAGCGGTCAAAGAGGTATTCGCGGCATTAAGCTGAATCGTGCCGGCGCCCTTTAGACTGAGTGGGGAACTTCCTGAAATTGTGCCGTTGACAATCAAGGTCCCACCGGACGCCTGGTAAAAGATAGATGTCGGGACAGAGAAACCGCTCGGGGTGCCCGCGGGAGTCAGCGTGAGAGGCGCGTCAATCGTATTCGATCCGGACGTATTCTCTGCTCGAATCGCGGCGGCTGAGCTATTCGAGGTTTCGTTCGCGGCTCCAGTCGCATTATATCCTGTCAGCGTCAGTACAGCGTTAGCGTTATTCGTTAGGTCGTAGCCTGATGTTGATGTGCCAGTGAACAGCAGTCCCGCAATCGAAACAGATGCGCTTAGATTTGGTTGAGCGACCGCCGCGCCGCTAAATAAAGCTACATCACCGAGGCCAGGGGCAATGCCGCCGGTATAGCTCCCCCCGGCGTTAAAATCGGTGTTTCCAGCCGTATTTTTCCAAGTCCGCGCCGACGCATGTGCCGAAGCCGGCAGCATGATCGCGATGACGGCGACAGCGAGAATAGACAGAAGAACGCGTGCGCCCGAAGCGCTCGCCTTCGGAGCGTTCGTTGGCGCGGAGCGAAAAGGTGTCAGTCTAAAGCAGTGGAAGAATAACGGGGTCAGTCTGTGAATCTTGGCGCTCAGGAATGCGTTGGGATGAGCGCGTGAACTTTGCTGCGACGCGGTTTTCATGGGGCGAGGATGCTCTTCCTTGACGCCCGTCATCAAGCAAATTTCCGCACTAATTGTGACAATTGGGAAAACCCCTGTCCAATCGCGGACTCCGATCGCGGAATGCGGAATGCCGGGCAGGTTCGGGAGCGTTAACAGATTTTACGCGACCGAGGACGGAAGAGTGATCGGACTTTGCCGATTGCCTTTTGCGGCGCTGCCGGGGGATTTCGGAGTTTGCCGGGTGGGCTTCGCCGTGCGGCGGAGCGGGTTCGGAATTTTCCGAATGTCTCTCGCGGCGCTGCGGGGTTCGGTCGGGATTCGGCGAGCGGGTTGCGCGAGGGCTGGCAACCTTTTCGGAGTTTTCCGAGGGGAGCTGGCGGCGCGGTGGGGTGGTTTCGTGGTTTTCCTGGGGCTCCGTGCCGGCGGGCAGATTAGGAGCAGAATTATGAGCAGGAGCAGGATTGGGGAGCCGGCGCCGGTTTGGGCCCGAGTTTTGCTACTTCAAGGAGAGTTATGAGGAAGATGAGCCGTTATTTTGAAAATCCGTTCGATGATCCGGAAATCAGTGCGGAGGAGTTCCGCATTTTTGCGGAGGATCATCTGGGGAAGCTCCGGGGTCATAATGCCAGTGGCTCGATGGCGGGCACGTTGACCGCAATGCTGAATGCGACCACTTCGGCCTTCGATCCTTTCGATGCGGCGCTCTCGACGCGCGCGGAGCAGATCGGCTCGCAAAAAACGGGCACGGCGACGAAGGATGAGGTCTTGCAGCTTTTCCGCACGACCATGCGCAAGCGCGAAGGCCGGGTGCGCGATAAAGTGGAGAAGGGCGGCTCGGCTTACGGAGAGATTTTCCCGGGCGGGATCAGTTACTACACCCGCGCGACCATGCAGACGGCGCAGCAGCGGATGGATTATGCGTGGAAAAATTCGGCAAATACAAGGGCGATCTCGGGCCGGAGCTGGAGACTGAATTCGGCGGGCTGCGGGATTCATTTAAGAACGCGCGCAGCGCCCAGGTTGCCGGAAAGAGCGATGTGGACTCGGCTCGGACCGGAGTAAAAGCGACTCGGCGCGCGCTGGAGT
The DNA here is from genome assembly GCA_964235895.1 of uncultured Chthoniobacterales bacterium. Lineage (GTDB taxonomy): Bacteria > Verrucomicrobiota > Verrucomicrobiia > Chthoniobacterales > UBA10450 > JACCTI01. Next base: position 33,715 of record CAXSCV010000023.1, read on the forward strand.
TACAGGTGCTGGATAACCTGCTCGCGCTGGCCCGGCAGTTCAAAGGAGAGCCGGAGCGGGCGACGGAGTTCTTCACTCAATCATTGCTCGAGGATCCGACTCGCAGTCAGCAGGACGATAAGCCCGCCGCGCAGGTAGGGTAAGACTTAAGGCCGTCGCTAGCCGGTGAGGCTATGCGATCCAAGGTGTTTCGTCGACAGAACAGACAGGATTAACAGGATTTTTGCAGGATTCAGAATTCCTAATCTGCGGAAATGGGTTGGGAAATCTGTGGAAAGAAGTCAGGGACTGGGTTTTAGACGGAATGGACGGAATCCAAGGACTTTGGTTTGGCTGACGATTTCGCCGCGCTGTCGCGATGAGATGCCATTGAGGCCGGGCCTCGGTCTCAGGGTTTGTGAAGTTCTTTTCTCTCCAGTGTGGAAACGGAACTAAACGAATCGCCCAGGCCAAGGGGATAGGATTGCGTGAGCGAAAATATTCCGATAAGGTTGGCCGTAGTGGATTATTCCAAGATCATCACGATCGAGCCTGGCAAACGGAGCGGAAAGCCGTGTATTCGTGGGACCCGCATGACGGTGTCGGATGTGCTCGAGTATCTGGCTAGTGGGATGACGCATCAGGAGTTGTTGGGTGATTTCCCTGATCTGACCGAGGAAGATATCCGAGCCTGTCTGGCGTTTGCCGCGGAGCGCGAGCGCAAGCTGGCCGCGCTTCCGGCGTGAGGCTGCTGTTCGATCAAAATCTGTCTCCGCAGCTTCCGCGGCTTCTCTCGGATCTGTACCCGGGAAGCGTCCATGTGCGCGAGGTCGGGATGCGCGAGGCGGATGATTCGGAGATTTGGTCGTATGCCCTGCGGAATGACTTTGTCATCGTTTCGAAGGACTCAGATTTCCAACAACAAAGCCTTTTGTTCGGCCCGCCTCCAAAGTTTGTCTGGCTGCGGATGGGCAACTGCTCGACGGGAGACGTGTTTGAGGTCATTCGGAAATTCGCGGACGCGATTGATCTCTTCGGAAAGAACAAGAGCGAATCACATTTAAGGTTGCCTTGAGCCGGCTTGCTCAAATGCAAACGCGCAGGAATTCGCGTTGAAGTTATGCTTCGGGAGAGGATCGACAGGATTCTTGCAGGATTTGGTTTTGATTTTCTGATGCGGCGACTCCGGTCTTCCGGATCCTAATCTGCGAAATGGCTTGGGTAATCTGTGGAAGATAAGTCGGAGATTGAGTTTTCGGACAGAATGTAGGGAATGGACAGAATTCAATCGGGCTAGGCTTTCGGAGAGCGCGCGGGCGTGAGGGGAGAATGTCGGCCCGAGGGCGGGCCGGCTCCATTTTGTCGGTCGCCGGTGGCCGGAACGGAGAGTTGGAGCCGGTCCCGCCCTCGGGCCGGTTCCTCAAAGATTCGCAAGCTGGGAAGCTCGCGCCACGTTACTGGCGCAGGTCGGCGGTGAGGTTTTTCTTCGTGGAGGCTTGCGATGGACGGTTGCTGTCCGCAGTTGGCGATCGCAGCCTACCAGATTCGCGGCGGACATCTTTGCGATGATCGGTCGCGCAGGAGAGAGGCGCGTGACCGTCTCAGCGCTTTTTCTTTTTGGTCCTGCGTCTCTCCGCCGTTCGTGCGCTTGGAAAGCGCGCGTCATCCAGATCCTTCGGCCGAGCGGTTGCCTGTTTGTTTATCAATAGAGACTTCGCGTCGATGTAGTTAATCGGGACCGGACCAGACTCTGCCTCGATCTTTACGGAGATGCGTGACGGCCAGGCGTCGCGGAAATGTACGCCGTCGATCTGGTTCATGAGATCGATGCGATGAGGAGGTCGCCCGAACTGAATGATGATTCCTGGTTCGCGGAGTTCTTCGGCCGATTTTACGCCGGGAATGCGGCCAGCCCAGAAGTCGTGCAATGCGGTGTAGAGCCTGCGGCTATTGGCCGGAGTGTTATCGTAAAAAAAATCGACGGCGCCGGTGCCCCGTGGGTAGCCGTGGTAGATGACCGCTTCACCTCCGACGACCAGGTAACGCACGCGATGTTGCGCCAGAAGCCGCAGGAAAGTCAGGACATCGGGCGAAAATCCCGCGCCTGCTATTTGCTGCGATGGCATGCGCGAACGTCTTTCGCGTTAGCGGGGTAGGCGCGCTTCCGCAAGGCGTGCGCGATCTGGATGCGCTGCTCGGGAGTGAGGGCGAGATTTTGCAAAATATCGGCGCGTTCCGCTGCGCGAAAGGTGCGGCTCTTTTTTACGATTCTTTCCACGGAAGAGAAATTAGCCCCGGATCAACGCGGATGAAACACGGATTTTTTTTCTGTTTTCCTGGCTTTCGAATTTCTGTTCGGGACAGGATTTTTGCAGGATTGGGGGATTCTTAATTTGTGAAAATGGCTTGGAATCTGTGGGAGATAAGTCGGAGATTGAGTTTTCGGACAGAATGTACGGAATGGACAGAACTGAAGGACTTTGGTTTGGGCCGCGGATCGACACGACCACGGAGTTTTTCCCCCGTTCTTGATTCTTTTTGTCCACAGATTGCGCAGATTTTTTCTGGCTTTCTGGGACTTCAAATTTAGTTCCGGGGCAGGATTAAGGGGATTCGCCCAGGATTTAAGTTTTGCAGGGTAATACGATAAAAGCGCGCGGGTTGGCCGACTGCGCTGGCGTCGTCGAATTGGATGAGTCCGCTTTGTTCGGCAGTAACGGGGGTCCCACCAGTGAAGCTGTTTGCACTGGGACTGGCGGAGGTTTGGATGGTGTAGTGGGTGTTTGGGAAGCCGATGGCTTTAACGGTCGCGTGCCCGTTCGCGAGACGCGCGATGGAACTGATTTTAATCAGCGGCGCTGTGGGGTCGGGGCTCTTGACTCGGGCGAGCGAAACTCGGGAGACGCCGTCGAACAGGTTGAAGCATCCTCCGATGATGGCGGCGCCGTCGGGTTGCACGGCGATGGCGTTCACCTGTGCGCCGAGATTGAGAGGCGCCTGAGGATCAATCGAGATACCGGCGCCGACATAGAAACTCTCGTCGTAGGCGCCGGTGGCGGTCAGGCGGACGGGTTGAACACTCGTCGAATAAGCCACTCCACCGAGAAGGAGCCGATCGCCCTGAGGTGCGACGGCGTAGAGGCTCCCGTGGCCTTCTGACGGACGGAAGGTAGTGTCGAGGGAGCCATCGTTATTTAACCGGGCTGCTCCCTGGCGAGGAACATCGTTGAAGACGCCAAAAAACCCGCCGATGGAGTACTTGCCATCGGACCCAAGCTTTATCGACCGGACTGAACTGTTAAATCCTGAGCCGCCACTGTTGAAGGTGGGATCGAGCGCTGCGTCGGCGGCGTTCACTCGCACGATCTTCCCTGCATTAACGCCCTGATAGGCTCCGAAAGCTCCTCCGACGACGATAGCGTTATCTGCCGGAGCGAGGGCATTAACGAAATAGCCGCCGTCGGCGTTCTTGTCCGGCTGAAATAGCTGATCAAGAACTCCACTTGAACTGAGCTTGGCCAAGCCTCGCCGGGGCACACCGTTGACGGTCGAAAAGATTCCTCCCAGGTAAACATTACCCGCCGCGTCCTCGGTGACTGCGTCCACCAAAGCATCGGCGCCGGTGCCTGGATTGAAGGAGAAATCGACCGTGCCGTCGCTATTAAGACGAGCGACCCGGCGGCGCGGTAATCCCTCGACGTTCCGCAAGTTTCCGGCGATGACTATTTTCCCGTCCGGCTGGAGGTACAAGGCGCGGACGGAGCCTTCGGTTTGGAAGCTCGGATTAAAGGAGCTGTCGATGGTGGCATCAGGATTGAGGCGGACAAGGTTGTAATGCGGGATCCCGTTGAGTGAGCTAAAGAAGCCGGCGACAATGATTTTTCCATCGGGTTGCACGGCTAAGGCGTAGATCTGCGGCTGGAAATCGGTGACGCCGCTAAGGCCCGCGAAAGTGGTCTCAGGGGCGCCGTTCTGATCGACCCAGGCGATATTGCCGCGCGTCATTCCGCCGTAGGTGGAGAAGTAACCGGAGAGGAAGATGTGGCCATCGCTCTCGCGCACGATGGCGGCGCTGTTGACCATGCCGGAAGGGCCGGCTGCGGTCACGGCATCGAAACTGTTGTCGGGGTCGCCGTTGGTATTGAGCCGGACTACTCCGTTGGCTGTTACTCCACCTAACGAATGAAAGGTGCCGGTGACAATGAGCTTGCCGTCGCTCTGTTGTACCAAGCCGGAGGCCGACCCGGGATCATCATAGTCGGCCAAATGCCCGGTGCTGAAGCTCGGGTCGATCGCGCCGTCGGGCTGGAGGCGGACAAGGTTAGCGGGGTTCGTGGATAAACGCGCCAGGACGAGGCGGTCGTCTGTTTGCACCAGCTCGGCATTAACAAAATCATCGGCTGCCACCGCGGCGGTGGAAAAGCTGGAGTCAAAGCTGCCGTCACTGTTCAGCCGGACGAAACTAGGAACGGTGTGGCCATCGAAAGTGTCAAATAAGCCAGCGATAATGATCTTGCCGGCGTTGGCGCCGAGGTTCTGCCTAACGATTTGATGAACGTAGGCGGGGCCGGTGTCGTCAGAGTCGCTGGCCACGCAGCCAGCTCCGGGATTGAATGAAGGATCGAGCGAGCCGTCCTGGTTGAAGCGGGCGACGCAGCTCCGGGAAACGCGAGTATCGGGACCGGTAAGGATATCGGTGAACTGGCCCACCAGGATGATCTTCCCGTCGGGTTGAAGAGCGACTGCAGAAACGGTGCCATAACCATCGGGATTCCCGTAGGCATTCAACCGCAAATTACTGCCAGGATCAAAGGCAGTATCGAGCGAACCGTCTGCATTTAAGCGCGCCAGCCCGGAGTATCGCGAAGTGCCATTGACCGAACTGAAGCCGCCAGTGATGAGCAGCTTGCCGTCACTCTGTCTGACGATGGTCTCGACAACTCCATCGGTCCCAGTTCCCGAAGGAAAAGAAGTGTCGAGCGTGCCATCGGCATTTAAGCGCGCCAGGTTTTGGCGGGCGATACCGTGGACCTTGTTGAACGAGCCGCCGATGACCACTTTTCCGTCCGGCTGGAGGATGGCGGCGTAAACCTGCCCATTGGTGAAGTTGCCGGCATTAAAGCTCGTATCGACGGCGCTCCCCGGATCAGGAGCGTCCGTCGGGGTGCCGGTGCGGACGGTTTGATTGCGCGTGTCCGCAACATAGAGCACCCCGGACTGACTAACGGCCACGCCGGCCGCATAGTTGAAGCGGGCCGAACTGCCTGCGCCATCGTTGCTCCCCGTGGCGCCTGCGTATCCCGCGAGGGTCCTGACCATGCCATCGGGCGTGAGTTTGCGGATAGTACTGCTGAATTCGTCGGCGACGTAGACATTGCCCGCGCCGTCTACGGCGATGCCGCGAGGCGCATTGAACCGAGCACCGCTCGCGTTCCCATCGTTGCTGCCGCTCCCTCCGCGAACTCCGGCGACGGTTGAAGTTGTCCCGTCCGGGAGGATTTTTCGGATGGTATAGTTATAGGTATCCGCGACGAAAACCGTTCCCGAGGTTGTCACCGCCAAGCCATAAGGGTAGGTGAAGGTGGCCTGCGCGCCTGCCCCATCAGCATAGCCGAACTCCCCAGCCACGCCAGCCAACGTGCTGACATCGCCGCTGGGCGTAATCTTGCGGATGGTGAAGTTCAATGTGTCCGCTACGTACGTCGGATAATTAAAACGGGCTGCGGTGCCATTGCCATCGGCGCTGCCCGCAACTCCGGCGGATCCGGCCAGCGTACTTACCCGTCCGTTGGGAGCGATCTTTCGAATAGTATTATTACCGGTATCGGCCACATAAATGTAGCCATCGGAGCCGACCGCTAAGCCCGACGGGTCATTGAAGCGCTGCGTAAACAGTCCATCGTTGCTCCCTGGCGACCCCGCTACGCCAGCCCAAGTGCTGACAACTCCGCTGGGAGTAACTTTTCGAATTGTGTAATTGTAGGTGTCCGCGACGTAGGCATTCCCTGCGTTATCAAGGGCGATTCCATAGGGGTAGTTAAACCGCGCGGCACTTCCGCTTCCATCCGTCGTTCCGACCAATCCCGCCTGCCCTGCGAACGTGGTGATCGCATAGGGCTGGTAAATCACCTGTGCATTTGCGCTCCGCCCAAGAGCGATGGACACCAACGCAATACCCAGGAGAAACAACTTGGCGAGTGGCGCGGGCGTTAAGATTTCTAGAAGTGGGAAGGAGGGGAGAAATGAGATTTTCACGAGGGATTAGGCGAGCTCTCGCTCTAGTCCGATAATGGTTGTTCCGTTTTCCTAAAAATTACGATCTTTTTCGGGCGAGAATTTCCGTTTCGCGAAACGGTGCTCGGCATCAGCGTTCCTTTTTTGAGGAATAGAACGATGATCGTGTCGCCTTCCGCTTCTGGGTTTAGGGTTTTCAAAGTCCAAGGATTTTTCGAGGAAGTTTCTAATCTGCGAAATGGCTTGGGTAATCTGTGGGAGATAAGTCGCGGATTCGGGTTTTCGACAGAATGGACGGAATGGACAGAATCGACTTGGGCCAGGCTGTCGGAGAGTGCGCGGGCGTGATGGGAGAATGTCGGCTCGAGGGCGGGCTGGCTCCATTTTGTCGGCCGCCGGCGGGCGGAATGGAGATGTTGGAGCCGGTCCCGCCCTCGGGCCGGTTTCTCTGAATTCGCAAGCTGGGAAGCTCGCGCCACGCTACTGGCGCAGGTCGGCGGTGAGGGCTTGTTCTTCGGGGAGGAGTTGATCGAGGGGGGCTTGCTGGATTTCGCGGCGGGCGTCGTCGCGATTGCCGTTGGCGAGGAGGACAGCGGCGTGAACGGCTAGAGCCGAAGGCGTAAGCGCGTTCGGAGGAACTTGGATGCCGGAATAAACTTCGAGCGCGTCGGCGGAGCGGCGCTGTTTCAACAAGGCGAGCGCGAGCAAGGTGCGATGCGGCAGGCTGGTGGGTTCGCGCTTTACCAAATCTCGCGCGAGGACTTCGATCTGGGCGAGATCGGAAGGGGACATGCGGTCGGAGGTCTGAGGTATGAGGTCGGAAGTTGAGATGCTCGCTTCCGATTTCTGATCGCTGACCGTCGATTTCTGACTTCCGCCCTCTGCCTTCTGACTGCTGACATCCGACTTCCGATCTCCGACCTCAGCCCCGACTGCCTGCCGAAGAAGCAATCGCGTATACGCTTCGTCGTTCTGGATGGCGGTGTCGTTAGGCCAAAGCGTAAGCATGTCGGCCAGAACGGTGTGGAGCTTGACCGTGTCGCGCTGGCGTGACGCGGTTCGGAGTTTTCCCTGCCAGGCCGCGCGAGCGTGCGGCGCGCCGGCGATGGCGGCGCTGTAAGCTGCGCCGGCGGTTTCATTGGCGCCGTTTTTCTCGGCGTATTCGCCGAGGATCATCGACTTAGCGACGTCGCTGCCGGTCGCTTCAAGGGCGCGCACCCAATTATTTTTCGCCGCGGCTTCGTTGCCGAGCTGGGCATTAGCGCGCGCGAGATACATGCGTTGCATCACGGGATCGAGCGGGAACCGTTCGCTCGCGAGGAGC
>CAXSCV010000024.1:0-7173 GCA_964235895.1 uncultured Chthoniobacterales bacterium
CGGAAGCGCGACATCGAAATCGCCCACGCCGGTGTGGGTCAGGCGAGAGACGGCGCTGACCAGTTGAGGCACGGCCGCGAATTTGAATTCGCCGATGCGCGTATTCCAAGCCGAAGTGCTGGTCGCGGAATAATACTCGTTCGTGTGCCAGAAGGTGAGGTTGTCGGAGGGATCGATGCTGAGCGCACTGTAATCTCCCCATCGCCCGCTCGTGCTATTTTGGCGTCCGACGCCGGCCTGCAAAATCGCCTCGCCCTGCGCGAGGGAATTCAGCGGATCGCTCGCCAAGCGGCCGGCATAATAAATGGAAGGAAAGAGCGAGCCACTCGAAGCCGAATAAGCGATCGCCATATTGCCCTGCGCGTCGACGGCAATACTGGGCATGAACCGCCAGATGCCGTCGCCACCGTTGTTCCAGGTTTGCTGTTGCGCGGGGGCCGCGGGAATCGCTCCGCCGGTGACATCCAATTGATACCAGCGGACGGCGGTCGGGCCGGTGCCGTTCTGATTATTGTTGATGCTGTGCGAAGCCCAGAGCGACTCCGTGCCGCCAAGGTTTTGGTAGACGAGCGGATACATGATTTTATCCCCGAGCGTATCCAGCGTCCGGGCGGTGCCGCTTTGCGGAACGATGGTGGTGCCAGCGCTGGTAAAGGCGTCGACAAATCCATTTACAGTAACGGAACCGTTCGGTGCGTGAGCCGCGCCAACACCGAGGGTCGAGTTCTCGGGCGTGGCGAAATCCGCATGAAAACGCCAGGTGAAAACCTGATTCTCCACCGTCCCCGCAGTCGAGGAACTGTTGATCGCCAGAAGATATTCGGGCGCCCCAGCGGGCGGCGCGCTGCCCGTGCGGAAGCCGGCGGGCACGAGACTATACGCATCGCCAAGTGTGGCCGGCGAGATGGTGAAAGCGATCGCGCCGGGATTAGGCGAACCAGTTCCGTTGATCAGATCATTGCGCGGCAACGCGAAAACCCGCACGCCGTTAAAGGTGGTACCGTTCGAGAAAAGGTTAACTGTCAGATAGTAGGCGTCGGGCCAGAGACCAAACTTCGGATAATCACCAAGGTAATTCGGATTCGCCGAATCCACCTGCAGCGCGTAAAGCCACCACCCGCCTGCGACCGGATCACTCGTCTTCGAGACCGCGATGCATTGATAAAACGATGTGCCCGGGAATGCGGGGAAAGCGAAATCGCTGATCACGAAGCGGTCGGCCAGATGATCGTAGAAAGTCACCGCGTCGCCGCCGTTCTGGTTGTTGCCGCAGGGTGTGGAACTGCCGAGCGGAGCGAAAAGCGAATTGTAGGTGGTGGGCGCGACCAATTGGTTGCCCGATTTGTCGATGATCTTGAACCGCGAATTGACGGCCTGGATGTAATGATTTGGACCTACGTCGCCATCCGTGTCGGGCGGCAGACAACCGCAGCCACTTTGCGCAGAGGTGATGCCGGGAAAGGTCGCAGATGGCGTGGGCATCGCAGTCACTGTGGTCAGATTTTTGATGACGCGCATTGGATCCGAAGTCGCATGTGCGCCGCGCCGGGGGAACGGATAGCGCATTAATGGTTGTTGATCCGCCTCGCCTTCTTCCGGGATTTCGGGCAACTCGCGCAAATCCATATCCTGCGAAACCGGCCCGATCATCTGCACCACATCGGGCTTGGCAGATTCTTTTTTGTTTTGCTTGTCGCCGGCGGCTGCGGCCGATCCGACCGGCATAATTCCCACGCCGCAGAGCGCGAGAAGAACACCAAAAAGACAAAGAAAGGAGCCGAGCAGGAGACGCGGATTGAAGAAGGCCGATTCAGAAGAAGAGTTTCGTTGCATAAATGTTTTCGAAAAAATGAAGCTGCGCGAGGCGCGCGACTTCGACCGTCCGATTCTAACTTGCGCTTCGCCGGTGGCACGAATTTCATCATTATATTTGCGTAATCTGCCGCGCATCGGTAATCCCCCGTTCAATCCTCGCGACAACTTTCCATACTGTCCGCGACAACTCGTTAGGTAAGGCTACTTGTTGATAAAAGAAGGATCCTTCTAAGAGACGTCCAGGTTAAGTCTCGGCTGGTAATTTTTGACATCAAATATCGAGCGTCGAAGATCATTTCCCGCATGCGCATTCTCATGATCAGTCCGGAAGGTCCGCCGTTGGCGCGCGCGACTGTGCTGGTGGATGTGTTGGAGGCTCTGCCGCGCGAACTCCGCGCGCGCGGTCACGAGATTGGAATTGTCCTGCCGTACTATCGCGAGATTCGCGAGAACGCGGCGGCGCAATTCAAAGACACGGGCGTGACGGTCGATGTAAAGATCGGCGCGAAAACTTACGTGGCCGAATTCCTCGCCGGCCGGACGACCGCCGGGGTGCAGATTTTTTGCGTGCGCTACGATGAGTTTTTCGATCGCGCCGGCGTCTACGGCGAGCACAGCGTGGCGTATGAAGACAACGCCGCGCGGTTTATTTTTTTCAGTAAGGCGGCTCTCGAATTGGCGCGCCGCCTGACGCCGTCCCCCGAGATTTTGCATCTGCACGATTGGCCGGCGGCGCTTATTCCAGCGCTGGTGCGCGACGGCGGTATGCCGTTCCGCACCGTCCTGACCATTCATCATCTGGCGGAGCAGGGCAGTTTTTGGGGATTGGATTTTGGCCTAACGAATCTTCCGGAACGTTACTTTTCGCTGCGCGGCCTGGAATATTTCGGTCGCATGAATTTGCTGAAAGGCGGCATCCTTTTCGCGGATCGCATCACGACTGTGAGCGAACGTTTTCGTCGCGAAATGTTAAGCGCGGAAGGCGGTTGCGGGCTCGATCCAGTTCTCCGCGAAAACGCGCATCGTATCGTCGGTATTCTCAACGGGGCCGATTACGAACGTTGGAATCCAGCGACCGATCGTCTACTCCCGCAAACATTCGAGGCGAGCGAGTTGCCGGGAAAACAGCTTTGTCGCGATCTCCTTCTCGATGGAATGGGCCTCGCGCCGGCGCCGCGCGGTCCGGTCTTTGGAATGGTTACGCGTCTCGTTCCGGAAAAGGGTTTCGATGTCCTCATGCCCGTGCTCGATCGACTTCTTACCGACGACGTGCGCCTGATTATTCTGGGCGAAGGCGATCCCGCGTACGAGACCGCGCTGGCCGTCGCCGCGCGCAAGTATCCGACGAAATTCGCGTATCAGCCGTCGTATAACGAAACCGTGGCGCATCTCATCGAAGCGGGCGCGGACATCACTTTGATTCCGTCGCGTATCGAGCCGAGCGGCTTGAGCGCGATGTATAGTTTGAAATACGGCGCGCTTCCGGTTGCACGCGCTACCGGCGGCATTCAGGAAATCATCGAGGACTACGATCCGACGATGAGCTCGGGTTACGGCTTCCTTTATTACGACGCGTCGGCGGAAGCATTTTGGGATGCAATCAAACGCGCCCGCGAAATTTTCCACGAACAACCGGCAACGTGGCGGACATTAGTTCAACGCGCGATGGCGCAGGATTTTGCCTGGGCTCAAGCTGCGGAACAATACGAGACGCTTTATGCCAGCCTCGTTCCTGAGACCGCCGCCCGCGCGGCTTAGCAGGTCCGCAGCCGCGTCACGGAACTGCCGAACGCGAACTCGCTAAATAATTCCATGCTTGGCGCTTTCGGTGGGACGACGCAGATTCGATTCCATGAGCTGGATGGATCAAATCGCCAATGTCTTGCAAAATTATGCGCCGAATACTGCGGGGCCGACTAACCAAGGCGAGGTCGAGCAACATTTTAATCAAGTCGCGCAGGCTGCGCCGCCGGCGGATCTCGCGAGCAGTCTGGCATCGATGTTTCGCAGTAACCAGACGCCGCCATTCGGACAGCTCGTTAGTCAGCTCTTCAGCAATTCGAACGGCAATCAGCGGGCGAATCTGCTGAATACTTTGCTGGCCAGCGGCGCCGGCGCCGGCTTGCTGGGACAACTCGCGAAAGCAGCCGGGGTTTCGCTGCCGTCGACCGGCGGGGCGCAGATTTCGCCGGAAGATGCCTCGAAAATTTCCCCAGAAATGGTGCAGCAGGCGGCGGCGCACGCGGAGCAGCACGATCCGTCGATCATCGATCGGGTGAGCGAAATTTATGCGCAGCATCCGACGTTGATCAAAACGCTCGGGGTCGCGGCGATGGGGATGGCGATGTCGCACATGGCGAATCGCAACCGCTAATCGGAAAACGACGCGTCGGCGCTGTGGGCCTGGCGCATTCTTCCGCCCGGTGGATGGTGTCTTCGCAGATGCCGGAGTTCACCATAACGTTTACGTTATTCTCCTGGAAGCGAAGGCGGCGCGGCATCCCTCGATCTTGCGGGCGAATCCGCGGCGCGATCCGGCGAAGCCGTGTGTTTATGTCGGCATGAGCGGGTTGCCGCCGGAGCATCGTTTCGAGAACCATAAGCACGGTTACAAGGCGGCTTGGACGGTGGAGAAATATGGGGTGCGTTTATTGCCGGAGCTCTACGCGCACCTAAATCCGATGCCTTATGAGGCGGCGTTGCAAATGGAGATGGATTTGGCGGCGGATTTGCGGATGGAGGGTTATACGGTGACGGGCGGGCATTAAGGTTGTGGTGACTCGATAATTTGATTTGCGCTGGGTATTTTTTTGGAGCGCAGGGTCAGGAAGATTTTCTTGGTTTTTGGCGAGGTTCTTCGCCGTCTTTGCGGCTCAGGATGACAAGTGCTCGAGGAAAGTTAGACGAGTCAACCAAACGTCGGCTGCCCTTGTCGGCTGTCGGCTATCACGGGAGCCGGCAGGTTTTTGGGATCGAATAACGAAAGAAAATCAATGACGACATCCGCGGCGAATAAAAGCGGAGGGGTCGCGTCCAACTGTGCTCCTGAATGGAAACCGGCCTCCAATTCTTTAACACAATGGGAATTCCCGCGAGGCCACGCCATTCGGTGAACAACTCCGCGGACGGTCAGATCGTTTCGCTGAATGGCCGCGGGGCTGCTTTGCGCGCGATTCTTCTTGGGTTTCTTATGATGGCCGCGCAGCTCTTCGTCGCGGTCGCGATCATCGCGCCCGAGGGACCGTTTTCCTATCGTTACACGCGCTTGATCGAGCATGACAGTTACTGGTTCGCGAACATCGTCGATCGCGGCTACGCCACGACCGTTCCGCCGCTCGATCACAAGTTGATGGAAGTCTCGAACGTGGCGTTTTTTCCGGCTTATCCTGCATTGTCCGGCGCGATGCATCGCTGGTTTGGGCTAGGCACGTATGAGGCGCTACTCGTGACTGCGCAGGCCGCAGCTTGGGGTTTTTGGACGTATTTTTTTCTTTTCTGCAATCGCTGGAAGCTCTCGCCGCTGCTGCAGTTTTTTGGCGCGGCGGCGATCGTGGCGCATCCGACTGCGTTCTTTTTAGTCGCGGGATATTCGGAGTCGCTTTTTATGATGGGTCTGTTCGGCTTCATGTATTGGAGCGGCGCGGAAGGGCGCGCGGCCAGCGTGCTGGCAGCGGTGCACGGCATTTTCATGTCGGCCACGCGCATCGTGGGAATTCCTTGTGCGGCTTATCCGGTGGTTCGCCGCGTTTTCGAAGGAGGATGGGAACGCCTGCGAAATGTGCGGCAATGGCTCCGGCAATATGGCCGGGCCGTTGCCTTGATGACCGTGGCCGTTTGCGGAGCGCTCGCGTTTTTCGTTTACTGCCAGTTACGCTGGGGCAAATGGGATATTTACATGGCCACGCAGGAAGCGGGTTGGGCCATTTTTCCCGATTACCTCGCGGTCTTCAAACCGGCCAGTTATCGCTGGCTCATTCCTCCGATGAACGACCCGACGCAATGGAGCCAGATGACCATGACGGTCGGAGCGCTTTGCTTCGTGGCGGTGGCCATTTGCGAGTTGATTCCGGCGTTCCGCCAACGCACCGCCTGGCAGACGCGGATCGGTTTCTACTTCGCCGCCGTCGTCACTTATTACCTCGCAGTCAGCGGCGTTGCCTCCGTCCAAATGGAAAGCATGCTGCGATATCAGTTCTGCGCGCACGCGTTAATCGTGCTGGCGCTTTTGCACTTTTTGGCTCAATTTCGCACGCCGCCGCTCCCAATCCGGGCGATGGGGATGGCGGCTGTCGCGCTTCTCTGCGTGGCGGGACTGAGCCTCCAGGGGTGGTGGGTTTGGAATTTTACACGGGGAGACTGGGTCGCCTAAGAACAACATGAAAACGAACGTAGCCATCATCGGAGCCGGACCGGCGGGACTGACCGCGGCCTATCTGCTTTCCAAGAACAACGTCGACGTCACGGTGCTGGAGGCTGATCCGGTTTACGTCGGCGGCATTTCCCGGACGGCTACCTACAAAGGTTTTCATTTCGACATCGGCGGGCACCGCTTCTTCTCGAAGTCGAAGGAAGTTAACGAATTCTGGGAAGAGATTTTGCCTGACGACATGCTCGATCGTCCGCGTTCTTCGCGCATTTTCTACGGAGGAAAATTTTTCGCCTATCCGCTGAGAGCTTTCGAAGCGTTGATGAAGCTCGGCGTTTTCAAATCGATCCTCTGCGTCCTTTCCTGGATGAAGGCGCGCCTATTCCCGGTGCCGAATCCAGCGAATTTCGAAGACTGGGTCAGCAACCAATTCGGAAAGCGTCTCTTCAACACTTTCTTCAAGAGCTATACCGAAAAAGTTTGGGGAATGCCGTGCAAGGAAATCTCGGCCGACTGGGCCGCGCAACGGATCAAAGGCCTCTCGTTAGGCAGCGCAATCAAAAACGCGCTCTTCCCGAAAAAGCAGTCGAAGGATCCGAACAAAGTGATCAAGACTTTGATAAATTCCTTCAAGTATCCGCGCAAAGGTCCGGGCATGATGTGGGAAGAGTGCGCCCGAAAAACGCAAGCTCTCGGCGGGCAAATTGAGATGGGCTGCAAAGTGGTCGGTTGCGAATACCACGATGCAACCTCGAGTTGGAAATTGCGTTTTCAGGATCAAAACGGAACCGTGCAGACGCTCGAATCCGAGCATGTCATTTCCTCCGCGCCGATGCGCGAGTTGGTTAACGGCATTCAGCCGCCGGTTTCCGAGCGCGCCAAACATGCGGCCAATAGTTTGAAGTACCGCGACTTCCTCACGGTCATGTTGATCCTGAAAAATCGGAACGCTTTCGAAGATAACTGGATCTACATCCACGATCCGAAGGTCC
>CAXSCV010000024.1:7183-23737 GCA_964235895.1 uncultured Chthoniobacterales bacterium
GCATCCAAGACTTCCGCAGTTGGTCGCCCGAGATGGTGCCGGAGCCCGAGAAGGCCTGCTACGGGCTGGAGTATTTCTGTTTCGAACACGACGGTCTCTGGGATTCGACCGATGCGGAATTGATCGCGCTGGCGGAGAAGGAACTGATGCAAATCGGACTCTCCGCCGAAGGCGACGTCATGGACGGAACAGTCGTTAGGCAAAAGAAAGCCTATCCGGTTTATGATGACGATTACGCGCGGCACGTGAACACAGTTCGCGAAGAACTGGAGGGACGTTTTCCAAATCTGCATTTGGTCGGCCGCAATGGCATGCACAAGTATAACAACCAGGATCACGCCATGATGACGGCGATGTTGTGCGTGGAAAATATTCTAGCGGACACGAAGCTTTACGATCTATGGCAGGTCAACGGCGACGCCGAATATCACGAAGGCGGCGAGGCGGCGGTCGAGGAGACAACCGGGACGGCGATTCGCCTGGTGCCGACGCGAGTTAGCGGCACGCCGGAGTTGGCGAGCGAGCAGACGTAAGCAGACGCACGCGTCGCGGAAGTGGCGCGTGAGTTACTCCGCGCAACCAATCGCGTACGATTGTCATGCTGAGTCGCGCAGACGACGAAGGATCTCTCCGATTCAGATTGAATCTTGCCTGAGGGACAAGTGAGCGACGAAGCGCGCGCTTCGTAGTTTGTCTTTGGTCTGCCAAACAAGCGCGAGTGGCGAGATCCTTCGCCGTCTTCGCGACTCAGGATGACAAGCACGCGGAGTTGTCGCCTACGCACTGAGGCCGCTCGGACCAGGGCGTGCAATTCATACTACCGTGGCGCTCGGTCTTACTGCGCTACGCAGCCTAACGTCGCATCGTTACCGCACTACTCCGGCAGGCCGTCCATCGGCACGCACGAGCAGAAAAGATTGCGATCGCCGTAAACATTATCGATCCGTGCGACCGCCGGCCAGAATTTGAAATCGCGCGTCCACTTCGCCGGAAAGGCCGCGCGTTCCCGCGAATAAGGCCGCTCCCATTTATCGGCCGTTGCTTGCTGGGCCGTGTGCGGGGCGTTCTTCAACACATTGTTTTGTTTGTCGGCCGCACCGGAAACCACTTCCTGAATTTCGCCATGAATCGAAATCATCGCATCGCAAAAGCGGTCGATCTCTTCCTTCGTTTCACTTTCCGTCGGCTCGATCATCATCGTCCCCGCGACCGGGAACGAAACCGTCGGCGCGTGAAATCCGTAATCCATCAGCCGCTTGGCCGCGTCTTCCACTTCGATGCCGGCACTCTTGAATTGCCGGAGATCGACAATGCACTCATGCGCGACCAGGCCGCGTTTGCCTTTGTAAAGAACAGGAAAATAATCGCCGAGCCGTTTCGCGATGTAGTTCGCGTTCAGGATCGCGGTCTTCGTTGCATTCGTTAGGCCATCCGGTCCCATCATGCGGATATACATCCATGAAATGGTCAGAATGCTGGCGCTGCCGTAGGGCGCCGCGGAAATATTCCCGTTCGCGCCGGCGCCGCGCTGAGAGTTGGGCGAACTGCTCGACTCGTTAGGCGGACGCTCCCCGACCACGCCATTGCCGAAAATAATCCGGCCGCTTTCCTGGTCGACAATGAACTCGCGCGGCAAAAACGGCGCGAGATGCGCGGCCACGCCGATCGGTCCCATACCGGGCCCGCCGCCGCCGTGCGGAATGCAAAACGTCTTGTGTAAATTCAAATGGCAGACATCCGCGCCGATGTCACCTGGCCGGCAAAGCCCGACCTGCGCGTTCATGTTCGCGCCGTCCATGTAAACCTGCCCGCCGTGCGCATGCACGATTTCGCAAATCTCGCGGATCGTCGTCTCGAAAACACCGTGCGTCGATGGATACGTCACCATGAGCGCGCCGAGATCGTCTTTGTGTTGGTCCACTTTCGCGCGCAGATCAGCCACGTCGATGTCGCCATCTTTTAGCGTCGCGATCGGCACAACCTTGAAGCCGGCCATGACCGCGCTGGCCGGATTGGTGCCGTGCGCCGATTGCGGAATCAGACAAATCTTGCGATGTCCCTGACCGCGCGCCGCCTGATATTCGTGGATCGCGAGCAAGCCGGCGTATTCGCCTTGCGAGCCGGCGTTCGGTTGCAAGGAAACCGCCGCGAAGCCCGTGATCTCGGCCAGCCATTTCTCGAGCTGCTGACACATCTCGCGATAGCCGCTCGTCTGCTCGTTAGGCGCAAACGGATGCAATTTCGCGAACTCCGGCCACGAGATCGGAAACATCTCCGCGGTCGCGTTCAACTTCATCGTACAAGAGCCGAGCGGAATCATCGAATGACAAAGCGAGAGATCGCGCGATTCGAGCCGCCGCAAGTAACGCAACATTTCCGTCTCGGTCCGGTGCGTGTTAAAAACCGGATGCGTCAGATACTGGCTCGTGCGTCCAGCGTAGCGATCATGGCTATCGTGCACCTCGGCGCGCTTGCCGAAGAGCGCGTCGGCTTCGTCGAAAAACAACAAGCCGTTTCCTTCGACTGCGGTCTCGACCAAGGCGTTAAGATTCTTTTCCGTCTCGCCGATGTATTTCGAAAGATCGACGCGTAACACGCGCGCCAGTTCCTTCACATCATCGAGCGTAGTCGTTTCATCGAGCGAAATGCTCAGCGTCCGCGGGTCGAGCTGACGAAGATTCATTCCATGATCCGCGGCCGCGCGGAAAATTTCCGCGGCCTGATCGTGGCGCACGGAAATCGTGTCGAAGAATCGCGGCGTTAGTAATTCCCAACCCGCATCGCGCAAGCCGGCCGCGAGCAGGCGCGCGCGCAAATGCGTCTGCGCGGCGATCCGGCGCAGACCGCGCGGGCCATGATAAACCGCGTACATCGATGCGATGACGGCGAGCAAAACCTGCGCGGTGCAGATGTTACTGGTCGCCTTGTCGCGCCGGATGTGTTGTTCGCGCGTCTGCAAAGCGAGGCGATAGCCGGGCTTGCCCGCGGCGTCGTGCGAAACGCCGACGAGGCGTCCCGGCATGTAGCGTTTGTATTGATCGCGCGTCGCGAGATAGGCCGCGTGCGGTCCGCCGAAACCGAGCGGAACACCGAACCGTTGTGTGCTGCCGACCGCGACGTCGGCGCCGAATTCTCCCGGCGCCTTGAGCAAAGTAAGCGCGAGAATGTCGGCCGCGACGATCGCCAGCGCGCCGGCATGATGTGTTTGCCTAACGAATGCTTCGTAATCGAAAATCGCGCCGTCGCTTGCCGGATATTGCAGAAGAACGGCGAAGACTTTCGCGCTGAAATCGAAGGTGCGATGATCGCCCACCAGCACGCGGATGCCGAGTGGCTGGGCGCGCGTTTGCACGACCGCGATGGTTTGCGGATGACATTTTTCGGAAACAAAAAAGGCGGCGCCATCGAGCTTCCCGCCTTTGGCCGCGGCGCAAAGAGTCATCGCTTCCGCGGCGGACGTTGCTTCATCGAGCATGGAGGCGTTCGCGATATCGAGCGCGGTCAGGTCGGTGATCATCGTCTGAAAATTAACCAGGGCTTCGAGCCGGCCTTGTGCGATCTCCGCCTGATACGGCGTGTAGGCGGTGTACCAGCCCGGATTCTCCAGAATGTTCCGCTGAATAACCGGCGGCGTAAGACAATCGGAATAGCCCGTGCCGATGTAGGAACGCGCGACCTTGTTCTTCCTCGAAAGCGCGCGCAGCTCCGCCAGCGCGTCCGCTTCCGATTTCGCGGCGGGCAAGTCTAACGAGTGGTCGAGCCGGATATTTTTCGGCACGGTCGCATCAATCAGTTCGTCGAGACTTTCGTAGCCGACGACCTCGAGCATCTCTTCAATCGCGCGCGCATCAGGTCCGATATGGCGGCGCGCAAAGGAATCGAACTCGTTAGGCTCGGACTGTGCCGGCTTTTTTTTGGCCGCGCCGGCAGTGGTTTTCTTGGTCAAGGACTCGTCGGCCGTAAGCATGTCGAAGGCTACGGAAGAACTATTGGCGGTTCAAGCTGTGGGCGGCTGCGTCGCTTATTCAGGAATCGTAGGTCTGCACGCCGTGCTCGTTCAAACGCGCGCGGACTTCGGCGAGGTGTTCGTGGTTGCGCGTTTCAACCGTGCAGAGGACGTGAACGGCCGAGACGTCGCTGCCGGCGAAGGCGCGGTCGTGCACCACTTGTTTGATGCTCGCGCCGGCGCTGGCGATTTGCGTGGCCAGATCGGCCAGGCCGCCGGGACGATCGCTGATCATGGCGGTGAAGCGACAAAGCCGGCCATCCGCGACCAGGCCGCGCTCGACCACGCGACTGAGCACGTTCGGATCGATGTTTCCGCCACAGAGAAGGAGCACGACTTTTTTGCCGGCCAATTCCGGAAGCTGTCCTGACAAACAGGCGGCGAGCGGCGTAGCGGCCGCGCCTTCGACCACGCCTTTTTCGAGCTCGACGATGCGCAAAATGGAAACGGCGATTTGTTCTTCGCTCACCAACAAGCAGCGATCGACTAACGAGTGCGCGACGTTGTAAGCGTTTGTGCCGACTTGCGGAATGGCCAGACCGTCGGCCAGCGTTGGTTTTGTTGGAATGCAAACCGGATGGCCCGCTTTTAAAGCGGCTGTGAAACTGGCCACGTGATCCGCTTCGACCGCGATAATTTTTGCCTTCGGCCGCAAGGTTTTCACCGCGAGCGCGACGCCGGCAAGCAGGCCGCCGCCGCCGACCGGACAAATCACCGCGTCGAGATCCGGCACTTGCTCGACAATCTCGATGCCCATCGTTCCTTGACCCGCGATGATCTCGGGATCGTCGTAGCCATTGATGTAGCCGAGGCCGCGTTCCTTGGCGATTTCGTGCGCACGCTCTTTCGCTTCATCGAAATCCTGGCCGTAACTCACGACGGTCGCGCCGAGCTTCTGGCAATTGCTCACTTTAATGAGCGGCGCGAATTTCGGCATGACCACGGTCGCGGGGACGCCGAGCAATTTTCCCTGATAGGCCAGCGCCTGCGCGTGATTTCCGGCCGAGGCTGCGATGACGCCGCGCTTTTTTTGTTCGTCCGAAAGTTGTGCGAGCGAGTTGCGCGCGCCGCGTTCCTTAAAGCTTCCGGTGCGCTGGAGACTGTCGAGCTTGCAATAAATCTGCATGCCGGTGATCTCGCTCAACGGGATCGATTCCGGGCAGGGCGAATAATAAACCGCGCCTTCGATGCGCGTGCGCGCGGCTTCGATGTCCTGAAAGCTGACGGGAGATTTGTTGGTGGAAGGAGGAGCGCTGTCCATCCTCCGGTTATGAACCATCAAAGATCATCCATCAACCTTGGCATCGAGTGCTTCGCGCACCTTCAAGGCGAGTTGATGGGAATCGAAAGGCTTCGGCAAAAAGAAGGTCGTCGTGTCCTGCGGGGTATCGAGTTGGATTAAAACATCGAGATAGCCGGAGATGAAAATGACTTTCGTCTGCGGGTTCGCTTCACGCAGCCAATCGGCGAAATGATGTCCGCTCATTTGCGGCATGACCACATCGGTCAGCAGAAGATGGATTTTCCGCACGCCCATTTCCGCGATCAATCGTTGCGCGTCTTCCGCATTGGCCGCTTCGATCACGTGATAGCCGAGCCCGCGCAGGACGCGCACGGAAATGTGGCGCACGCCAATGTCGTCCTCGAGCACGAGAATGGTTTCAGTGCCGGTCGGTAAATTTTTGCCGTTCGGTTTTTTGTAAGCGGGCGCCGGGACTCGCGGCAGGAAAATGGTCACGGTCGTGCCTTGGCCGAGCGTGCTTTGCGCGCGAATGTGTCCGCCACTTTGTCGCACAATTCCGTAACTCGCGGCCAGGCCGAGCCCGCTTCTTTGTCCGCCTGCTTTGGTCGAGAAAAATGGCTCGAAGAGATGCGCTTTCGCCTGCTCGCTCATGCCGCTGCCCGTGTCGGTGACGCTGATGGAAAGATATTCGCCGGGCGTGAGCGGCTCGTCTTCCTCCGCGGCGGACGTCGTCTCGGAGACGGCCACGCTTTTCGTGGCCAAAACAACTTTGCCGCCGGCGGGCATGGCGTCGCGTGCATTGCCCAAAAGATTCAGGAGAATTTGTGTAATCTGTCCGCGGTCGACCTTGATGTAACCGCCGTCCTTGAATTGCGCCAAGGCGCATTCGATCTCGATATTTTCGCCGAGCAATCGGACTAACGAGTGCTCGAGATTGGTCACGAGCGTGTTCACTTCCAGAACCTCGGCATACAGGGAATTCTTCCGGCTCAAGGCGAGCAACTGCGCCGTCAACGCCGAGGCGCGACCGGCGGCGGATTGAATTTCGCGAATGTGTTTTGCGATCTCGCCTTTGATCGCGCTATCGGCGAGCAAGAGATCGCTGTAGCCGAGAATGGTCGTGAGAAAATTATTGAAGTCGTGCGCCACGCCACCGGCTAACTGCCCGAACGCTTCCATTTTTTGCGAACGCAAAACCTGATCGCGCAGTTGCTTGCGCGCGGTCACATCCATCAGCGAACCGACCAGTCGCACCGCTTGGCCCTCGGCATCGCGCAAAATCGTGGCCCGCTCCAGCAGATGAAAATACGAGCCGTCGCCGCGCTGAAACCGATATTCGCCGCTCCAATGATCGCCCGCGGCGAGCGCTTCTTTAATGCTCGCGCAAACGCGCGCGCGATCGTCCGGATGAAGATGTGCGCGCCAAAAATCGATCGAGTGCGCGCGCTCGGAATCGGCGTGGCCTAACAGGCTCTCCAAGCCTTGCGGCCAGGCGAGCGCGCCGGTTTTTACATCCCAATCCCGAAGAGCATCATTCGTGGCCCGGGCAGCAAGCGAAGAATATTCAGCGCCTTCAGCCGTTCCGAGCGTGAGGGTAGCAGTTGAAACGAGAGACGCTTTTCGGGCGCTCGATTCTTGGTTGCGGGTAGTGGACGGGGGCTCGTTTTCATTCGTGATCTCCGTGGCTATAGGCATGGTTGGTAACGCCGCATTTCGTCTCTTCTTTAGCTAGTCCCATGCCCTCCCCGCGCTTCCTCTGGTTCGCTCGATTTACGAATGGCGCGACCCTGCTATCTGTTAGCCTCTTGAACCGATCCGCGATTCTCTTTCTGGCGATTTTTTCGGCGACGAATCTGCGCGCGCAAACGCCGCCGCCATCTCCTTCGCCGAACGAGGACACGATCGTCCCGACTTACGAAACGCAGAAACAGGCGCGCGCCTACGTGCTCGATATTCCGGCGCCGCGCGGGCAGATCATCGATCGCAATGGCCTGCCGCTGGCGCAAAATCGCTTGAGTTATAATCTCGCGATCAACTTCCCGACGCCGCTCGATTTTTCCGACACGCAGGCGCTCAAGTTTGCGCACGAGCAAATGTCCGCCGCCGGCAAATTGCTCGGCCGTACGATCAAGCTGACGGACGATTTGATCCTGCGGCATTATCACAATCGCGGAGTGCTGCCGCTCGAGATCGCGCAAAATTTAAGCGACGAGCAGCACGAACAACTGCAAGGAAATTTGCCGGCGACCATGATGTTGCGGCCGATTTATGTGCGCGATTATCCGAACGGCCGCGCGGCCGGACAGATCATCGGTTACGCCGGAAAGACCGGGCGCAATCCCGATGGCGTGATCGATAACCACGAAGTGCTCTGGCCGGAAACCGAAGGTCGCGAAGGGCTCGAGCAAACTTTCAACACCATGCTGACCGGTCAGCATGGCGAATATAAACTGACCTTCGACAAAGCTGGCCGAAAGACTTCGGAGCGAATCATCACCCCGCCGGTTCCTGGTTACACGGTTGTGACCACGCTCGATTTGCGTCTGCAGGAGCTCGCCGAAAAAGCTCTGGAATCGAAGGCCAAACGCGGCGCCATCGTCATCATCGAGCCAAACAGCGGCGACATTCTCGCGATGGCTTCCTGGCCGACCTACGATCCAAACGCCTTCATCCCGAACATCACCGCGGAGAAATTTAAAGAGCTCCAGGACGACCCGAACATTCCACTTTTGCCGCGCGCGTTTCGTTCCTCTTATCCGCCCGGCTCCGTTTTTAAAGTGACCGTCGGCATCGCCGCGCTCGAAAGCGGAACGATTCGTGGCGATGACGATTTCGACTGCATGCCCGCGCTCCAGGTCGGCAACGTGACTTTTCACAACTGGAAAAAAACCGACCGCGGCTCGCTCAATTTCGTCCAGGCGCTGACCGAATCGTGCGACACCTGGTTCTACCAAGTCGGCATCAAGACGGGCGCGGAGCCGATCATCGATTGGGCGCAACGCATGGGCTACGGCTCGAAATGCGGCATTCCGTTGCGCGGCGAAGTCGAAGGACGCGTGCCGACGGATCAATACATGAAGGCGACGCACGGCCGCAAATTGCTCAATGGCGACATCGCGAATTTGTCGATCGGCCAGGGCGATTGCGAAGTGACGCCGCTGCAGATGGCGCAGTCGATGAGCATGATCGCGAACGGCGGAATTTTTTATCAAACGCGGCTCGTGCAACAAGTGCAGACGCTCGACAACGAAATCGTCACCGCCTATCAGCGCCGGGTAAAACGCGAGCTCGATATCTCGCCGCGCACGATGGAGCAATTGCACGAAGCGATGATCGGCGTGGTCAACGGCGCGACCGGCACCGCGCATCAGGCCGGGTTGGAGAACGTCGAAGTCGCGGGCAAGACCGGCACCGCGCAGTGGGGTCCGAAACAAAAAGAACGCACCGCCGCCTGGTTCGCCGGTTTCGTTCCGGCCAAGCAACCGCAGTTCGCGTTCGCCGCGCTTTACGAAGGCGATGTCGGGTCAACCATTCACGGCGGCAGCGGCGCCGCGCCAATGATCGGCCAGATTTTCAAACAAGTTTACAAAGCGGCCGAAAACGGCAATGGCAAGAAACGCCGCTCCGCCGAGCCCACGCCCGCGCCGGACGAAGACAACGACGACCAAGGCGATTAGAAATGGTGTCGAAAGAGCGGTCGCGTGCTAGCCGCTGAAATCCGGGGAGCGCAGGCTGCCAGCCTGCAGTTTTCGGCAGCTTGCCGAAAACATTCGCGCGTGTGGCGAGCGTGCCGAAGTGGGTCTTGCCGCGAGTGTGCGCAGGGAACTCTTCAGCGTTCCACGCGGGTGCGCTTTCTCGCGATTCTGAATTCCGGGGACCGTACGCTCTGGCGTGCTGGTTTCGGCATTCTGCCGAAACAATCTTTTTGCAGTGCGAGTTCGTCGAGCTGGTTTCGCACCTCCAGAGAAAGTTCGTTTTCGCAGAATGCGAAAACCAGCACGCCAGGAGGCGTGCGCTCCCCAGAATCAGAATCCGCCGACGGGCCGTCGCTTAGGCGGCAGCGGATTCCGTCGACGCCAGCATCGTGCCTTTGAACTTCGGCTCCTCGCGCTCGACGCCGAAATTTTCCTGATAGAGTTCGTCGATTCGCGTGAGTTCATCACTCGTTAGGCGCACGGTCTCCGGCGCTTTCGCGAACTCAATCAACTGCGCTTCCTCATAAATATTTGGCAGCGTGGACGCGACCCGTTCGTCCGCCAGCAACCACTGCAAGGCGGCCTGGCCTAACGAACGGTCCGAATTCTCCACGAAACGCAGGCTCTCGATCTTCTTTACCCCGTTCAGCAGCCAACTGCGCGGGCGATGATTGCGATGATCGTTCGGCGGAAAGATCGTCTCCGCGGTGTATCGGCCTTCCAGCATCCCCGAAGAATGCGTCACGCGAATGAGAAACATCGTATCCTTCTTCGCTTCCACCGCCGCCTCCTGCATCGCCCGACCGGGATGCTGCTCGAGGATATTATAAATGTGCTGCACGCTCGTCACGTCGCGCTCGCGGATGCAATTGATCCCCTCATACATCCACCCGATGGCCGGCCCGAGCGCAATCCCATGATAACGAATTTTCCCGCTCGCTTTTAATTTCTCCAGCGTGCTCCAGAGCGCGTCGTCTTCGATCTGTTCCATCCGAATGTTGTGCAGTTGCAGAAGATCGATCCGATCGGTTTTTAACCGTTTCAGCGCGGCGTCCGTCGCCCTAACGACAGCTTCCGGAGAAAAATCCTGCGGAATCTCGCGTTGCCCGCGTCCGCGACTTTCGCCATGCGTCACGAAATCGTAGCCCACCTTGGTCGCGATCACGATTTCGTCGCGCTGCTTCGGAAAAGCCTTCGCGATTAATTCCTCACTCAACCCATTCCCATAAGTATCCGCCGCATCGAAGAGCGTGATCCCGAGATCGAACGCCTTATGCATGAGCGCGATCGCCTCGCCCTCAGTAAAATTCCCCCACCAACCGGTGGAAATGGTCCAAAGCCCGAAGCCGACCTCGCTCACTTTGAGGTCGGTGTTTTTGTAGTTCCGAAAACGCATCCGGCAAAATAGCGATCAACTCGCGGGGTTCAACGCCGGCGCCATCGCGCGGCCAGTAAGAATGCACCGCCGACGGCGAATGCCATGATGGTTTGCGGCTCGGGCACAGGCGCGTCGTAAACGTCGAAACCGTGGCTTCCGACGATCGTTCCGTAATCGAGCGCGAAGTAACCATCGGCGAAGGCGCCGGGCGAGTCGTACGCTGAATTCAGACTGCCGCGACTGCCGCTGAGTGCGCGCAGCAGTTGCAAGCTATTCAGGTCGTAAGCGACGGTTTGATTCCCGGAAAACGCCCAAAGAACTCCGTTCGTCAGCGCCGGTGTCATCCCATTGGCGAACGATCCGGAAATGAAACGCAGTGTCGCGCCTGTCGTGGGATCAAGTTCCACGATCCGCGACATATCGGCCGCGTAAACTTTGCCATCTGCGCCGATCGCGACCGAGCCACCGTTCCCGATTCCGACGCCGGTTTTTTGCCAGACCATCTCGATGTGGCCGTTGTCCGTGTAGTGATATGCGGTCAGCGCGTTGCCGACGTTGCCGCTATAATCCTCCAGGACGTAAAACTGCCGGCGCGCCGCATCGTATGCGACCGTCACGCCGCCGCCACCGCTGACGTCCCCGGCGTGGAAATGGTTGGCCGTTCCGGTCGTTTGATCGAAAGCGTAATACTGTCCCGGTCCTGCCATGACGATAGAGCTGCCGACAACAGTCGGAAGGGAGGAGCCGCCGAATGATCCCGTCTGCGTCCAAACGACAGAACCGCTAGTCGCTCCGAGTGAAACTGCGCGCAGCGAAGATCCGTCTGCGCAATAAGCTGTGACCGCGCCGGTGACCGGATTGCTCACGATCGTCGGCATGACGTCGATTCCGCCCGGCACCGCTACATTGTAGAGAAAAGCTCCGGTGTTCGCATTGAGCACATAGAGTTGACCGGAGCCATTTCCCGAAACGCCGCCGTGAAAGACGACAAACCCGCCGCCTACTGCGGCTTGCGATGGAAAGACGAAATTGCCGGAGTAGCTCCAATTGATCGCGCCGCTGCTGCGTGCGAATGAGGAAATCGTGCTGGCCTGTCCGGTGCCTCCTCCGTTCAGCGTGCCATAAATGCTGTCGCCCACGATCAGAGGTGTCGAATAACCGGGCGGAGCCGACCAAGCCAGGGTCAGCGCGGAAGGATTAACGATGGCCGATGAGTCGCCGGTGTGTGTGGGATCGTGCTGGTAGTATTGCCAATCGTCGGCCTGCGCCGAAAGTGGAGCGAGGCAAAATGTTGAGCAACTCAGCAGCAAAATTCGGAGTGCCAGTATTTTCACTCTATGCGTTTAGCACGGCGGATCTCTTCGCGGTCAAGGCTCATCTCCGGAGGTTGAGCGCCGTTTTTCTTTATTAAATGAGAGCGCTGCTCATTGTCGGCCACGGGTCGACGGTCAATGCCGAGTCGGCCGCGCCGACACAGGCCCATGCTGCGGCCATTCGTCGGCGCGGGATTTTTGCGGAGGTGGCCTGCTGTTTTTGGAAGGAAGAACCGAGCTTGCGCGATGCGCTGCTCTTCTTTCGCGATCCGGCGATCGCCGAAGTATATGTGGTTCCGAATTTTATCAGCGAAGGTTATTTCACGCAGACGGTCATTCCGCGCGAGCTGGAATTGAGCGGTCGCCTAACGAGTCGTGCGAATGGGCAGGTTTGGAAATATTGCGAGCCGGTCGGGAATCATTCGGCAATGACCGATCTCTTGCTGGGCCGGGCGCGCGAAGTGGCGCCGGACGCGCCGGAAAAGGAAACGAGCCTGCTGATCGTCGGGCATGGCACGGACCTGAACGACCAGAGCGCGCTGGCCGCGAAGCGGGAGGTGGAGAAGATCCGGCGAATGAATCGCTACGCGGCGGTGCGCAATGTTTACATGGAAGAAACGCCGCGCGTTGCCGATTGGGAAAAGTTCACGGAGACTGCGCACGTTGTGGTGGTTCCATTTTTCATCTCCGACGGGTTGCACAGTTTTGAAGACATCCCGGAGCTGCTCGGGTTGGCGCGGTGTGGGGACGATGCCTTTCGAGGTAATCCGCATCACCTGCGCGGACGGGAACTTTATTATGCGAGCTCGATCGGGACCGAGCCGCGCTTTGCCGAGATCATCGTGGACCAGGCGGAAGCGTTTGATCGCGTATCTGCCGCGCAGGAAATATTGGCATGAAGGACGCGGCCACGATCGCCATGTTGCAGGAGCTGGGCGCTTTCATTTTGGCCGGCGCGAAAGGCCCGGGCGACGTGAAGAAAATGGCGCGAATGATCTGCGGGGCGCGCGGCTTCCGCTGGCTCGGCGTTTACAAATTATCGCGCGGCGAGCTCACGATTGTTTCCGGTTCCGATGAGGAGCCGCCGTGTTATTCGCGCTTTCCGGTGACGCAAGGTTTGTGCGGCGCGGCCGCCGAATCGCGCCAGACCATCGTGGTCGACGACGTGAGCAAAGATGCGCGTTATCTCCCGACCTTTCACACCACGCGCTCGGAAATCGTCGTGCCGATCATTAGCCAATCGGACCGCGTCGTGGGCGTGATCGCGGTCGAGAGTGAAAAGCTGAAGGCGTTCTCGAAAGAAGATCGCGAGGTTCTTGAGCGCGTCGCGTTGCTCATGGGCCACGCTTTCAAGTGAGGGGCGCGGCCAGTTGGCTGGCGGATTTGCCAGGTCGAATCGGAGAGATCGCGATTGTGCGCGCGCCTAACGAGGCGTTCATGCTTTGTCATCGCGAAGATCTCGCGCGCGATGATTTGCTCGTTAGGCGAACACCCGAGGCGGCGATGGAGATTGCGCGTTTTGATGACGCGGGAAAATTTCGGCCCCTAAAAACCGCGCCAAATTTGCGGCACGGCTGGAAATTGATTTTGCCGAATCTTGCGGAAGCGGAATTGGCGATGGATTTATTTTATCCCGGACGCGCGGCGGCTTTCGCGGCCTGGAAGAAAAACAAACTGCAAACGACGACGTTCCGCGAAACGCTCGCGCGGCAAACCGGAATGTATCGCGTGGCCGCGAGAATCTCGGACACGCAGGCTAACGAAGTGATCGGAAATTTTTGTCGCTCGGACGGGGGATGTTTGCGCACAATTCTCTGGCGACGCGATGCCAGCGGGGCCGCGCCTTCCGACTTGTTGCTGGCGGAAAAATTCCAGCCGCGCTACGATCAAACTGGCCGCGGCGAAGCGACGCCGCCGTTGCTTTGCCAGGAATCCTGCAACCTCCTAGTTGCGGCTGCGCGCGAGGTGGTCAAGGCGACGACCCCGTAAGCGGCGCGCAATTCCGATGATCATTCGCGCCCGCGCTGTCATCACCATGGACGGCGATCCGATTGCCGACGGCGCGGTGGCGCTTGACGGAAATCGCATCGTGGATGTCGGCCCGTGGCCGGAAGTGCACGCGCGAAATTCCGGCGAGGTGATCGATCTCGGCGAGAGCGTTTTGTTGCCGGGTTTGATCAACGCCCATTGCCATCTCGATTACACCGATCTGCGCGGCGTCATTCCTCGGGCGTCATCTTTCACCGCCTGGATCCGCGCGATCAATGCGCAGAAAGCTGCGTGGAACGAGAGCGATTATGTGCGGTCGATCGAGAACGGGTTGGACGAGGCCGCGCGTTTCGGAACGACGACTATCGTGAACTTGGAAACTGCGCCGCGCTTGATTCCGCAGATCAAATCGTCGCCGGTCCGAACGTGGTGGTTTGCGGAAATGATCGATGCGCGAGAAGCCGTTTCGGCAGAGGCGATCTATGAAAATCTCGCGGAGACGATGCGCGGCCGGGAGGTGCGCGGCGGCTTCGGCCTCGCGCCGCATGCGCCATTTACCGCGTCGCGAAATTTGTATCTGGAAGCGAGTGCCGTGGCCGCGCGAGAGGGACTTCCGTTGACCACGCATCTGGCGGAGTCGCGCGAGGAATTCGAAATGTTTCGCCACGCGCGCGGACCGCTCTTCGAATTTCTGCGGGATCTCGGACGAAGGATGGACGACTGCGGCGAGGTCACGCCTCTGGCTTTGTTGTTGAACGCCGACGCGCTCGATGAACGATGGATCGTCGCGCATCTGAACGAGCTAACGAGTGATGATTTTCGGTTGCTGGAAGGCGCGCCTAAGTTTTCCATCGCACACTGCCCGCGCAGCCACGCTTACTTTGAGCACGCGCCTTTTCCGTTCAAAGAACTGCGTGCGCGCGGATTCAGAATTTCTCTCGGAACAGACAGTCTCGCGAGCGCGCCGGATCTGAATTTATTCGCGGAAATGCACGAGCTGCGGAAACGCCAGCCAGACATTTCCGCACGCGAATTGCTCGAAATGGTAACGATCAATCCGGCGGCCGCTTTGCGCCAAGGCGACCAACTCGGCCGCCTGCGCGCGGGCTTTTTCGCAGATTTGATTGCACTGCCGTTTTGCGGTCGAATCGAGAACGTCTACGACGAAACCGTGAATTCTAACGAGCGATTAATTTGGCTGATGATCGATGGAGAAACGGTCTTCCGCGCCTAACGAATTCTCGTTTCTGCGTTTGCTTTTCTCAGGTCTGAAATTATTCTCGGCCCTGCGAATATGGCCAAGATCATCATCATAGACGACGAGCCCGCGATGGTGGAAGTGATCGTGACTCTCTGCCGGGAAAAAGGTCATCAGGTTTTCCCATTTAACTCCGCGCCAAAGGCCATCGAACAACTCGATGCGATCGCGCCGCAGGTGGTGATTGCGGACATCAAAATGGAGACGATGACCGGCTTCGATGTTCTGCGGCACATCCGCGAATATCATCGGCAAACCGCGGTCATTTTGATCACGGCTTACGCGTCGGTCGAGACGGCGGTCGAGGCGATGAAGATGGGCGCGTATGATTACGTGACGAAGCCGTTCAAGATCGACGAATTGCAAATGACCGTGCAACGCGCGCTCGATTATCAGGCGGCTTTGCGCGAGAACGTTTATCTTCGCAAGGAACTCAAGAATAAATATCGCTTTGAAAACATCATCGGCACGAGCCGGCCGATGCAGCAGGTTTATAATTTAATCAACAAGGTCGCCGACACCGACAGCACGGTGCTCATTCAAGGCGAAAGCGGCACCGGTAAGGAATTGGTCGCGCGCGGATTGCATTTCAATAGCAACCGCCAGCATCATCCCTTCGTCGCGATTAACTGCAGCGCGTTGCCGGAGAATTTGCTCGAGTCGGAGTTATTCGGACACAAAAAAGGCGCGTTCACCGGCGCGGTCGCGGATAAGCGTGGGCTTTTCGAAGAGGCAAATCTCGGCACGATTTTTCTCGATGAAGTGAACTCGATGGCGACGTCGTTGCAGACGAAACTGCTGCGAGTGTTGCAGGAACGCGAAGTTCGGCGCGTCGGCGATAACAAGAGCTCGCCGGTGAATGTCCGCGTGGTCGGCGCGACGAACGAACCGCTTCTGCCGAAGATGAAAGACGGAACTTTTCGCGAGGATCTTTATTATCGGCTGGCCGTGATTCCGGTGGAGATTCCGCCGTTGCGCGAGCGGCTGGAAGACGTCCCGCTGCTCGTGAATCATTTCCTGCAGAAGCAAGCGGGCGCGGCTGGCGGCGAACCGAAAAAGATCGATCCGAAAGCGGTCGAGATGCTGTGTCTGTACGACTATCCCGGAAATGTTCGGGAGTTGGAAAATGCGATTGAGCGTGCCTGTGCGCTTTGCGATGAAGAGGTGATTTTGCCGAGCGATTTACCGCCGCAGATCGTCGCGGCGGCGCAAGGCGGGAAGAAAAGCCGCACCTCAGAGATGGTCGTGGGGCAAAAGCTGGATGAATTCATTCAACAACAGGAGCGCGGTTACATCGATGCGACCTTGGAACACTTCGAAGGTTCGCGCGAAAAAGCGGCCAGCATTCTCGGCATCAGCATGGCCACGCTTTACCGAAAGGTAGAGGCCAAGATCAAAAAGTAACCAGCGCCGGCTCAGCCGCGCTTGGTGTAAATTTTGATTTGCTCGGCGGATTTTTCCATCTCTTCCAGCGCCTGAAGCGCGCCCGCTTGCTTGGCGAGGATGGTCTCGTTTGCCGCTTTGATTTCCTGCAAAGTCTTGAGCGTGGCGTCGGAAGAAACGGGGGCGATCGGCGCTGGCGCGACAACCGCAGGCGCGGCGTCCGGGACAATTGCCTGAATGACGACGGGCGCGGGCGATTGCGCGGAAACGGCGAGAACCAATCCGACGC
>CAXSCV010000024.1:23781-27773 GCA_964235895.1 uncultured Chthoniobacterales bacterium
GAGGAGAAATTTCGTGTTCATAATTAGCGGCCCGATCGGCTGGCGTAGATGCGAGCGACTCGGACCGCTTCCCCGACGGTCACAAGTTTTTCATCGATCTTTGCCTGGTTTTCCGCCAGCGCAGCTTGCTGAACTTGAATTTCTTTTATGATCGGAGCGAGCTGGTCCTGGATCGTGACCGGCTCAAGCGCGCCGGCAGCGCCGATCGAGGCGAGCAAGAGAGAGGTAGCGAGGGCGAAATTTTTCATAAACGGAAGGTTTCCCGTTTCATAAGCAAGTCGCATTCCGAGCCGCAACGCGTGTTGCAAACGTGAACGCGATCGCTCCGCGGCGCGAAAATTGCTTGCGTTTTTGTCTCTTGGCTACATAAGCTCTGGCGATGGCCGGCCCCGGAATGCACCAATCGCAGAATCTCTCCCTTCAGCAGGTTCTTGCGCCTCAGTTGCAACAAAGCTTGCTCATTTTGCAGGCGCCTTTGCTGGAGCTGCGAAATCTGGTGCAGCAGGAAATGGAAACCAATCCGGTCTTGGAAGAATTAGCGACCGAGCCGGAGTCCGAAACGAATGACGAGCCGAAGGACGATACCGCCGCGGCCGATGCGAGTTTCAAGGAAGAGTTCGATCAACTCGCGAAGCTTGACGACGAGTGGCGCGATTACATGGCGCAGTCGACCAACTACAGCGCGCGCTCACAGAATGAGGAAGAAAAGCGGCAATTCTTTTTTGATTCCATCGCGACGCAGGAAACGCTCCAGCAGCATTTGATGGGGCAGCTCAACCAAACGGCGCTCGATGCCAACGACCGCAAAACCGCCGAAGTCATCATCGGCAACATCGACGACAGCGGCTTTCTGCAATCATCGCCCGAGGACATGTCGATGAACACCGGCATCGACAAGGAAGACTTCGAGAACATGCTCACGCTCATCCAGAGCTTCTATCCGCCCGGAGTTGGCGCGCAGGATCTGCGCGAGTGCCTTCTCATTCAGCTAAAACGGGAAGGCAAGCAGAACACCCTCGAGTACAAAATTGTCTGCGAACATATGCTGGATCTCGGCAAGCGCCGGTTTCCGGAGATTGCGCGGCGGATGGGTTTGAATGCGGAGCAGGTGCAAAAATGCGCCAATAACATCGCGCAGCTCGATCCGCGGCCGGGCCAGATCTTCGCCGAGTCGCCGCAGAACTATGTCTTGCCCGACGTGACGGTGGAGAAGATCGACGGCGAGTATCAGATCATTCTGAACGGTGAACAAATTCCGCACCTGCGCATCAGTAACACTTACAAAGACATCATGTCGCAGGACGGAAATGGCAGCGAAGTGAAGGATTACATTCGCGACAAAATTCGCAGCGGAAAATTCCTCATTAAATCGATCCATCAGCGACAACAAACCATCTCGAATATTTCCCATCAGATTGTTTCACGGCAGCGCGAGTTTCTCGATCACGGCACGGCGCATTTGAAGCCGATGACCATGGTGCAAATCGCCGACGCGGTCGGTGTTCACGAAACAACCGTGAGTCGCGCGATCTCGGGCAAGTACATGTCCACGCCGCAGGGCGTCTTCGAGATGAAATATTTTTTCACGCCGGGCTATCAAACCTCCAGCGGCGAAGCGATGAGCAACACTAGCGTGAAAGAAGCGATTCTCGACCTGGTGAAAGCGGAGAACGGCGCCACACCATTGAGCGACAAGGAAATCGTCGAGATCCTGAGCGATCGCGGCATTCCGATTGCGCGGCGCACGGTCGCAAAATATCGGACCGAGCTAAATATTCTGCCGAGTAATATGCGGCGGAAATATTAGCGGCAGCGATGCGCGACTCTGGTTTTAGTAAGCGATGAATGCCGCTCTCCGCGCCGCTGTGCTCGCGGAATGGCGCGGATTGCCGGCCAGGAAGACTCGGCCGGATCGCTGGCAATCGCCGGGCGATTTGCTTCCGAAATTGATGCAGCAACTCGGCTTGAGCGAACGGCTGCGCGAAAAGGAAGTGATCGAAGCGTGGAAGAATATTGTCGGCGATTTCATCGCCGATAATTCCGCGCCGGTTAGTTTGCGCGAGGGAATTTTGGTCGTGCGCGTGCTGCAACCCGCGTTGCATTATCAGTTCGAAACGATTTCGAAGGCCGACATCCTGCGCAAATTAAAGAAGCGCTTCGGCAGCAAGATCATCCAAAATATTCGGTTCCGCGTCGGCTGACGAACGAACACGCCGCGCGCGCGCGATGACCGCCGCGATGCCTTCGCGCATTAATTCGTGATCATCCGCCAGGATAATCCGGCAGCGCGTTTCCTGTCCAGTTTCTGTGATGTCGGAGGCTGTTTCGCTCATAGAATTTTGCGGGCGAGGGATCGGAATATTAATCTTATCCGGCGAGAAAATGTTGTGTGCGCCGATCCTCTCGAAATTTTTTCGACATTCCGAGACGGCTCAAAATTCCTCCGGCAATGCTTCGATGATTGAATTCACGCGCGCATCGGCGGCCGCGACGGCTGCGGCGGGGTCGCGACCGACGATCGCGTAAACTGCGTGACGATTGGCGTCCACTGCCACTCCGACCAGTGGCGAACCGAGTGAGCGCGCGCCGTTTAATAAAGGCACAGTGCGATAGGCGCGGCTTTCTGGCCCACGACGACAACCGGCTAGAAGAAGGATGCTCGCCAGACCCATCCCGGCAAAAAACAAACGCGGCGAGTAGCGAGAGAGGGGGCATGTAACCTCTTCTACGGATTCCCGAGTGCGAGTACGCGCGGAAGTCGAATTTATTTCAGATTAACATTTCAAAAGAATTCCCCGACCCGCCTCGGCGACGGTATAAAAGCTCGATGAAATCTCGGGCGATCAACTCGGATGACTCGATTCATATTGAGCAACTCGAGTTGCGCGCGCGGATCGGGGTGCCCGCGAAGGAACGGGAGACCGCGCAGCGTTTGACCCTTTCACTCACGCTCTGGCCAGCGATCGGCTTTCACGAAATGGAAGATCAGCTCGCGCGCACGATTGATTATGCGGAGGTCTGTCGAACGGTAAAAAAATTCGTGGCGAACCGGACAGGCCTTTTGGTCGAAACGCTCGCTAATGAAATAGCGACTCATCTGCTCGAGACGTTTTCTCTACAAAAAGTGCGTCTGGAATTGCGCAAATTTATTTTGCCAGATGTGAAATACGTCACGGTCGTGCTGTGCCGTGAAAAATCGGCCAAACGGAATCGAAAAGCGGAGGAGAAAACGTCGCCGAAAGCGACTTGAGATAATTCACGTCCGCGCGAATAGCCTCAATAACTCACGAAGTGTTTTCAGCGCGACGATGCGCCTAATTCCCGCGGTTTACTCGTTCTCTTCAACGCCGATTTTCTCCAGCGCGACTGACAAACTTTCGGCCTCGCCTTCTTCCGGGGATTCAACGCCGGCGTACAAGAGACAATACAAACACTCGCTTTCCTCGATGCGCGCGGCCGCGCCGCATCTCCGGCATTTCGCTGGCGGTGGATGAATGCTGGCGATCGAATCCGAAAGACCCTCTAAGTTCATTGGAGCCTTCTCACCGCTTCGACAATTTTTCGGTGTCGCTTTCCGTCGAGAGCACGGTGCAGAGATAACGCAGCTCCTCATCCACGTCCTCAGGCTTGGCGACGGTTCGCGCCACTTCTTGGCGAAGCAGTTCGCGGTAACGACCCCGGAGCGCGCAGATGAGGCGTTTGATTCGGCCTGCGTCGACGCGCAGTTTTTTCCCCAGCTTCGTATAGCTAACCTCCGCCCGCGAGGCGGTGAGGGTGCCGCGCAGAATATCGAACGCGCGTCGCTGGCCCTGGACTCGGCATTCCTCCCGGAGGCGGAGCAGCGCTTGCTCGACCACCGTCGCCGCCCAACGCACGTCGAAGAGTCTGGCCGGAGCCCAGGAATCGAGGGCCTGCGTCGGCAAACTCAGATGCGAGGGAGATTCCGCCACCCAATCATCCCAGGAGACGAAGCGCATTTTACCGCCGCGCTT